>JAHFDS010000209.1:0-11940 GCA_023248855.1 Myxococcales bacterium
GGCGCGTGAAGCGCACTGCGCGCGAGGTGGCCGCGCACGTCGCGCACCGCGTGGAGAAGGACCGCGCCTACCTGCCGCTCGTGCTCGACGCCGAGCTCGCGCGCGCGGGCCTCGGCGCCGCCGATCGCGGCCTCGCCACCGAGCTCGCCTACGGGGTCTTCCGCCGGCGGACGCGCCTGGCGCGCGCGCTCGACGCGCACGCCGACCAGGGCACCGGCCGGCTCGATACGCTGACCCGCGCGCACCTCTCCGTGGCGGCCTACCAGATCCTGTTTCTCGATCGCGTGCCGGCCCGCGCGGCGGTGCACGAGGCCGTGGGCACCCTGCGCAAGCTGCGCGGCCCGGGCCTCGCGGGCTTCGCCAACGCCCTCCTGCGCAAGCTGGCCGACCGGGGCGAGCCTCCGCTGCCGGCGCCCGACGACGCGGCCGCGCTGTCCGTCATCCACTCGCTGCCGCCGTGGATCGCGACGCGCCTTGTCGCCACGTTCGGCCTCGCCGAGGCGCGGGCGCTCTGCGCGGCCTTCGACGCGCCGTCGAACCCATGCGTCCGTGCGAATACATTGCGCACGACCGTGGACGCCCTCGAGGCGCGCCTTTTCGCCGAGCTGCCCGGCGCGCAGATCGCGCGGCACGCGCTGGCGCCGGACGCGCTCGAGGTCACGGGGGGAGGCTCGCCGTTTTCCGGGCCCGCCTACGCCGAGGGCCTCTTCATCGGGCAGGACGCGGGGGCGCAGGTCATCTGCCGCATGCTGGCGCCGGCGCCCGGCGAGCGCATCCTCGACGCCTGCGCGGGGCTCGGCGGCAAGACCACGTACCTGGCGGTGCTCGCGGGCGCCGGCGCCGACGTGGTCGCGATCGACGCCTCGCCGCGCAAGCTCGAGCTGTCCACCGACCATTGCCGCCGGCTCGGCATCCGCGGCGTCACGCACCAGCTCGGCGATCTCACCTGCGCGGGCACGGTTCCCGGTAGCTTCGACCGCATCCTGCTCGACGCGCCGTGCTCGGGCCTCGGCCTGCTCGGCCGTCACCCGGAGTCGCGCTGGACGCGCAGGCCCGAGGACGTCACGAGCCTCGCGGCGCTGCAGGCGCGGATGCTGCCCCACATCGCCGCCGCCCTTCGCCCCGGCGGCACGCTGATCTACGCCGTGTGCACGCTCACCGAGGAAGAAGGGCCGGCGCAGCTGCGCGCGCTGCTCGCGAGCCGGGCCGCTTCGGCGCCGCTCGAGCTGGCCGAGGAGCGCTGGCTCCTGCCGCACCGCGACCACACCGACGGCTTCTATGTCGCGCGCCTGGTCCGCCCGCCCGCCTGATCCGTGTCGCTTGCTCCCCGCCCTCGCCCGTGCCAAAAGCGCTGCATGGCGCGCATCCTCGTGGCCCCCTCGATCCTGTCCGCAGACTTCGGGCGCCTCGGGGACGAGGTCCGCGCCATCGACGCCGCCGGCTGCGACTACGTGCACGTCGACGTCATGGACGGGCACTTCGTCCCGAACCTCACGATCGGGCCGCCGGTGATCGCCGCAGTGCGCAGGGCCACGCAAAAGCCACTCGACGTGCACCTCATGATCACGAACGCCGACCGCTACCTCGAGGCCTACGCGTCGGCGGGCGCGGACCTCATCTGCGTGCACGCGGAGGCGTCGCCGCACCTGCACCGCTCCCTGCAGACCATCCGCGCGCTCGGCAAGAAGGCCGCGGTGTCGCTCAACCCGGCGACGCCCCTCGAGGCGGTGCGCTACGTGCTCGGCGAGCTCGACATGGTGCTGCTCATGACCGTCAACCCCGGCTTCGGTGGGCAGTCGTACATCCACGCCGTCACGGCCAAGATCGCGGCGCTGCGCCAGGAGATCACGGCGCGGGGCCTGGCCGTCGACATCGAGGTCGACGGCGGCATCGCGCCGGGCACGATCGCCGAGGCCGCAGGCGCGGGCGCGAACGTGTTCGTCGCCGGTTCCGCGGTGTTCGGCGCCAAGGACTACGCGGGCGCCATCGGCGCGCTGCGCGCCGGCGCCGAGGCGGCCTGGCAGCGCCGGGCGACCTAGTCGTCGAGGTGGCCGAACTTGCCGCGGTTGAGGTCGTGGATCGCCTGGGCGATCTCGCGCTCGGTGTTCATGAGGAACGGGCCGTACTGCACACTGGACGTCGCCCGGGCCGATCACCCCGCCGCCCCCCGCGCTGTCGTGGTGCGCGACGCTGCCCTGCCAAGCCAGCGTGACCGTCTCGAACCCGCGGTGGGGGTGCACGCCGACGCCCCGACGCCCGCCGGTCGGCGCGTAGACGTAGGGCGGGTGGTAGTCGAGGAGCAGGAAGGGGCTGAGCTTTCGCACCACGCCGGGGATCGCCGAGAAGTAGCCGGCAACCCGGAAGCCGTCGCCCACCCAATGCAGGCCCGGCGGCCGGTACACGCCCTCGATGTCGCGAAGGCGGTCGCGTGACCGTGGGGTCGCGCTCGACTGGAGCTCCGTGGAAGTGCGGGTCATGGCGCGTCTCCTCCCGCTGAAGACCAGCATGACGCTCGGGTACCACCGAAACAATGCTCACCAGGCGCACTGACTGTTCTCGAGATGGAAACAGTGATCGGTGGGGCGCGACCGCACTCCCGCTCTCCGTGCGCGCCGGCAGCGCCGCCGCCGTCAAGCACCTGGGCCCGTCGGGCGCTCCAAAGGCGGCGAGTGGCAGGGGGCCGGAGCCTCCTGGAGCTCGCCGTCGCGCGGGACCACAGCGAGGTCGCCGAACTGCTCCGCGGCGCCCGCCAGCGCACCGCCCGCCCCCGCTGATCTACATTCTCGCCATGACCACGTCCCGAGGACACCACGCGCCCGGCCGCGCCACCGGCCACCAGGAGCTGCTCTACGATCCCGAGCTGCCGGCGCTGAGCCACGCCGAGCGCGCGCGGACGCTCGTCACCGCGCGCCGCGTGGCGACGCTCTGCACGCTCGCCATCGAGCCGCCGGGGCATCCGTATGGATCGCTCGTGACGTACGGCGTGCACGAAGGCGCACCGGTCCTGCTGATCAGCGGGCTCGCCGAGCACACGAAGAACCTTCGCGCCGACGCGCGCGGCTCGCTGCTCATCGCCGAGAGCGACGGGGACAATCCCCTCGCGCTCGGCCGGGTGACGCTGCTCGGGCACTTCGCCGAGGTCGTGGGCGAGGCGCGCGGAGCCGCTGTCGATGCATACGTCGAGGCGAATCCGTCGTCCCGCGGCTACGCCGACTTCGGGGACTTTGGCCTCTGGCGACTGGAGGTCGAGAGCCTGCGCTTCATCGGCGGCTTCGGCAGGATGTCGTGGGTCGCCGCCGAGGACTGGAGGCGCGCCGAGCCGGATCCGGTCGCCGCCTTCGCCGAGGGTATCCGCGCGCACATGAACCAGGACCACGCCGAGGCGCTGGTCCTGTATTGCCGGGCGTTCTCGCGCGCCGCTGCCGTCGAGAGCGCGGTCCTGACCCAGGTGGACCGATATGGTTTCGAGATGTCAGCGCAGACGCCCGACGGTGCGCGCCCCATCCGCGTGGCGTTCTCGCGGCCCGTCAAGAGCTCCGACGAGGTGCGCGGGGAGATGGTGGCGCTTGTGCGCCGTGCCCGCGAGCAGCTCGGGATCCCGCCGAAGGGCCATTAGGGCCGGGCGGGACCTGTCCGCTCGACTCCAGGATGCGCAGCACGCGGTCGACCGAGCGGGCCGGCACCTCGCGCTTGAGCTGGCACGCCAGCGCGATCTGCTCCGCGCTGAGCACCTGGATGCCACGCCGCGGGCGTGGCTTGTCGCGCAGCGCGCCCAGGCCTCCGGCGCGGTAGCGACGGATCCAGGTGCGGATGGTCTCCGCCGCGACGTGCATGGGCTCGCCGTCGGGCGCCGTCCACGTCTTGGCTGCGAGCTGCTCGAGCAGCAAGCGCCGCTGGCCGCGCCCGGGCGCGAGCGCGACATAGGCGCTGATCACCTGGTAGCGCGCCAGCGCGATCGCCTCCTGCGCCCGGATCCAGGCTCGGCGATCGACTTCTCGGGCGAGAGGACACCTTCACCTGCCCGTCGAACTGAGGTCAATGAGCGAAGAGCCGGAGGGGACGACTGCGGGGTGATCACCTTGTTGCCGCCTTCGTCGCGAAACCAGAAATCTGGCGCCGAGCTCGCGAGCGCCGTCACAGGCTTGCCGTCGAACAGCATCCTGCCCCCGATGACTGGGTCTCCCTCTTGGCACGTCGACTCGACGTACGCGGTTCTCTGCACTCGCAGTAGCAGTTGTCGAAGACAACCCCGCTCGATCTGCGGGCAAGGTGGCCCCGCCAGCCGGGGCTGCCGCGCGGAGGCGCTCGGGCGGGAGGTCGAGGTGCTCGAGGATCCGGCGGGCAACCATCGGGTCCTCGATGACCGAGATCAGGCGCATGGGGCCCGCCGCAGCGCGGGCACTCGAGCACATCGATCGTCCAGGTGCGCGCGAGCAACGTGAATGAGACAGCGGAAGATCGAATTCAATGTGCAGGCCGTCGCGTGCACCGGTCGCAGCGCCCGGGATCGTCCGCCGCTCGGGCCGAGCCCGGCGGTCACCT
Organism: Myxococcales bacterium; assembly: GCA_023248855.1. Classification (GTDB taxonomy): domain Bacteria; phylum Myxococcota_A; class Polyangia; order JAHFDS01; family JAHFDS01; genus JAHFDS01. The sequence goes on from JAHFDS010000209.1 coordinate 4,543, forward strand.
GCAGGCCGTCGGAGTCCCGGTGATGCGAGAGCGACACCTCGACGCTGGCCTGTACCGGGCGTTCGCCGGGCGTCACCCGTGGCACCCGAGCGCCGCGCGTCTCCCGAGACATCGCCCCCTTGGCCCGCCACCGGCGCAGGCACCCGGCGTGCATCTCCGGGGCCGCCAAGGAGACTCCCCATGCAATCCCGCTCCGCCCTGCTCACGATCATCTTCGTGGCCGCCGGCTGCTCCGGCGTGCCCGCGCAGCCGCAGTCGACCACCACCACGACCAGCACGAGCGCGCTCACCCAGTGCAGCGAGGACAATGCGCTCGGGAACCCCGCGACACGCGGCGACCCTGCTCTCGCGATGCGCCAGCCGGGCACGCTCGACGTGGTCTACACCGGGCTCGACGGGAACCTCTACCACCGCGCCTTCGCCAACGCCACGTGGTCCGCCCAGGACGCGCTCAATGGCGCGATGATCGGGCGCGCCGCCGCGATCGGATGGGCGCCCAATCAATGGTTCCCGACCCGGCTCGAGGTGTTCGTCCAGGGCACCGACCACAACCTCTACCGTCAATGGTTCGACGGCCAATGGCGCGGCTGGTCGGCCCTCGGCGGCCCGCTCGGCTCCTCGCCCACGGTCGCTTCCTGGGGGACCGGCCGGCTCGACGTGTTCTACCGGCGCACCGACGGCACGCTCGGCCACCGCTCGGCCGACGGCGGCGGCGCGTTCTCGGCCGAGGAGAGCCTCGGGGGCACGATCGCCGGCGACCCGACGGCGGTGTCGTGGGGGCCGGGTCGGATCGACGTGTTCGCCAGGAGCGCCACCGACGGCGCGCTCCTGCACCTGGCCTGGGACGGTAGCTGGCACCCCTGGGAGCGCCTCGGCGGGCAGCTCGCGTCGAGCCCGACGGTGACCTCGCGGACTTCGGGCCACCTCGACGTGTTCTGGCGCAGCCAGCAGGGAACGCTGCGGCACCGGGCGCTCGCCGACGGCGCGTGGGAGCCTGAAGACGACTTCGGTGGCCCCATCGGGTCCGCGCCGAGCGCGGCGGCCGCCGGCGCCGACAGCCTGGACGCCGTCTTCGCCGACGGCGCGGGCCTGCTCCACCAGCGCCGGTGGCGCGGCGCCAATGCGGCGCTGGGCTTCGGCGGCTGCACGCCGGGAGGCGCGACCGTGCTCCCTGGTACCTGGACCGGGACGATGACGCTGATCGACTCGGGCCTGCCATCCGGCGCGGGTGCCCCCGGCGTCGCGCCGCTCCGTGTGCCCGTCACCGCCGTCGCCGGCGACGCCACGGGAGCACCGACGGGCGCCGCGCCTGAGCTGCGGGCGAACGCGTGGGTGATGCTGGTCGAGCCGCTCGGCGGCGTCACGCCGTCGGGCAAGGTCCTGGCCACGCTCGCCGCGCCGTATCAGAGCACCACCGACGAGCTCTTCAGCGCCGCCACGCACCAGCCGGACGACGGGCTCTCGAACACGGGCGGGCTGCGTGCGCGGATCCACACGGAGCCGGACGGCGCGCCGAGACTCACGAAGGGCAAGCTGACGGGCGAGGTGCTCGTCGAGATCCCGGTCACGACGACGCAGTCCGGGGGCTGGTGGGGACCGTTCACGACGACGACCAACGCCACGCAGAAGTGGGCCTTCGTGCTCGAGCGGACGGGGGAGCTGTCGACCGTTCACGCCTGCGGCCAGTGCGTCGCAGGCGAGGCCTGCGATGCGCGGATCGGCGTCTGTCTGCCGGGCCGGAGCGGCCCGAGCGGGACTGGCGACGCCATCGGCACGCTTGCGCATACGCTCTTCGCTCGCTGGCCGAGCCTCGTCGACACGACCGTGGACCGCGCCGCCAGTGGGAGCTCGAACCCGTGGTCCCTCGCGGCGCTGCCGAACCTGTACGTGCCCCTCGGCAACCGCGGCACGGCCGGCAAGCTGCCGTACGCGCACGTCATCGGTCGCGAGCGGCTGTTCCAGCAGCAGCGTGACCTCGCGTATGCGATCTGCCAGCGCGACTTCCACAGCCTGACCATCCAGGACACGTTCGCCGAGGCGAATCGCGGCTACGGGACCGCGCCCTGGTTCGGGTTCTTCAAGAAGACCTCCCCGTACGCGCGCGGTTGCACGCCCTCGGGCGTGACGAGGCAGCTCATCGGCGGCAACCTGTGCGACGCCATCTACGATAGCCGCAGCCTGTGGAGCGATTCCGGGTCGCAATGCACCTATTTCGACGATCCGCATTACCTCCGCCAGCGCTGGAGGAATGGCTACCTGCCCTGCCTGCAGCGCGACGACAGCCCGAGCAACCCCGGCACGGTCACGCTCGACGGCCACGACGGCGCCAGGATCGGGACGTTCAACTTCAATTGCACGGGCCTCCACGACCAGCTCGACGCCTGGAACAAGACCACGACATCGCTGCCCGAGTTTCTGAGCACCTGCCAAGAGTCCGAGGTCACCGCCGAGATCTGGCAGGGATGGAGCGGTGGCATGCCTCGCCGCGTGTACCTGTGCCCGGTCTCGAGCGAGCTCGACGGCACGCGCGACTGGCCGGGGGCGCCGGTGCCCGGCAGCAACGCCGAGCGCCTGTCCTGCTTCGACCCCACGAACCAGTCGGGGCCCACGCTGCTCGCCTCGACCGAGCTGCAGCGGCTCTTCGGCGGCGACCTCGCGCCATTCGGCGCCTCCAAGGACGCCCCCTGCTGGCACCCACAGTCGACGCCCCAGCTGGCCTTCCCGCTCTACGCCTACCGTGACCGCTTTCCCGATCCGAACGTGCTCGATCCCCTCAAGGCCAAGGACATGCTCGATGCCTGTGCGCGGGACCTGGCGACGCCGCTCCCGCCGTCGCCCACCGCGACCACGGTGTTCCGGACGGACACCCAGTGCATCAGCCCGCCGCGGTTCTTCACGGCGCTGCGCGACGCCAGCGGCCCCAATCCCGCGCTCTTCAACCGACTTTCCCAGCAGTGGATCGGCATGCACGGCTTCCTGTCGCTCCAGGGCGCGCAGGGTGACGAGCTCCTGGCGGCCATCGGCGACGACACCACGGTCATTCCGGCCTCGCCGCTCGAGCACCTCGACAGGCTTCTCGAGCAGCTCGACGATGGGCTCGCGCTGGCGCTCGACGTCGGCGTCGCGCCCCGCCTCGTCGCCGCGGCCAATGCGGGCGACTATCGAACCAAGGAGCGCTGGGGGGCGAGCGGCGCCGATTTCGGCACCGGCGACCAGGGGCTCTCTCTCGCCATCACGCTCCTCGAGACCACGACCAGCTACCTCGGCGTGACCGAGCAGCTCGTCGTCCAGACCGCCCAGACCAGCATCACTCCTTGTGACCCCGCGGCGCCCGGTCGCGTCACGACGCTCGCGCGCGCGGGCCGCTCGCTGCGCCTCGCGGCGGCGCTCGCCGGGCTCGCGGACGCCATTGCCGTGGCCACGGACGGCGCCCACCTCGACGCCAATCGCTGGGCGCGGGCACGCCAGAGCTACGCGGTTCGCCGTCAGGGCGTCGTCGATCGCGGCGCGGACCTCGCGCGATGCACGACCCCCGAGAACGCCGAGAACGACAGCGTGCCCGTCGTCTTCAACGACGCCACCGGCACGGCCGGGCGGTTCTTCGCGAGCTCGAAGTACCTTCGCCAGACGGCGCAGGCGGAGGTCGACGAGTCGGGTCGCCGGCTGACGGACGCCCGGAGCGCGTGGAAATCGGCGCGCGACTCGCACATCCAGGCGCTCGCGACGAACCTCTCGATGCAGCAGCGCATCGACGACCTCTCGGCGCATTACGGCGAGCCGGTGACCGAGCTCTGTGGCCTGTCCGGGATGCAGCCCAAGGACGTGCTGGCGGCGTTCGATCCGTCGACGGGGTCGCTCCGGCCGGCGTCGTGTTTCGTGGTCCCGAACGTCACCTGCCAGTCCGATCGCGACGCGCCCTGCTACCGCGGCACGATGGGCGAGGCGGCGCTCAGCATCGTCGCCGCCCGCGAAGACGTCCTGCTCTCGCAGCGCGTCTGGCAGGACGCGCAGAACGCGTACGACACGCAGTTCCTGTTCTGCAGAAACCTCCAGCAGGAGCTCGACCAGGAGGGTCGTCTGCTCGAGGCGCACGAGCACGCGATGGCGCAGCTGCGCTCGGCCAAGCTCATCGCGGACGAGGCTGCGCTCGTGGCCGACGCCGCCAAGGAATGCTCCAAGCTCTTCGACGAGGCCGAGTCCGGCGGCGGCGAATGTGTGGCCTCCTCGGCGGGCAGCGTCGCGAAGATCATCTCGGCCGGCCTTGCCAAGAAGATGGAGAGCTCGAAGGCCCTGTGGGACGCGGAGGTCCAGCTGCGCCAGTACCAGCGTCAGAGCGAGGCATGCTTCCACGAGGCCGACATGAAGCGCATCGGCGTCGACACGGCTGCCGAGCAGATCCAGCGCCGGATGATCGATCTGCAGGCGAGCCTCCTCAAGCTCGCCAACGCGCAGAACAAGGTGCGCAGCCTGGTCGTCGAGGGCGCGGCGGCGGTGGCCCGGGAGCGCGCGCGCGCCCTGCCGAGCGTCGAGTTCCATTACTGGGTCGACGAGAAGGTCTCTAGCTTCCGCGAGCAGTTCCCGTGGGCCAAGCACGCCGCCTTCCTGGCGGTGAAGTCCGTCGAGTACGACTTCCAGCAATCGCTCGGGCTGCGCGGCGAGGTGCTCGCGGCGACGCGGCCCTCTAAGCTGGCCTCGGCCCTCCTGCAGCTCGACGACATCATGCTCGGGCAGTCGATCAACGGCAACGCGCCTGGCAACCACGTGGCCGTGTTCAGCGTCCGCGACACCCTGCTCGGCCTCAATGCCCAGAACGGCCAGACGCCGGCCGAGCGCTTGCGAGCGCGGCTCCGCGCTCCCGAGTCGCAATTCCGCGACCGCGACGGCAACCTGCTCGGCGTCGGCCTGCCGTTCTCGCTGCCGAAGTCGCTGACGGCCTCGGATCGCTGCGCCGAGCGCGTCTGGCGCGTGTCCTTCGGAGTGAACGCGCACGGCCCGTACACGAGCGACCGGGGCCCCCTCGAGCTGCACCTCTTCAAGCGCAATACGTTCTCGAGCCGCCTTTGCGGTGGGCGCGGCGAGCCGGGCGCCATGCAGGTGGGCACGTCGCAGACGCTCGGCTACTTCTTCGCCGGCCACGCGGGACGCGCCCCGGAGCTCAGCAACAACTACTCCGTCGCGAGCGCCAATGCGCTCCCCGCCGGCACTGCGGCCGAGCTCTCCACCGGCGATTTCGGCTCCGAGGAGCTGGCTGGCCGCGGGCTGTTCGGCGATTACATCCTCGTCGTCCCGGCGAGCCAGTTCGGCCACCTCGCGGTGGACGCAATCGACGACCTCTACGTGCGCGTCGACTACGAGGACGTCGCGGACGCCCGGCTCTAAACAGTCTCACCTGGAAGGTGAGACAAAGGTGGGGCTCACGTGGAGGGTACGATATAGAAGACAGGGATGTCGGCGCTGAGCACGGTGGAGGATGACCCGGAGGGTCCGGACGCGCCGGAACGGCCGCTCCCCGGCCTCCTCGTGGTCTGCCTCGCAGGGCAGCCGCGCCTGCTGGCGATCCCGCTCGTGCGCGGGACGCTCGTGCTCGGCCGCGAAGGCGACGGCGGGCTCGAGGACGAGCGTGTCTCCCGCGCCCACACCGAGGTCTCGCAGCAGGCCGGGCGCTTCCGCGTGCGCGACCTCGGCTCGCGGAACGGCACCTACGTCGACGGCGTGCGCCTCTCCGGCGACCTCGTCGTCGCGGGTGGCGCGCTCCTGCGCCTCGGGGGCACGCTGGCGATCCCCCTGCCCGACGTGCGGCCGTTCGTCCGCGCCGACGTCGTCAGCACCGACGGTCTCGTCGCCGGTCCGACGTTCCGGCGCGCGCTCGACGCGGTCACGGCGGCCGCGCAATCGAGCGACACGCTGCTCGTCACGGGCGAGAGCGGCACGGGCAAGGAGCTGGCGGCGAAGCGCTTCCACGCCGCAGGCCCGCACCGCGCCGGCCGCTTCGTGGCCGTCAACTGCGCCGCGATCCCCGAGCACCTCGCCGAGCGGCTCCTCTTCGGCGCGCAGCGCGGCGCGTACACCGGCGCGACCGCCGCCGAGGGCCACGTCCAGGCGGCCGCGGGCGGCGTGCTCTTCCTCGACGAGGTGGCCGAGCTCCACCTCGACGTGCAGGCCAAGCTCCTGCGCCTCCTCGAGGAGCGCGAGATCATCCCGCTCGGCGCCAGCGTCGCCGAGCCGGTCGCGGTCCGCATCTGCTGTGCGACCCACCGCGATCTGCGCGCCGCGGTCACCGGGCAGCGGCTGCGCCCGGACCTCTACTACCGCCTCACCAAGCAGCAGATCCGCTTGCCGGCGCTGCGCGAGCGCCGCGAGGAGATCCCGCACCTCGTGGCCGGCGTGCTCGCCGGCGTGCCGGGCGCGCCACGGGCCCACGTGCGCTTCCTCGAGCAATGTTTGCTGCGCCCGTGGCCGGGCAACGTACGCGAGCTCTCCTCGGCGACCCGGCGCGCGGCGGAGGCCGCGGTGGCAGCCGGCGAGGCCAGCGTCGATCCGCGGCACCTCGGGGCGGACGCGGGCCTGCCGCTCGAGGCGTCGTCGTCCGCGCCGAACACCGCCACCGCGCCGACGCAGGCCGAGGTCGAGGCCGCGCTCGAGCGCAACGGGCGCAACGTCGCGCAGACCGCGCGTGACCTGGGTCTCCACAGGAACCAGCTCTACCGCCTGCTCGAGCGCCTCGGGATCAAGCTGCGAGACGAGGCGTGACGGATCGGGGGCAGAGCGACCAAACCCTCTCGATGAACCAGGCATCGGGGCGTTGCGCGGAGACCGTGGCGGACACCGGCGCACCGACGGAGATCAGGGCAGAGGCAACGGCGCCCGCGCAGATCGACGAGTACCGCATCGTCCGACCGCTCGGCCGTGGCGCGGTCGGACAGGTCTATGTGGCGCACGACACACACCTCGATCGTGAGGTGGCTCTCAAGCTGCTCGTGCTCGAGTCGAGCCCGGCCAGCCGCGACCGCTTCGCGCGCGAGGCGCGCGCGATCGCGCGGCTCTCGAGCCCGCACGTCGTGACCGTGTACCGCGTCGGCGAGCACGCGGGCCGCCCCTACTTCGTGTCCGAGCTGGTGCGCGGCCGCGACGCCTCGACGATCGCCGGGCCGCTGCCGCCGGCGAGCGTCCTCGAGCTCGCCCTCGGCCTCGCCCGCGGCCTCGCCCACGCGCACCGCGCGGGCATCCTCCACCGCGACATCAAGCCCGCGAACGTCATCGTGGCCGACGACGGCACGGTCAAGCTGCTCGACTTCGGCCTCGCCAAGCTGGTGGACGATGACGCCGATGAGCCCGGCAGCCACGGCCCGGCGGCCGCCTCACTGACGTCCACCGGCGCGGTCCTCGGCACGCCCCGCT
>JAHFDS010000209.1:11950-12987 GCA_023248855.1 Myxococcales bacterium
GCTACATGCCGCCCGAGGCCTGGCGTGGCGAGCGCTCGACGACGCGCGGCGACGTCTACTCGCTCGGCGTCGTGCTCTACGAGCTGCTCGCCGGCACGCCACCGTTCTCGATCGACGACCTACCCGCGCTCCGCCGCGCGGTGCTCGAGGACGCTCTGCCGCCGCTGCCCGCCGGCGTGGAGCCCCGGCTCGCGGCGGTCGTCGCGCGCTGCATCGCGCGCGATCCGATGGCGCGCTTCGCCGACGCTGGCGAGCTCCTGTCCGCGCTCGAGCGCCTCGGAAGGCCCCGCTCGCGCCGGCCGTTCGCGCTCGCGCTCCTGGCCCTCGCCGTCGTGACCGGCGGCGGCGTCGCGCTGCGCCTGCGCGGAGCCCCCCCTGTCGCCCGCGTCTCGCAGCGGGCGCAGCGGTGCAGCGCCGACGGGTGGTGCTGGGACGCGGCCTGGAAGGGGAGCCTCTCCAGCCTCTGGCGCGGCGCCGACGATGACGTATGGCAGGTGGGCGAGCGCGGCGTCGTGCGGCGCTGGGACGGCGCCGCGTGGCGTGACGTCGAGAGCGGCACCGTGGCGAACCTGCTCGAGATCCGCGGCCGCCGCGACGATCTCTGGGTGGTCGGCGACTGGGGCACGATCCTGCACTGGGACGGCCGGCGCTTCCAGGCGCACGACGGCGGCACGCGTGCGCTCCTGGTGGACGTCGTGATGACCGCGCCCGACGACGGCTGGATCGTCGGCGCCGACGGCACGATGCTGCGCTGGAACGGCGAGCGCTGGCGCGCGGTCGCGAGCGGGACGGTGACCGTCCTGACGCGCCTGCACGCCTCGGCGCGCGACGACGTGTGGGCCGCGGGCTTCGAGGGCACGATGCTGCACTTCGACGGCCGCCGCTGGACCCCCGTCGAGGCGCACGCCAGGAGCTATTCACGGGCCTGTGGGGCCCATCGCCGACGGACGTGTGGGCGGTGGGCTTCCACAGCCAGATCCGGCACTGGAACGGCAAGACGTGGGAGGTCGTGCCCATCCCCGACGTCGTGCCGCCCG
>JAHFDS010000209.1:12997-13486 GCA_023248855.1 Myxococcales bacterium
GCCGCCCGAGGATCGCGAGGACTACCCGTTCAACGGCCTGTTCGGCACGGCGCGCGACGACGTGTGGCTGCTCGGCAAGCGGAGCCCGATGCTGCACTGGGATGGCCGGCGCTGGTCGTCCGTCGACACCGGCGGCCCCGAGGAAATGTATCGCGGGGTCAAGGCCGCGGGCGCGCCGACTGTGTGGGTGGTCGGGGACCTGTCGCGGGCGCGACGGTACGACGGCGTCGGCTGGACGGCCACGATCCCGGAGGCGCCCTACCTCGAGCTCGACGCGGTGTGGGGCAGCGGCCCCGGCCGAGCGTTCCTGGCCGGCCACAGCGACGTGGGCGAGCGCGCGCGTGGCTACCTCGCCCGGCTGCGCGACGGCGAGCGCGAGCCCATTGCGCTGCCCGCGGGCGTGGGGCGCCTGTGGGCCCTCTCCGGCTCGAGCGAGGACGACGTCTGGGCCGCGGGCGCGCGCGGCGCGATCGTCCACTTCGACGGCCG
>JAHFDS010000210.1 GCA_023248855.1 Myxococcales bacterium
ACCTTCTTCGAGCGCAACAAGTGGCCGCTCCTCCTCGGGGGCGTGGCCGTGGCCGGCGGCGCTGCCTTCCTGCTCACCCGGAAGAAAGGGCGCCGGTGAACCCCTGGGCCGATCCCAACCCGCCGGGGCCGACACTCGGCCCCACGGTGGCCGCGCGGCTCGCGACCTGGCGCGCGCTGCTCGCGATGGCCAAGCAGGCGAGCGACGAGGGGCGCGTGATCCAGGCGCGCCTTGTCGCGCTCGATGCGCTCGGCCCCGCGCCCCGCACCTCGCTCGTCCCGATCCCGCCGAACCTCCTCGGGCGCGCGCAGGCCGAAGCGGGGCTCGAGCGCGGGCGCACGCTCCTGCAGCAGCACCAGGACGCTTCCGCCGCCATCGCGGCGAAGCGCGCGCACGTCGAGCCCACGGGGCTCTATGACCTCGACGTGCTGAGCGCGAACGGCGGGGTCTCCGGGCTCGGCGCGCTGCCGCTCCTGGCGGCGATCGTGGTGGGAGGCGTCGCCATCGTGGCCGGCACGTGGGCCTACGTGAACACGCTGCGCGAGCACCAGCACCAGCGCATCGCGGCACTCATCGAGCAGGGCAGGGACGTGGCGCCGCTCCTGGCCGTGACCAACCCGCCCCCGGAGACCACGCGCGCGATCGCGAGCGTCACCACACCGATCGCGGTCGCGGCTGGCGTGCTCGGGGTCGCCATGCTCGCCAAGCACTGGAAGCGCTCATGAGCCGAAGCGTGCGTCTGCCCAAGACGGCCGCAGCGCTCGCCGAAGCGCTCGCCGTGGTCGTGGAGCTGCCCGACGGCAGCACCCGGGAGATCGACCTCCGCGGGCGCATCCTCGGCACGGACGCGGGCGGGCGCCGGCTCTTCGCGATCCAACCCCGGCGCGTGCAGCTCGTCGGCGCCGAGGGACCCGCTCGAGCACGCGGCGCGCGCGCCCGGGACATCCGCCGCGCGTGGCAGGGCGCGCCCGTCGATCGATGGCTCACGGTCACGACGCCCAAGCCCGGCCGCGCGGTCTACGTCGGGACCGCGCGGCAGATCTTCTACGTCTCGAACAAGCACGGCCGGGGCACGCACACCTACGTGCACGACTTCGATCGGCCGGCGCCTTCGGCGTACCGCGCCGGCCCCAACTGGTTTTTCGTCGGTGGCGGAAAGCGCGTCACCGGGAGAGGAATCGAGCACTGACATGGCGACCAAACGGAAGCACAAGGCCAAGTCGTCGACCCCGAAGAAGCGGCGGCGCCGGCATGCGTCGCACAAGCGCAACCCCTCGGGCGGCGTCGGCGAGCTGGCGACGATCCTCATGGCCAACGGCAAGCGCCGAAAGAAGCGCCGCCGCTCGAGCGCGAAGGCAGCCGCTCCGGTCAAGGCCAGGCGCAGACGCGCCCGCAAGAACCCCGACTCCGGGATCACCGATCTGCTCCTCATGGCCGGGGCGACCGCGGCCGGCGCCGTGTCCGCGCGCTACGTGCAGAACTTCGCCGCGATGAAGCTCGCGAAGGATGCGAGCGGGCAGAAGATCACCGACCCGGCCAAGGCCAAGGCGCAGGCCGGCAAGCCGCTCTATGTGGCGATCGGCGCCGCGGCGCCAGTCGCGATCGGCGTCGCGCTCAAGTACGGCGCCAAGCAGCACGCGCTCGGCAACGGGCTGATCCAGGGCGGCCTGGCCCACGCGGCATCGCAGATCGCCGGACGGGTGGCGGCCACGGCGGAGCCGGGGAGCGCGCTCTATCCGCTCGCGGGAGCGCTCGACGGCGAGGGCGAGATGCTGGGGCAACTCCGGCTCGCAGCGGCGTCGGACGGCACGAAGTGGTTTCAGCATCCGCAGAAGGGCTGGTGTCGCTACTTCGAGGCGCGCGAGCTGGCCCAGCTGCCCGCGCATGGCGTGAGCGGGGGCGATGACCTCGGCAGCTACGCCGACCCCGGCCGCGACTTCGCAGGCCTCGACACCCGAGACCAGCTCGGCGCAGACGATGACCTCGGCAGCTACGCCGATCCGGCGCGCGACTTCGCAGGCCTCGACACCCGAGACCAGCTCGGCAGCTACGCCGACCCCGGCCGCGACTTCGCAGGCCTCGACACCAGAGACCAGCTCGGCGCGGACGAGGACCTCGGCAGCTACGCCGACCCCGGCCGCGACTTCGCGGGCCTCGACACCAGAGACCAGCTCGGCGCAGTGGGCGCGGAGGACCTCTACGGGCTCGGCGCGGACGACTACATGAGCGGCCCCTACGAAGACGACCGGTAACCGCGCCGACGGCGCACAAGGAGAAGAACCCATGCCCCCGACCCCGATCCAGACCGCCTCCGTCGCCGCGGCCGCCGTGGCGCAGAAGCTCCAGCCCGCAGAAAAACAGCTCGTCGCCGATGCGATGGACGGGCTCCGCTACAACCAGCCGTGGACCTACTACTCCACGATCCTGATCCCGGACTTCAAGAAGCTCGACTCGCACGTGCTGGCGTTTTGGCAGGACACCTACGGCAGCGCGGGCCGCGCGCGCACCAACCTCGCGCAGCCGGGGCAGATCCCCGAGGCCTTCAAGGCCTACGGGGTCGCGGTCCGCGTCTGCACGAGCTTCTACGACAACCCCCGCATCTTCGAGCTACTGACCAACTGGTCTGCGATCGTGGTCAAGGTCGGATCCGACGAGATGATCGACGGTCCGATCACCCAGTTTCCCGCGGGCGGCGGCGTGCACGGCACGCTCGAGGTGGGCGCCGTGCAGATCCCGGTGAACCCCACCCCCGCGCCGTCGGGGGGCTCGGACATCAAGGCACCGCCTGCTGGCGGCGGCGGCGCGCAGGGCCCCACGGTGGTGGTCACGGACATGGCCTTCATCACGCCGCAGGGTCCCACGCCGGGGCAGGTCCCACCGGTCGGCGGGGGCGCCAGCGGGCCGCCGATGGGCGTCCCGGTGCTACCCTTGGCCATCCTGACCAACGGCGTTCCGCACCGCTCGAACGTCTACCAGTTCGCCAACGACCCGATCCGGATCAAGAAGGGGTCGAACATCGTCACCGAGCTGATCATCGACCGGAGCGCGTTCGCGGAGCTCAAGGCGATGACCCCACCGCTCGCGCCCGGGGCGTCGATCCAGATCAGCCTGGTCGGCCGGCGCGCGCGCTCGGCGGGCTACGGGACCGGCGGCTAGCCGTGGCCGCGGCCCATCCGAGCGCGACCCCGATCGGCTCGTCCGGAGCGCGCACGGTGCCGCTGCCCTCGGGCGGCGCCGACTTCAAGTACGGGTGCACGATCGCGTTGCCGGCGCAGGCTGGTCAGCGCGTCAACGGCGAGATCCTGATCAACGCGCATTTCGACTTCATCGTGCGGCGCGTGACCTGGGACTACTTCACGCGCACGGGCGTGCCCCCCAAGGTGCGGCTGACCTGGCGCGACAACCGGCGCGCGTACCTTGACCGCAAGGCGCTCATCGGCGCCGTGTTCGGTAACCCCGGCGACGACTACCCCTTCACGACGGGCCTGCTCCTCCGCCGTGGCAACACGATAAGCTTCGAGCTGGACACACTCGAGGACAACAACGAAGGCTCGATCGACATCGTGCTCCACGGCGTGGAGCTGCGCCCCCAGGACGAGGGATGACGCTCGCCGAGCGCACCATGAGCGCCACGGACAAGGCGCAGCTCACCGCGGACGCGGTGCGCACGTTCGATGAAGCGGGCTTCGTGCGCCTGCGTCAGCCGAGCCTTTCGGGCGGTCTCTCCGGCGGATTCGGCGCCTACGAGCTGGCGCGTGTGCGCATCCCGAAGGGGTCGATCGGCGTGCTCACGCTGCTCTGGCAGTGGGTCGGATCGTCCTTCGGTCCGCTGACGGGACCGCTCCTCGATCTGCCTGACGTTCGGCTCTCGTGGTCGCTCGTGCAAGAGGACAGAGAAGTGACCGGGGCACTGCGCAGCGACCCCGACGTGATGAACCCGCAGATCCCCGAGGGGCGCGTCCCGCCCTACGGCGCGTGGTCCGATCTGCGGCACCCTTGGGGCTCGCACGAACGCATCAAGGTGCTCGTGCCCGAGCGCGCCACGCTGTCTCTGTGGGTGAGCGTGTGGTCCCCCGGTGCGGAGATCCGCCAGGTGGGCGGGCGGCTGCTCGGCTACACGCAATCGGGGGAGTCCGCGCACGCGGTCGGCAACCTCGTGGCGGGCTTCTGAGACATGACCACTGCAGCCCCCACCGCGGTCCGTCGGAGCGAGCCGGAGGCCTTCGCCACGGCAGACGTGCTCTTCGACGGTGAGCTTTCGAGCCCCCTCGAGATCACCGACGACAACGAAGACGAGGCCTGGAGTCACACCATCGCGCTGTTCATCGGCGGCGCCAGCGTCGTCGACCTGTTCATCGAGCTACGCGCCCCCGCGCTCATCACGCCGCGCTTCTGCACCTGGTACGCGGAATTCTCGCCGACCCGGCGCGCGGGCGACTGGTACCGCGAGACCACGCAGCGTATGCGTCCCGACGACGGCACGATCGAGGAGCGCGCCGCGATCCACGAGATCGCCGAGCTGGAACCCTCCCAGGTGGCCGAGGTGATCGACGAGAAAGATCTACCGCCCACGGAGGTGCGACGGCACGTGCGCCTCGCGGTGCGCGCGCGCTACGTGCGTCTCGGGCTCCGCAGCCACGGCAGCCACGTGCGGATCACCGCCATCGCAGGAACGTGACCTCATGCGAAGACATCGTCAGAACCCGCAGAGCAAGGCCATCTGGTGGGCGCTCGGCCTGGGCGCGGCCGGCACCGCGGCCTACTTCCTGCTCCGAAAGAGTCCGAGCGCGCACAGTGGAAAGCAGCTTCCGCCGGGGCCGGGGCCCGATCCGGGCCTCGAGGCGCGGCGCGCGCGGCTCCTGCCGCTGTTCCGTGCGGCGGCGCAGAAGCACGGCGTACCGCTCGCGTGGCTGCTCGCGCTCGCGCACCGCGAGAGCGCGTTCCGCAACGTGCGCTCGAAGCCCGGCGCCAGCGACGACCGTCGCGGCGGCGCCTTTGGCCCCTTGCAGATGACCAGCGCGACCGCGGCCGACCTCGGCTATCGCGCGCAAGCCACGCTCGAAGAGCGCGGTGCCGCGATCCTCGCGGACCCGGGCATCGGGATCGACCTCGGTGCGCGCTACGTCGCGCGGCTCGTCAAGCGCTTCGGACAGGACCTCGCGAAGGTGGCCGCGGGCTACAATGCAGGGCCAGGTGCCGTGCAGAGGGGACAGGTCCCGGCGAGCACGCGCGATCGCTACGTGCCCGCGGTGGTGGCCCTCGCCGACCGCTACGCCAGCGTCGCCTAAGCCGCTAGAGCGTGGAGGAAAAGCCTCGATGCCCGAACTCTACGGAGCGAGTGGTAGCTCGACCGTGTGGAAGAGAGTCGCCGAGATCACCGGCTGGGTCGGTGTGTCGCGCACGATCTGGTCCAGGGCAGCGAGGAAGCAGCGACCGGATTGCTTGAGGTGCAACTCGCCGCCCGCAAGGACACCGATGCGCCCGCTCGGCTCCACGTCGAGACGAAGGTCCAGATCGCCCTTGTCGTTCGGCGAGTCGGACGCGCAGCGTTTCACGGAACCGGACTTCTCGAAGCGATCGATCACGCCTTCCAGTAGCGGCATGCCATTTGGCGGCTGGGGTTGATCGGACGGGGCCGGCATCTTGACGGTCACGCTCTCACGCCAAAGAGCTTCGCCCGACACCGGATCACTGGTCGGCTCTGGGGCGGTGAACTGGTAGCCGAGAACCATGCCACGCAACTTCTGATCGTGTTGCAAAGCCTCGGTGAAGTCCTGACCCTTCTTTCTCACGATGTCGATCTTGCAGATTTCTCCGCGGCACTCGACGTTGAATGATGCACCGGTCGGCTCGATGATCCGTTTCAGCTCGGGGGCCACCTTCTTATGCGTGACCTCGCTTGGCGAGCCTCGCTCGAAGCGCTGCTCCCACGGTAGGTATTTGTCCACTTCCGTCTGAAGACGAGCCACCTCGGCCTGATACCTCGAGCAGGTGCCTGGTGTCGTCGACGGGGCTGCTTCCTTGGGCGGTGCTGTTCCCTCAGAATTGGAGCCATCAGTAGCCCCCGAGCCAGCTGCTGCTGCTGGTGACACGATATCGGTGCGCCCCCGCTTGGATCCAAGCGCGAGCCAGACATTGGCCGCGAGGCTGAGCGCCAACAAGACGGAGACGGGTCCGCGCTTCATTGTTGCACTAGACGCTCGTACTCGGCCCGCATCTTCAACGGGAAGCTCATGGTCATGTAGCTGACCAAGCCTTCGACGAAGAGTGGGGCCGAAGCCTCAGGGATGAACACACGAGCGCCCGCGTGTCCCTGTTCGAGACATCGCTGCGCCGGGAGAATCTGTTGGCCATGAATCGTCGTGTCTTCGTGCGCAACGACCGTGGTTCCGACCAGGTTTCGTTCGTCACGAGCGAAGTTCAAGCCAACCTTGAGCCGGCCCGTCTTGATGCCGATCGTCGCCAAACAGTCGTAGCTCGACAGGATGACGCGAAGCTCGTGGGCTTCCAGCAGTGGCTCGACGGGGTTCCACATCGGGTTGCGAATCCATCCTTCGTCGTCCTCGACCGAGCGCGCGTGACCGTAGTACGCGCCCCCTGTTCCGGCGATTGCCGCGAGAACCACTGCGATAACCGTGCGTAGTTTTGCCTTACACACGTGGCTCAGGTGCCGCGGGCTCGGTGCACGCAGTATCAACGAAGCAGTCGTACTTGTGGAACTGCTTGCAAGTTTTCCATCCGTCTGGGACCGCCTTGCACCCAAGTCCAGCGCCGTTGCACTCGCGGCAGCTTCTCGATGGCGGCTTTTTCGCGCCGATCGCCATGCTGGACATGGTCCATGAGAGAACCGCTGTTACAATCGCGATCGCTGCCGTCTTCATCTTTGGTCGCTCCTTTGCTGGTTGGTTAGCGGACAGGAGTGGCGGGTTCGCGACACGCGCCTGTAGCGTTGCAATTGTCGCGCATGCCGCCACGCCCATCAGGCTCGCGCGAGCTCACGCAGTCGCGCCATCCGTACTTGACGTTCCTGCATCCACCCCGGCTGCCACTGCACTCCCGACAGGTCTCCTTCGGCTTCTGCGGGTCATCCCTCTTCGAGTTGGTGGACGAGATCAGCTCATCCTGCCGCTGATTCGTCGATTCGCGCCCCTCTGCGCCGCAAGCAGCGAGAGCCAGTGTGATTCCGAGCAACCAACGCATGCCGTCTCCCCTATGTAGGTTTGTGTCAGCCCCTATAGCCCGGCGTCTGGCGACGAACAATCCAGGAGTGATCGAAGTTTCAAAAATAGTTTCATAAACTTACAGTCTTGTGTTCGGTCGTACAGGTCTTGACGCCTGAACCCAGGGGTCCGGATGCGTCGGAGTTGACATAACGCGCGTTCCCGGACCCACGACATCCGTGCGATTTCATTGGCTTGTACTGTTGCAAGACCTGAATGAATCTGCATAGGCAGATGCGTTGGCCTGGACCCCCTACCCCTGGGGGTCTTTTTTTTCCGATCGCCTGGTTTTGCCCCGGCGATCGCAGCCCTGAACGCCCGTCCGTATGACAGGAATCGGTCCGACCTATCGGCGCGCGAGCGCTGGTGGCCGCGCCCATGGGGAGCGCTGCAGTACACTGAGCGAGAGATGGCGACCGCAGCAGAGATTCGGACCGTGGCGCTGGGGCTGTCGCGCAGCGAGCGCGCCAAGCTGGTGCACGACCTTCTGCACAGTCTGGACGACGACGCGCCCGACGAGCCGGCGGCCGTGGAAGCGGCGTGGGCCGGCGAGATCACGCGACGGGTGGAGGAAGTCCGGGCCGGAAAGGCCGAGCTGATCGACGCCGACCAGGTGCACGCGGAGATCCGGGCGCGCCTGGCGGCCAAGCGCGCCCGGTGATCGTTCGGTACCACCGCGAAGGACGCGGCGAGCTGTGGGCCGCGGTAGATCGCTACGACGACGAGAACCCCGGGCTGGGCTACGACTTCCACGAGGCCGTTTTGGCGGCCGAGGCCCAGATGGTGAGCTATCCGGAGTCAGGGCCGCTGTGGCCTGGCATCGATCCCCAGCTTGGGGTGCATCGGATGGTGCTCGAGGACCCGTGGCCGTTTGCGTTGGCCTACCTCATCGAGCCGGAGCAACTCCTCGTGCTGGCGGTAGCGCACGGGCACCGGAACCCAGGCTACTGGCTTCCCAGGCTGCGCAGCCTGCACGACGTCACCTGACCCCTGCCGGACGGGTCGCACGCCTCTGCGGAGCTGGCAGGGCCGCTGACGTGTGCCTACGCCCGCACCCGCCCGACCCCTCATTCAAAGCCTTCCGGGAGGGGTCCAGGGGGGTTTCCCCTGGTGGGGGTGCGGGGGCAAAGCCCCCGCCTCTGAAGCAGTCGAGCGCAGCGAGACCGGTTTGGGGCGGAGCGGAGCGGAGCCCCTGCGAGCGGAGCGAGCTTCCGCAGGGGGAGGCTCGCGTTAGCGAGGGGGCGAAGCCCCGTCCGGATCGGGGGGGTTACAGGGGGGCCGTGGGATCGCGCGCGCGGCGCGCGCGCGTCCGGAGTACCTAAAGGTACCTAAGAAGAACCTAGGGAAAAAAACGGCCCGCAAGGCTTTGAGATCGTGTGCGTTCTCAGAACGGCGCTTCGGCTGAAGGGCGCGGGCGCTTCGGCTGAAGGGCGCGGGCGCTTCGGCTGAAGGGCGCGGGCACTTCGGCTGAAGGGCGCGGGCGCTTCGGCTGAAGGGCGCGGGCACTTCGGCTGAAGGGCGCGGGCACTTCGGCTGAAGGGCGCGGGCACTTCGGCTGAAGGGCGCGGGCACTTCGGCTGAAGGGCGCGGGCGCTCTACTTGGGAAACAAGGAGCGCTGGACCGGCTCGACACGCCGGGCGAGCAGCACGTAGTCCGTGCCATCGCTCGCTTCTTCGAGCACCACGGACAGCTCGAAGCGCTCACCCAGGATGGGCTTGCCGTCGAGCATCTTGGCGGTCAGCGCGAACTGCTGGCGACGCTGCGACTTGTACTTGTAGCGGCTCAACCCGAAGCGCTCGGCCAAGGCGTCGAGCTTGCAGTGGTACTCGGACTTGGTCGAGAGCTGCGCATCGAGGAACGGATAGAGCAGCCGAGCGATCTCTGCGCGCGGACCGAAGCGGGCTCCGCCAAGGCGGTAGTAGGGTTCGGCGAGCAGCTGCTTGACGTTCTTGCGCTTGAATCCCTCCGTGACGAAGGGCGAAAAAAAGATCGAGACCTCGGACTTGCCTCCCGGCGTCGGAAGCCCGGTTGTCTTGTCCACGCTGCGCTCTTCCCACTGCAACCCGCCGAGCAAGGTGAACTGAATGCGATCGCGCGTTCCCTGCCAGGTCTTGACCCGCTCCATGACGATCGGGATCGATTGCAGATCCGTGACCAGCTCCAGCGCGCGCTTGTAGTCTTTCTCCCCGGTGTGCCCACAGATCGCCATCACGATCTTATGTGGCGTCGAGATCAGTACCCCGCACTCCTTGCCGCCACACTCCCCGAGCGGATAGCCCAGATCCTGCCAGAGCACGAGTAGCTTGTAGAAAACATCCTGGTGGCGCTGTGTGAGCACGCCGCGCGCGCGCCCTTTGTCGTGCACCTGTCCGATGAGAACCCGCGCGTTGGTCTCGGGGTCGAGAACGACGATTCTGCTGTCCCCCTTGAAGTCGTTGGACGCGAAGATCGTGCTGTGCTCGATCGGCAGCGGTGACCGGAACGGGAGCACGCGCGTCGTGACCTCTTCGGGGAACGGAACGAGCGTCAACCGCTTCAGTTTAGTCTGCTCGTCCAGGTCCGCCTGTATCTTGGCTTGCTCGGCGGCGACCACGGCTTCCCGAGCCGCATTCTCCGCGGCTTCCTTCTTCTCGCGCTCGGCGCGCTCGGCGCGCTCGGCCGCAGCTTCGAGCCTGGCAAAATACGCCGCGTCCTCGCTTCGGTCCCCTGGGCGCACGTTCGCGTGCGCAACGCTAGCTCGACGGTCTGACAACTCGAGCGCGCCAGGTGCCCCGGTAGCCTTAGGCACCTTGGGACCTTGGCGCCCAGGTGCTCATGGTCTGCTCGCGAATGTAGCCGCTCACCGCGTCGGCGATCACCGCGCTCATGTCGCGCTGCGTGCGTGCGCAGAAAACAGCGACCTCGACCGCTAGCGACGCTTCGACGTAGGCGGAGATCCGCTTCAGCTCGCGGCCATCCTTGCGACGATGCACCGCACGCCTAGGTGCCTGGGTACCCTGGGGCACAGGTTCCTGCGGCGCCTGATCCCCTGCTACGAACAAGCTCCGCTCGTCGGGTAGCCGTGGTGCGATCGGTGGCTTCGGCTTGGACATGCGTGATTCCCTCCCTTAGTAGTTCATCGACCAACGCCCGCACTTCCGCGGCGGCCGGATCTCTGGGCGCGTGCTGCGCGATGCCGAGTCCGAATGCTGGCGCCTCCTGGTAGGCCACCCGCGCGTGCAGCTCGGCACCGAGAACGCGCAGGCCGGTCTGTGCGAGCGCATCTCGCGCGCCTGCGCCGATGACGGTATGCGCGATCTTCCGTGTGATGAGCGCGACCACGCGCAACTCGGGGCGCACCGACTGCGCGCGCTGCACGACCTGGACGGAAGCGGCCATCGCCCAAGCATCGACCGCCGACGGACCGCAGGGCATCACAGCCAGGTCGGCGACCATGAGCGCGGAGCGCTGCACGTCGTCAAGCCTCGGCGGGCAGTCGATGAGAACGTGATCGTAGTGCGGCGCGATGGCATCGAGCTGCCCGGGAAGGTGCATCGTCGACCCCATCACAACGATGGTGGGCGCAGGATGCCCGTGCTCGGCCGCGACATCTCCCCACGTGCGCGCAGAGCCCTGCGTGTCGGCATCCACCAGCAAGACTCGCGCGCCGCGCGCGAGCAGCTCTCCGGTGATCGCGATGGCGGCGGTGGTCTTGCCGGAACCGCCCTTCTGCCCACAGAGCGCGGTAATCATCTCCAAGGCACCCTAAGTGCCTTGGTACCTGAGCGCCAATTTTCGCACCGAATTTCTCGCAAATAGGTGCAGCGCCTAGGCGCCAGCCACCTCCGGTGCCTAGGCGCTGAAGCACCCATGTCCCACGTAGGCGCCCTCGTGGGCCGCCAGGACGGGAACCCCTCGGGGGCTTCGAGGAAGCCGGTCCGCGATACGCTCGCCGCATGAAGCAGCGCCGTGCCTCTGTGCGCCGCGGCGGCGGCGGGCGGACCCGATCGGAGATCGTCGGCCAGGTGCTCGCCGTGCTCGCCGCGCTCGCCAAGCCGCACACCGCGGCCGAGCTGGCCGCGCACACCGGCCTGCACGTGCGGACGGTCTACCGGATCTTGCGCGCGCTGCCGGAGGCCGGGATCGGCCTGCGGGTCACCGAGCCGAAGCACCGCGGGCCGGGTCGCCCGGTGCGCTTCTACCGCCGCACTTAGCACTTTTTTTTCGTCTCCCAACCCCCAGTGATTCTCATGCAAAAGCGCATGCATCCCGCATGCACGATCCATGGAAAAAACATGCAAATATTCATGCACTAGCCGATCGCGGCCGCGCCCTTCTAGCCCACCGTCCTGTCGCCCCCAAAGCTGTTGACAGGCCCTTGTGCTGCGCGCTTTCTAGTCACCTGGAACACACAGGAAGGTGGGCTGGATGGCGAAGGCGAACGCTGCGCGAAGCTCGCAACCGGAGTCGGAGGCAGCCCAACCGGTGAGCGTGTGCAAGGCGCTCTACGAGATGGAGCCCTGCGACAACATGTGGCTCTACGTCTACCGGACGTGGCCCACCGAGGACAGCTTCGGCCAGCCCTGCAGCGGCGGCTTGCCAGAAGTCCCCTACGACGGCGGCATCCCCGACGAGGTCATCCGCCGCGAGTACCAGCAAGGCAAGTACCGCACCCGCATCGTGATCCAGGAACCCGGCAAGAAACCCACCTTCGCGAGCAAGTTTCACGAGGTGGAGATCCCGGAAGGGGAGCCCATCGTCCCACCCGAACGGCGCAGGCCTGCTCGAGCGGCCGCGCGCGCGGGCGTCGTCGGCACGCAGCCTTCCGAGCTGGACAAGCTGCGCGAGCAAGTCGAGCGCCTGGCCGCCCACGTCGCGCAGCCGCAGCCGCAGCGCAGCCCGAAGCGCGACAAGCTGCGCCGGCTCCTGCGCACGGAGCGCGCGGAGAAGCGCGCGCAGGTCGACCAGCTCAAGCAACAGCTCGAACGGATCGAGCGCGAGCGCGCCGAGGAGAAGCGCCAGCAGCGCGACCGCGAGGAACGCGCGCAAGAGCGGGCCGCGCTGGCGACGCTGTTCCAGCAAGGCGCGCAGGCGATCACGACGCAGCTCGGCGAGCAGCTCAGTGAGCAGCTCGAGGAGACCAAGGGGAGCTTGCTCGAGGAGGTGGACGAGCGGATCGGCAAGCTCGCGGGCGGGGGCGCCCCGACCGATCGCTTTGCGATGGCCTTCCAGGCGGGCGAACGCATCGTCGACAAGCTCGCCGAAGCGAAGAAGGAAGAACGCTCGGCGGAGCGCTCGGCGGCGACGGACGCGCTCGAGCAGCAGGTCAAGGAGCTCGAAGCGCAGCGCGCCCAGCTCCTGACCCAGCTCGGCCACACGCAGACGGAGAAAGAACGGCTCGCCGAGGAGCTGAAGAAGAAGCGCGGCCATGAGGCCTAGATGGCGGTCACCGCGTACCGGATCCCGCGCGGACTCCGCGCGACCCTGGCGACCGTCGAGCTTATCCGCCGCGCCATCGACGAGGCCTCGAAGGACCTCGGCGTGCGCGCCCGCGCGATCCGCATCGTGCGCGCCGCGGGCGTTCGGCCCCAGGACTACCGGGGTGAGCTTCAAGCATTATTTGACTACTGTTGTCGCAAACTTAGGTACACGCGCGACCCCTTCACGGCGGAGCTGGTCCACTCGGCGCCGCGGCTGCTCGGCGAGATCGCGCGCGACGGCGCGACCGCGGGGGACTGCGACGATCAAAGCGTGCTGCTCGGCGCGCTCGCCGCGAGCATCGGGTTTCCGATCGCGATCCGCATCATCGGGCTTCGGCCGGGCGAGTTTCGACACGTGCACCTGCGGGTGCTCGTGGGCGGGCGCTGGATCCCCGCCGACCTCACCGCGTGCCCGCGGCACGGGCTCGGCTTCGAGGCGCGCGCGCCGGTCGAGCGCGTCTTTCTTCTCGACGGAAGGGAGATCACCCGCATGCAGTACGTAGGAACGCTGGCAGGGCTCGGCCAGGGCGTGTTTTCCGAGCAGGACATCGCGCGGCACGTCGGCCAGCTCGGGTTCTCACGGTACGAGATCACCCCGCAGGGGCAGGTCATGGGCTACGGCCTTGGTGGGCAAGGGGTAGACGGGCTCTTCGACTTCGTGACGGCGCCGTTCCGGGCCGCGGGGGCCGCCGTGGGGCAGGTCGCCAACGTCGCCACGCAGGTGGCGCCGCTGGTGTCGATGGTCAATCCCGCGGCTGGCGCCGCGCTCATGAGCGGAGCCGCGGCGGGCCGGATGGCGAGCGGCA
>JAHFDS010000008.1:0-37513 GCA_023248855.1 Myxococcales bacterium
GGTGCGCTCGACGCCGCGACGCGCCTCGGAGAGTGGCTCGTCGCGGGACGCGCCCTCGCGCGCGGCGCCGAGGTGTCCCGCGCCATCGAGGCGCTCCTCGCGACGCCGGGCAGCATTCCGCCGCGGCTCTGGTCGGCGCGCGCCGGCAAGGAGCCCCAGGCCGTGACGTTGCGCGGGGCGGTGCTCGTGCGCGTGCGGGGGCGCCTTTCGGACGCCCCCGAGCCGACTCCCGAGCTCTCCGCCGTCCTGTCCCAGCGCT
The DNA here is from genome assembly GCA_023248855.1 of Myxococcales bacterium. Lineage (GTDB taxonomy): Bacteria > Myxococcota_A > Polyangia > JAHFDS01 > JAHFDS01 > JAHFDS01. The sequence continues at coordinate 260 of JAHFDS010000008.1, forward strand.
CACCGAGCGCGCTCCGGACGCTGGCGGGCGCGCTGGCCGAGGACGGCGTGCTGCAGCCGGCTCTGCTCGTTCCCGCCATCGTCGCCGGCGCGGCCGGGCTGGTGGCGCAGGCGCTGGTCCTCCGCGGCCTGTTCGACGTTCAGGCGCGGCTGGGGCTCGTGGGCCAGCGCATCGGCGCGGTGGCGCTCGTGGGTGCGCTGCTGTTCGCGGCCCTCTTGCTCGACGTCCCCATCCTCGCGCGCACGCTGGCGCTCGGCAGGCGCCTCGATGGGCGGCTGCGGCTGCGCCTTCTGGGCAAGCTGCCGCGGCTCCCCGATCGGTACTTCTCGAGCCGGCTCGTGTCCGACGTGGCGAGCCGCGCCCACGAGGCGCACCTCTTGCGTGGGGCACCCGCGGTGGCGGCGCAGGTGCTACGCGCCACGGTGGAGATCCTGCTCGTCGCCGTGGGGCTCGCGTGGCTCGATCCGGAGGCCGCACCGGTGGCGCTCGCTGCGGCCTTCCTGGTCGTGCTGGCGCCGCTCGTCGGCAACAAGCGGCTCGCGGAGCGCGACCTGCGCGCTCGGGCGCACGCCGGCGCCCTGTCCCGCTTCTACCTCGATGCCCTGCTCGGCGTGGTCGCGGTGCGCGCCCACGGCGGCGAGCGCGCTGTCCGCGCCGCGCACGAGGGTCTGCTCGTGGAGTGGCTCCGCGCGACGCTGAGTCTTATTCGCGTATCCGCATGGATTGATCTGGCGCAGGCGGCCCTGGGTTTTGGGCTGGCCGCGCTGCTCATCGGCCGCCTGCTCGGCCGCGGCGATGGCACGGGAGCGGCGCTGCTCGTGGGCTACTGGTCCCTGATGCTGCCGCAGCTCGGCGCCGAGCTCGCGGCGTCGCTCCGCCAGTACCCGGCCTACCGGAGCCTCGTCCTGCGCCTGGTGGAGCCGCTCGAGGCGCCGGAGGAATCGGCCAGCCAGGCCGAGGTGGCGCGGGCCGGCGCCGCCGCGGTCTCGCTCGACGCCGTGACGGTCCGCGCGGGCGGCCACACCATCCTCGAGGAGATCTCCCTGGCGATCGCGCCCGGGGAGCACGTGGCGGTGATCGGCCCCTCGGGTGCCGGAAAATCGACCCTGGTGGGCCTCTTGCTCGGCTGGCATCGCCCTGCGGCGGGCACGCTGACGGTCGATGGCGCCCCGCTCGAGGGTGCGCACCTGCAGGCGGTGCGTCGGTCGGCGCGCTGGGTGGATCCCGGTGTGCAGCTGTGGAATGCGAGCCTGTACGACAACCTGCGCTACGGCAGTGACCAGGCGCCCGAGGGCATCGGTGCCGTGGTGGACGCGGCCGATTTGCGAGGCGTGCTCGAGCGCTTGCCCGACGGGCTCGCCACGCCGCTCGGGGAGGGCGGGGGGCTCGTGTCGGGCGGGGAGGGCCAGCGGGTGCGCCTCGGCCGCGCCCTGTCGCGCCCGGCCGCGCGCCTCGTGCTCCTCGACGAGCCCTTCCGCGGGCTCGACCGGGAGCGGCGGCAAGCGCTGCTCGCGCGCGTGCGCGCGACCTTCGCCGACGCGACGCTCATCTGCGTGACTCACGACGTGGCGGAGACGGTGGGCTTTCCCCGTGCCGTGGTGATCGAACGCGGCCGGCTCGTGCAGGACGGCGCGCCGGAGGCCCTGCTGGCCGGCGAGGATTCACGCTACCGTGCCCTGCTCGAGGCCGATCGAGATCTGGCGCAGTCGGCGTGGTCGGGCAAGAAGTGGCGCCGCGTGCGGCTTCACGGTGGCGTGCTCGAGCCGGAGGCCGAGGCCTCCGGCCGAAGGCCGGAGCCCGCCTCATGAACCCGCTGTTCGAGCGGGAGCAGCTCGGCGTGGCGCTCGGCGCGCTCGCGTCCGCCGCGGGGCTCGACCCGGCCACCTCGTCCGCGCCGGTGCCGCCCGCGCGGGTCAGAACGCGCGACGACCGCGTGCGCTGGTTGCTCTCGGCCGCCGCGGCGCTCGTCGTCGACGCCGACCCGCTGCCGCTTCGCTACGGTGAGCTGCCACGTCGCTTGCCTGCGCTCGGGCCGGTCCTGCTCGTGGCGAGGGACGGTCGCTCGCTCGCCGTGCTCGGCTCCGCTAGGCGCTTCGACGTCCTGCGCCCCGACCTCGGTCGCGAAAGGCTCGATCGCGCGGCGCTACGGACCCTCGTCGCCGGCGAGCGCGAGGCGGCCGCCACCTTGGAGCTCACGGCGGTCCTCGGCGCCCTGCCCGAGAAGGCCGCGGCGCGGGCACGCGTGGCGCTGCTCGAGGCCCGCCTCGAGGACGAGTACGTCTGCGACGCCTACGCGTTGCGGCCCGCGCCGCACCGGCCGTTCGGCGCCGCTCTGCGCCGGATGGGCGTCACGTCTGCGGGCGCGCTGCTCGGCCTGTGCCTTTGCGGCGAGCGCCTCCTGTGGGTGCTCGCGTTCGCGCTGTTCGGCCGCGCGGCGCTGTCAGGGCGCATGGAGCCGGCGTGGGTCGTGGGTTTCTTGCTCGCGCTGCTCTCGAGCCTGCCCTTGCGCTTCGCGTCGGTGTCGCTGCAGGGCGCGATCGCGGCCGGCGTGGGGGCGCTGCTCAAGCGACGCCTCCTCGCGGGCGCATTGCGGCTCGGACCCGACGACGTCCGCAGCGAGGGAGCGGGCAGCGCGCTCGGCCGCGTGATCGAGTCGGAAGCCGTGGAGGGGCTCGCGCTGCGGGGCGGCTTCTCGCTGGCGGTCGCGGCGGTCGAGCTCGTGCTCGCATTGCTCGTGCTCTCAGCGGGCGCCGGGGGCGTGTCCGCCTGCGTCCTCCTGGTCGGGTTCGTGGGCGTGACCCTGGGGCTCTCTCGTGTGCTCCTCGGCCGCATGCGCGCCTTTGCGGCGTCGCGCATCGACCTGTCGCGCGATCTGGTCGAGCGCATGGTCGGCCATCGCACGCGCCTCGCACAGGCCGGCCCTGCGCGCTGGCACGATGGCGAGGACGAGCGCCTCGCCAGCTACCTGGCCGCCGCGGGCCGCGTAGATCGGGTCGTGGTGTGGCTGGGCGGCGTGCTGCCGCGGGCCTGGCTCCTGTTCGGCCTCGTGCCGCTCGCGTCCGCGGTCGTCGCCGGCGCGCCCGCCGACGGCATCGCGATCGGGCTCGGGGGCCTCTTGCTCGCGCAGGGCGCGCTGGATCGCCTGCGCGAGGGTGTCTCCGCCGTGACGAGCTGCCAGGTGGCGTTCGCCGTGGTCAGGCCCTTGTTCGAGGCTGCGCGCCGCATCGAGCCCGCGCCGCCGCCGGAGCTCACGCTGCCGGAGCCCGCCGCGACCGCGGTCGCGCTCGACGCCGAGCGCCTGGTGTTCCGCTATCGCGCGGGCGGGCCGCCGGTCATCCAGAGCGCAACCCTGCGCGTCGTGGCGGGTGATCGTGTGTTGCTCGAAGGCCCCTCGGGTGGCGGCAAGTCCACGCTCGCGGCGTTGCTGTCGGGCCTGCGGGTACCCGAGTCGGGCCTCTTGCTCTCGGCCGGGCTCGACCGGCGCACCCTGGGGCAAGTCGGCTGGCGTGCGCGCGTGGCCTCCGCGCCGCAGTTCCACGAGAACCACATCCTGTGCGAGACCTTCGCGTTCAACCTGCTCCTGTCGCGCGGCTGGCCCGTCGGGCCCGAGGAGATCACGGAGGCGGAGACGCTGTGCCGCGAGCTCGGCCTCGGCGAGCTCTTGGCACGGATGCCGTCGGGGATCATGCAGGTGGTCGGCGACACCGGCTGGCAGCTGTCGCACGGCGAGCGGAGCCGCGTGTACCTGGCGCGCGCGCTACTCTCGGGGGCGGAGGTCGTGATCCTCGACGAGAGCTTCGGCGCGCTCGATCCGGAGACGCTGCTCACCTGCCTCGAGTGCGCGCGCCGTCGCGCGCGGGCGCTGGTGGTCATCGCGCACCCGTGAGGCCGGGGCGAGGTCGTCAGATCTCACAGGCAAGGCGCAATAGGCCCGTCACGTCGAAGGCTCTGCGCGCCTCCTGGGACACCGGCAGCTGCACGGCGAGCTCCAGGCGCAGCTGGTCCACCGGGTAGAGGGCGCCGCCGACCGTGGCCGACACCGAGCTGCCGACGGGCTCGGGCGCGTCGATCTCGACGAGGGCGTCCAGCTCCGCGAACGCGCCGAAGAGGCCCCTCGGACGCACGCCCACGGCCCACGTCGACAGCCAGCCGCCCCGGCGCAGCTCCTGGGTCCGCTCGTCGTCGGCGAGAACCAGCGCCAGCAGCTGCTCCGTGTGCAAGGACAGCCAGCCGCGGTGGAAGCTCATCCGCACAGCCGGCGCGACGCTCCACGCGTCGAGGCCGCGCGCGTCGAGCACGGCGATCGGTCTCCCCACGACGAGCTGCTTTTCGCCGCTGGTCGGCAGCGTGGCCACGAACGCCGGCGAGATCCAGAGTCGTCCGCCACCCAGCTCGGGTGACGCCGCCGCCCACATCAGCTCGAGCCTGAGGTGTCCGGTCGAGGTGGCCGCATCCGCGCCGATCCCGCGCACTCGCAGGGACGATCGCGAGAGGGCCGTGAAGTCCGCGCCCGCCTGCACGCTCCCGGACACGATGCGGCCGCCGACCGTCAGCGCCTGGTCCTGTGCGACGATGGCGTAGGGGCCCTGGGTTCCGCGACCGTAGCCGGCGCTGCCGTAGAGCGAGGCCTCGTTGCGTGGGCGGGCGGAACGGCCCGACGCCAGCGGAGGCCCGAACGCGCGGTTGGGGGGTGCGGGATCGAGCATTCGGTCGCCGTCGGCGTGGCCGCGCGAGGGTGGGAGCACGAGCGCAAGCACCAGGGCGGGCATGGAGACCATCCATATGCCCTCACGCATGGGTCGGCCCGGGGTAGGCTGCTCGCCCATGTCCCGTCTCTCCGCGCCCGACCACGCGCGCACCGGATGGCCGCCCGGCGTCCCCTACATCATCGGCAACGAGGGCTGCGAGCGCTTCAGCTTCTACGGCATGAAGGCCATCCTCTACGAGCACACCGCGGCGCTCTACGTCGCCACCGGCGTCGCCGGCGACCGCGCGCAGGGCCTCGCGACGAGTGACGTCCACCTGTTCATCTTCGGCGTCTACGCGCTGCCGATGATCGGCGCCAGCCTCGCCGATCGCTGGCTCGGCAAGTACCGCACCATCCTGTGGCTCTCGCTCGTCTACTGCGCCGGCCACGCGGTCCTCGCCGCCGCCGAGGGCTCGCTGGCCGGGATGCACCTTGGCCTGGGCCTCATCGCCATCGGCTCCGGCGGCATCAAGCCCTGCGTCTCCGCGAACGTCGGCGACCAGTTCGGCAAGGGCAACTGGCACCTCCTGCCCAGGGTCTTCCAGGCCTTCTACTTCATCATCAACTTCGGCTCGTTCTTCGCAACCCTGTCGATCCCGCTCCTGCGAAAGCACCTCGGCCCGGCCTTCGCCTTCGGCCTTCCCGGCGCGCTGATGTTCCTCGCCACCTTCGTCTTCTGGCTGGGCCGGGACCGCTTCGTCCACGTACCACCTTCGCCCGGTGGACGCCTCGGCGTCTACGACGCCCTCACCGCCTCGCTGCTCTTCCTGGTGCCCGGCTCGCTGTTCTTCACCGCGGGCCAGCCGCTCTGGATGGTGCTCGGGGCCTCGACCGGCTGCGCCGTCCTGGGCCTTGTGCTCTTCGTCCACCGCCAGGGCCTCGCCCGCGAGGGCAGCTTCCTCGCCGTCGCGCTGACCGTCGTGCGCACGCGCTCGCTTCGAGCCGCCGAGGCGCGCTACGGCCCGGGCTCGATCGACGCGGCGCGCGCCGTGGTCCGCGTCATGAGCGTCTTTGTCGTGTGCCTCTTCTTCTGGGCCTGCTTCGACCAGAAGGCGACCTCCTGGATCCGTCAGGCCTCGCTCATGGATCGCACCGTGACGCTGCCGCTCGTGGGCACGTTCGAGATCCTGCCGTCGCAGACCGGCGCGGCCAACCCGTTCTTCGTCCTTTGCCTCATCCCGCTCCTGTCGAGCTGGATCTTCCCTGCGCTCGAGGCGCGGGGCCTTGCCGTCACGCCGCTGCGCCGGATGACGGTCGGCATGTTCGTGGGGGCGCTCTCGTTCGTCGCGGTGGCGCTGCTGCAGGCGCGCGTGGACGCCGCGCTCGCCGCGGGCCAGAAGGTTCACGTGGCCTGGCAGCTCGTGCCCTATGCGATCATGACCCTCGGAGAAGTGCTGGTCTCGGCCACCGCGCTCGAGCTCGCCTACAGTCAGGCGCCGGCCAGCGTGAAGTCCACCCTCATGGCCTTCTGGAACCTCACGGTGGCCCTCGGGGATCTCCTGACCGGCACCATCGCCCGGCGCTTCGACCTCCCGCTCGGGCAGTTCCTCTGGCTGTTCGCGGGCCTGCTCGGCGCCGCCGCGGTGGTCTTCGCGGTGCGGGCCCGCTTCTACGTCTACCGCGATCGGATCGTCGAGTGACGCGGCTCCATCAAGATCAGGAGCAGCCGCTGGTCGCGCCGCAGTTGGCGCACTTGTGGCATGCGCCCGAGCGCACCATGATCGATCCGCATACGTGACACGGCGGCGCGTCCGTCTCGTTGACGAACCCTGCGCTGGCGCGGCGCGCGAACAGGTCGCCCTGGGACTCGGCCTCCTGCACCGCCCGCGCGGCGCGCACCGCCTCGGCCTGCAGCGACTCCGCGCCCGGCGGCACGACACCGAGGGCTTCGGGCGCGGTGGTCCCCTTGTCGAGGAACTTCTTCGAGAGCCACCGGAAGATGTAGTCCATGATGCTCGTGGCGCGCGGCAGCTCGGGGTTGCCCGTGAAGCCGCTCGGCTCGAAGCGCGTCCGCGCGAACTTCTCGCACAAGAGCTCGAGGGGCACGCCGTGCTGGAGCGCGAGGGAGATCGCCGTGGCGAAGGCGTCCATCAAGCCCGAGATCGTCGAGCCCTCCTTGGCCATGCGCACGAAGATCTCGCCGGGCTGGCCGTTGTCGTAGAGACCCACGTGCATGTAGCCCTCGTGGCCGCCGATCGAGAACTTGTGCGTGACCGACCGCCGCTCGTCGGGCAGCTTGCGCCGCACCGCCATCGGCGGTCCCTTGAGCTCCACGACCGGCGCCAGCACTTCCTTCGCCTTGCCGGTCGAGAGCGGCTGGGTGCGCTTGCAGCCGTCGCGGTACACGGCGACCGCCTTGAGGCCGAGCTTCCATGACTCGAGGTACGCCTCTTCGATGTCCTCCACGGTGCAGTCCGTCGGCAGGTTCACCGTCTTCGAGATGGCGCCCGAGAGGAAGGGCTGGCACGCCGCCATCATGCGGATGTGGCCCATGTAGTGGATCGAGCGCGTGCCGTTGGCCGCGCGGAAGGCGCAGTCGAACACCGGCAAGTGTTCGTCCTTGAGGTCCGCGGCGCCCTCGATGGTGTCGTTCTCGTCGATGTAGTCGACGATGCGCTTCTCCACGCTTTCGTCGTAGCCGAGGTGCTCAAGGGCCATCGGCACGGTGCCATTGACCAGCTTGAGCATGCCGCCACCCACCAGGCGCTTGTACTTGACGAGCGCGATGTCCGGCTCGATGCCCGTGGTGTCGCAGTCCATCATGAAGCCGATGGTGCCGGTCGGCGCGAGGACCGTGGCCTGGGCATTCCGGTATCCATGCTCGCGGCCGACGGCGATGGCGTCGTCCCACACCGCCCGCGAGGCCTGCATGACGTCGAACGGCACGTACGCCGAGTCGATGCGATCGACCGCGCGACGGTGCTTGTCCATGACGGCGAGGAACGGCTCGCGGTTCTTGGGATAGCCCTCGAAGGGCCCCGTGCAGTCGCGCGAGATCGTCGCGCTCGTCGCATACGCGTGGCCGCACATGAGCGCGGTGATCGACGCCGCCATCGCGCGCGCCGGCGCCGAGTCGTAGGGCAACCCGCGCGACATGAGGAGCGCGCCGAGGTTCGCGTAGCCGAGGCCGAGTGGCCGGTATGCGTGCGAGTTCTTCTCGATCGCCGGCGTCGGGTACTTGGCGTTGCCGACGATGATCTCCATCGCCGTGATGGTCACCTCGACCGCGTGCTTGAACGCCTCGACGTCGAAGCCGCCCGCGCCCTCGCCGAGAAACTTCATGAGGTTCAGGGACGCCAGGTTGCACGCCGAGTCGTCGAGGAACATGTACTCGGAGCACGGGTTCGACGCGTTGATGCGGTCCGTGTTCGGGCACGTGTGCCACGCGTTCACGGTCGAGTCGAACTGCATGCCAGGATCGCCGCACTGGTGCGCCGCCTCGGCGATGTCATGGAACAGCTTCTTGGCGTCGTAGGTGTCGACCAGCATGCCCGTCGTCACCGCGCGCGTGTGCCACTTGCGGTCCTTGAGGACGGCGTCCATGAAGTCGTCGGTGACGCGCACCGAGTGGTTCGCGTTCTGGTACGCGATCGTGTCGTACGCGCCGCCCGGCACGTTGAAACCACCGTCGTAGCCGGCGTCGATGAGCGCCCAGGCCTTCTTCTCCTCGCGCGCCTTGCACCAGATGAAGTCCTCGACGTCCGGGTGATCGGAGTTGAGGATGACCATCTTGGCGGCGCGCCGGGTCTTGCCACCCGACTTGATCACGCCCGCGAAGGCATCGAAGCCTCGCATGAACGACACGGGGCCCGACGCCGTGCCGCCGCCCGCGAGGATCTCCTTCGAGCTGCGCAGCGGCGACAGGTTCGTGCCGGTGCCCGAGCCCCACTTGAACAGCATGCCCTCGGTCTTGGCGAGCGTCAGGATGGCGCCCATCGAGTCGTCGACGGCGTTGATGAAGCACGCGGAGCACTGCGGGTGATCCTCGACGCCCACGTTGAACCAGACGGGGCTGTTGAACGACATCTTCTGGTGTACGAGCAGGTGCGTGAGCTCGGCGCGGAACGTCTCGGCGTCGATGGGGGAGGCGAAGTAGCCGTCGTGCAGGCCCCAGCCCGTGATGGTGCTGGCCACGCGATCGATGAGCTGCTTGACCGACCGTTCGCGCCCCGGAGTGCCGAGGACGCCACGGAAGTACTTTTGCGCCACCACGTTGGTCGCGGTCACCGACCAGCTCTTCGGGATCTCGACGTCCTTCTGCTCGAAGAACACCTTGCCGGTCTCGCCCGTGATGGCCGCCGTGCGCAGATCCCACTCGAGGCCTGCGTAGACGTCGGCCGGGGTCGCGCCGGCAGCCGTGTGGTACCGGCGGATCCGCAAGCCCGGCCGCGAGGGATCCCTCGTCGTGCCGCGCTCGGTCGCAGTCGCGCTCATGGGCTCGATCGTGCCACGAGCCCCTCGTCCGTCCACGGTGTCACGGCCTCCGCGTGCGGCCTTGCCCTTCTGGGCGGTCTTGGGATAAGGCGTCCTCGACCTTCTGGTTTCCATGTCTCCCCTCCGATGGCTTCCGGCTTTGCGAACCCGCATCCCCGAGTTTCAACTTCTACCGCAGGAAAAAAACTCGCCCGCGCAGCCGCGGTTTGAAGCAGTCGCCGCGATCGGCTCGGCGCTGGCCGCAAGCTCGAGCTCTGCGACTCTTCCGCCGGCGGATCCAACCGGATCCGTTCGGCCTCCCTCGGTCTGACCAGCTACTGCACCGCGACGTAACGTATGGTCATATGTGGCAAGACCCCTCCGACTGCCGATTTTCACGCGTGAAGAAAGTGCATTCTAGCGGGGGGGTCTGACGTCCTGAAATCACGCAATCGCCGCCCTCCAGAGGCGTCCGCGGGACTTCAGGTGACGTAGATGTACCGCCGCCGTGCCGGCGCCGTCAAACATTTTCACCCAGATCTTGCGGCCTTGCCTCGGTCGCACCCCATCTGCTTGTGGCCTACATTGTGGACAAGCGTTCAAGAGGTGCGGAGCCACACAGTGATTCTCGTTGTTTGCAATGTCGGTCCGACAACAACTGGCCCACATGTGGGGGCATGGCGGCCGCGATGCCCAAGATGTTGCATGCATCAGGCTTGACTTTTCCATTCGCCTCGGCCGCTGTCCCCTCAAGCGCGGAGAGCACGACGGCCCCCTATCGCCCTCGGCGCATTGCCCCCGCTGTTCCGGACCGGCATGATCCCCCTGCCTTGACCGCGATCAGCGACACGCGCGCGATCCTCGAGCGGGCCGGCCTCGGCCCGATTCGGGCGATCGACCGCGCGAGCTACCAGGCCGCCGCTCCGCCACACCTGTGGCCCGAGGCTCTCGGCGCCCCACGCACCCGCGCGATCGTCGTGGTCGCGTCGGGTGGCCGCGGGCACTGGGCGGCTTTTCTGCGCTGGCTCACGGTGGATCCGGCGAGCCGCCTCGCACGCGAGCGGCATCCGATGGACCGGTTCGCGGGCGAGTCTCTCGACGCCGCCGCGGCGGCGCTCCGCACGGCCGGCGAGGAGGCCCTCGTGGTGCAACCCACGATGAACGCCGCCATCGTGCTCGACTTCGTTCGCCTCGGCGTGCTGGCCGGGCTCGGGAGCCCGAGCCGCGTGGGCGTCCTCATCTCGCCGCACGTGGGGACCTGGCTCGCGCTCCGCGGCGCGCTTTTCACGTCGGCCGATTGGCCCATCGACGCCACCTCGCCGGAGTCGCCGTGCATTCGCTGTCCGGCGCCTTGCGTCGCAGCCTGCCCGGCCGCGCTCCCCGCCGAGGCGTCGTTTCCCTGGCAGACCTGCTTCGACACCCGAAAGCGCGAGCCTGCCTGCGAGACCGCCTGTGGCGCGCGCGCCGCCTGCCCCGTCGGTGCGGAGCACCGCTACGACCCGCTCGAGGTGCTCTACCACTACCACCGCGAGAAGGGGCGCAGCGCCCTGTGCGCTCGCTTCGGCGTGGCCGACGAGATCGGCGGCGTGGGGCAGATGGGGTGAGCGCCGCGTCGAGACCGCGCACGACCCCCGCGCGCATCGCCGCCGCGCTCCTCGTGCTCCTGGCAGCCACCGCGCTGGCCGCAGCGGTCGCCGCCGGCGTGGGCGTCGAGCACGTCGACTTCGCGCGCGCGCTCACCGCCGGGACGACCGACAACGCCATCCTGTTCGGCTCGCGGCTGCCGCGCGTGGTGCTTGGCCTGGCGGTGGGCGGCGCCCTGGCCGGCAGCGGCGTGACCTTCCAGGTCTTGCTCGGCAATCCGCTCGCCGATCCCTATGTCCTCGGCATCTCCGCGGGCGCCGCGATCGTCGTGACGATCGCGGGCGTCTTCGGGCTCGCCCAGAGCGCGTTCTCGCCGGCGCTCGCGTTCGCCGGGGCGCTCGGCGCGATGGCGCTCGTCTACGGCGTGGGCCGCGTGCGCGGGCGCTTCTCGCCCGCGATCGCGCTTCTCGCCGGGGTCGTCTTCAACGCCTTCGCAGGCGGCATCGTGGTCTTCATCATCATGGTCTCGCACCCCGAGCGCGCTGCCGACGTGCTCGGCTGGCTCATCGGCTCGCTCGGCTCCCCGGCGTGGTCGGAGTGGCCGCGCCTTGTGGCCATCGTCCTTTGGACGGGGCTCGGCGTCGTGGTCCTGTGCGCCATGGCGCCGCGGATGAATGCGCTTGCCTTTGGCGACGAAGCCGCGTGGGCGGTCGGCATCGACGTGACGCGCACCCGCTCGGTGCTGTTCCTCGCTGGCTCGCTCTTGACCGGCGCGGCGGTGGCAGCGGCCGGCCCCATCGGCTTTGTCGGGATCGTGGTGCCCCACGCGCTCCGCCTCGTGCTCGGTCCCGATCATCGCCTGCTCGTCCCCGCCAGCGTCCTCGGCGGCGCGATGTTCCTCGTCCTTTGCGACCTGGCGGCGCGCCTTCTGTTCCTGGGCCTTGGCAACGAGCCTGGCGTGGGCGTGGTCACCGCGCTCGTCGGCGCCCCGTTCTTCCTGGCGCTGCTCGTGCGACGCCGGGGCGAGCGTATGCTCGGCTTTCTGGCCCTCGTCGCGCTCGGTCAGAGCGCGTGTCACCGCGCCGCGCCTCGGGCCGATCGCATCGAGGTGGTCGACGAGGTCGGCCGCCGCGTACGCGTGCCGCGCGTGGCCATGCGCATCGCGTCCCTCGCACCGAGCACCACCGAGATCGTCTGCGCGCTGGGCGCCTGCGACCGCCTGGTCGGCGTCGACACGTTCTCCGACTTCCCTCCCGAGGTGAAGGCGCGCACGCCGCTCGGCACCAACCTCGAGCCGAACGTCGAGCGGTTGCTCGCGCTCGCGCCCGACCTGGTGCTGGTCGCGACGACCGCGAACCGTGAGGAGTCGGTCCAGCGGCTCGAGTCCCTCGGCCTTTCCGTCTACACCACTCGTTCGACCGGCACCGAGTCCCTGTACGGCACCTTTCGCGCGATCGGAGCGCTGCTCGGCAAGACCGCCGAGGCGGACGCGCTCGTGGCGCGGACGCGCGCGCGCCTCGACGCGGTGCGTGCGAGGAGCTCCGGTCCACGCCCCAAGGCGATGGTCGTGGTCTGGAACGATCCCCTGGTGACCGCGGGACCGGCCTCGCTGCCCGCGGAGCTGCTCGCGCTCGCGGGAGGCGACAATATATGCGCAGATGCGGATACATCGTTTCCGCGCTACCCCCTCGAGCGCGTGCTGGCGCGTGCGCCCGAGGTCATCATCGTCGGGACGCATTCTACGCGCGCGGCGATCGAGCACTGGGCGCGCTGGCCGATCTTGCCGGCGGTCCAGCGCGGGCGCGTGAGCGCGATCGACGGCGACCTGCTGTTCCGACCCGGGCCGCGCATCGCGGAGGGCGCCGAGGCGCTCTCGCGGGCGCTCCACGCCACCGGAGCGCCGTGAGCGAGCTCGAGATCGAGGCGCTCGAGGTCGGCTATGGCACGGCCCTCGTGTTGCGCGGCGTCTCCGCGGCCGCCCGCGCGGGCGAGGTCTATGGTGTCCTCGGGCCGAACGGATCGGGCAAGACCACGCTGGTGCGCGCCCTCTATGGGCTGCTGCCGCCGCGAGCCGGGTCCGTGCGGGTGCTCGGCCGCGAGGTGCGGCACACGCCCCGGCGCGAGCTGGCCCGGACCATCGCGGTCGCGCCCCAGGATGCCTCGAGCGAGCTGTCCTTCACCGTGCGCGAAGCGGTGCTGCTCGGGCGCACGCCGCACCTCGGGCCCCTCGGCCTCGAGCGGCCGGCCGACCTGGCCGCCGCCGATCGTGCCATCGAGCGGCTCGACCTCGCCCACGTGGCCGACCGCCCGCTGCATTCCCTGTCGGGGGGCGAACGCCGCCGCAGCGTGGTCGCACGCGCCCTGGCGCAGGACGCGCCGGTGCTGCTCTGCGATGAGCCCACGGCCGCGCTCGACGCCATGCACCAGCTCCAGATCCTCGAGGTCCTGCGGCAGGAGGCCGCAGCGGGCCGGGCCGTGGTGGTCGTGCTGCACGACCTCAACCTCGCCGCCGCGTACTGCGACCGGGTGCTCCTGCTCGCCGAGGGTCGTGTGGCCGCCGAGGGCAGCGTGGACGAGGTGCTCACTTACCGCCGTGTGCTCGAGGTCTACGGCGTCGACGCCTACGTGGGCGAAAACGAGCTGACGGGCAAGCGCCTCCTGGTCCCGTTTCGCATCGCGCGCGGACAGGCGCCGTGACGCGCCGGCGGCTGCATCGTTGGCTCGGGGGTTCCGGTGCTCTTTACGGTACCCTCGGCGCCTCGAGCTTCTCCGGCGACTGCAGGCTGCGGATGAAGGTCGCGACGAGCTTGATCTCGGCGTCGGTGAGCTTGGTGTCACGCAGGGCCGGATCGATGTTGGGGTTCTTCTTGCCCCCGGCGGCCATGAGCTTGATCGCGTCCTCGAGGGTCTTGGCCGAGCCGTCGTGGAAGTACGGCGCCGAGCGGGGGGCCGCCCGCAGGCTCGGCGTCTTGAACGCCCCGTTCTCCGCGGGTACGTTCGAGATCTTGCCGCGCCCGAGGTCGGGCTCCTTGGCGTCTAGCCCGATGCCGACGTTGTGGAAGCGCCCGTCGGTGAACAGGGGCGGCGTGTGGCACGCGACGCAACCACCCTTCTCGATGAACACCTTGTAGCCGGCCTGCGCGTCGGCCGACATGGCCGCCTTGTCACCCTCGAGCATCTTGTCGTACGCGGAGTCCCCGCTCTGCAGCGAGCGCACGAACGCCGCGAGCGCCGACACCACCCGCTCGGGCGTGGGCGGTCCGCCGAAGGCCTTGCCGAAGGCCTCCTTGTAGGCGGCGACGTCGTTCACCTTGGCCGTGGCGAGCACCGGGTCGCCCGACATCTGACCCTTCCACGCGGCCTCGATCTGTTTCTCCAGCGTGGGAGCGCGGCCGTCCCAGTACCACGCGGTCTGGTAGCCGACGTTGTAGAGCGACGGCGTGTTGCGCGTGTTGGGCTTGCCGTCGGCCTTGATCGAGAGGGCCTTGCCGTCGGTCCAGCCCTTGTCGTGCACGTGACACGCCGCGCAGGCCATGGCCTTGCCGAGCCGCTTGTCGAAGAACAGCTGCTTGCCGAGCTCGATGCGCTCGGGCGTCATGGCCGCGTCCGCCGGCAGCACCATCTCCATCAGGCCGCGCGGTGGCTTCGGCTGGGCCGCCGCCGGTGGAGGTGGAGGTGGCGGTGGAGGTGGCGGTGGCTGGGCCTCCTTGGGCTCGGCCTTGGGCTCCGCCTTCTTGTCACAGGCCGACAGGGCCAGGCCGGAAAGGGCCAGCCCCACGATGGTTCGGGTCACGAGTCTCATGGTCGTCTCCCTCACTTCCCCTTGAGCGTCTTGATCTTGCCCTTGACCTCGGACGCTTCCTTCGCGCTGGCGGCGCCGAGCTCGAGGTAGCGCTCGAAGTGCGCCACGGCCTTTTCGTGCTCACGCTTCTGCTCGTACAGGATGCCGAGGTCGTAGTGCGCCTCCTTGTGGCGGGCATCGAGCGCGAGCGCCTTCTCGTATTCGCGGATCGCGTCCTCGGTCTTGTTCTTGCGCCGGTACACGGTGGCGAGGTTGAAGTGGTAGTCAGGGGCCTGCGGCTGAAGCTCGATGGCCTTCTCGAGGTACTTGACGGCCTCGTCCAGGTGGCCGGCCTTTCTGTGCGCGACGCCGAGGTTGTTGAGGATCTCGGGGTGGTTGGGCCTTAGCTGGTTGGCCTTCTCGAGCAGCGGCAGCGCCCTGGCGAAGTCCTTTTCCTGGCTGTAGATGGTGCCCAGGTTGCGCAGGACGTCGATGTCGTTCGGCGCGAGCTCCTTGGCCTTCTCGAGCTGGGCCGTGGCCTCGGGGCGCCGGCCCGCGCGGGCGTAGACCGCGCCGAGGTTCAGGCGCAGCTCCGCGGCCTGGGGCTGCAGCGCCACGGCTTGCTCGTAGTATTCGATGGACTTCTTCCAGTCCATGCGCGCGCGGAACAGCGAGCCGAGCGTGCCGAGCACCGCCGCCGACTTGCGCAGCTCGAGTGCCTTCAAGCAGGTCTGGATCGCCTCGTCGTTCTTGCCATCGCGCTTGTGGGCCAGGCAGGTCTTGTAGATGGCGTCGGCCTCGTCGGCCCGCGCGGGCGCTGGCAGGACCCAAAGGCCGAGCAGGGCTGGCACCAGGGCGCGACGGACGGCTCGCGAAGGATGTGCGCTCATGGGCGACGGTATAGCGCACAGGAGGTCCCACCGGGAGCGCGACGTCGCCCGGCGCCGGCGCGCGATCGGGCGGAAAAGACCGGCGCCGCGCTGCGCAATGTGTGTTGCGTTTTTCCGCGCGGGCAAGTAGCTTGCGGTGGGTTTTTTAGCTCGGCCAAGCCGCCCGTGACGACTACTCGGAGAGACGGCGCGTCGGGTCATTGAGGAGGGATTCACGATGCGAATTCAGAATCTGTTGTTGGCGGGACTCGTGGCAATCGGCACCGGCTGTGGCACGCCGGTCAAGATGTGGAAGAACGAGAAGATCATGGGGAAGGCCAGCCCCAAGGAGTTCCTCAAGGGCAAGGTCATCTTCGTCATGCCCGTCAACATGCACGTGCAGTACGCCGAGCCGACCGCCACGAACAAGCTGGGTCTTGGCTTCTTCGCGGGCATGGCCGGCAAGTTCGGCGAGGGCGTGTTCGGCGGCCAGATCTTGATCGACGTGGTCGAGAAGTGCGTCCCGAACCTGTCGTTCGATCTCGCCGAGGCGCTCCTCGGTGCGGCGCAGGGCTCGGGCATGCCCCACGGCGGCAACGTCCAGGGCATGAAGTTCCCCGAGGCCTACGCGGCGATCCCGGACAAGATGGTCCAGATGGTCGAGAAGTTCGTCGCGACCCTCAAGGAGCTGGGCGTCCTCGACAAGCTCAAGGACCTCAAGATCAACATCCCCGATCCCTTCAAGATCGACTACGTGCTTGCGGCGCACATGCACGAGCACAACGGCATGGTGCCGAAGACCAAGACCCTCGAGGTCTGGGGCGGCATCTACGACACCAACACGCGCGACATCGTCTCGGTGACGTGGTTCGAGTCGACCGCGCCCGAGGACGAGCTGCAGAAGATCGCGGCGCTCGCGGGTGTTGCCGGCAAGCTGTGGAACGCGCTCATGGAAGGCATCATCTAGTTCCTCTCTGCCCCTTCAGGGGCAGGACGCGCTAGCCAAGAGGGGCGGGGCCGGAAGGCCTCGCCCCTTTGTTTTCGGGGGTATTACGGGCTCGTCGAGGGAGGCTCGGTCACGACGGCCAGCCCTGCGGCGAGGATGAGCGCGGCCCCACCGAGGCTCGCGACTCCGAGCGGCTCGTGCAGGAGCGCTGCGCCGACGCCGACCGCCACCACAGGCTCGAGGTAGGTGAGCACGCCAGCGTGGGCGGCCGGCATGCGCGAAAGACCCCAGTAGAACGCGGTGCCGCCCACGATCCCGAGCAAGCAGGCTGGGATCGCGAGCCCCACGAGCTCCATCCACTCGGCTCTGAGCAGAGACTGGCCCTCGATGGGTGCGAGCAGGATCCCCGAGCCGAGGCAGTGGAACGCCACCGCCTCGATGGGCGTCCACTCGCGGGAGGCGTTCATGCGCCGGCCGAGCAGGACGGCGATGGCGTAGAAGATCGCGGAGCCGGCCCCGAGGCCGGCGGCCACGGTCGCGCCGCCCCCGCCTGTCGCGCCCGGTGCGGTGAGGACCACGAGCGCGAGGCCGGCGAGCGCCACGGCCGCCCCGGGAAGCGCCCGGCGGCTGCGGGGATCGCCGAGCAGGCGAGGCGCCAGGAGGGCCAGCAGCACGGGCGTGAGATAGTGCGACAGCACCCCCGCCGCGACCGGGCCCGCCGCGAGCGCGCCAAAATAGAGCAGGTAGTTGCACGCATCCGAAGCGACGAGGCCCGCTAGCCGGAGCCACGCACCGCGCCTCGGTCCCTGGCGGCGAGCGCGGGCGCGCGCCACGAGCGCAAACGGCAAGCCCACCAGGCCCACGGTCCCGAGCACCACCGTGGCCTGGGCGATCGGCGGCAGCGGGAGCTCGCCCCGCAGCCATAGCGGCCACGTGCCCCATGAGGCCGCCGCAAGCGCCACCGCAGCGTAGGCGCCCCAGCGCGATCTGGACATGAAGGACAGATGGTACGGAAAGAGAGGAGGATCTAGGCCTGGGGCGGAACCTTGGCGGCGCCGCCGTTCGGCTTTCCGACCGGGCGTGGCGCGGGTGCCTCGGGGCGCGTGACCGGAGGCGGCGGCGCCAGGGAGGCAGCCGTCGCTCCGGGCACCACGATCATCTTGTCCTTCACCTTCTTCTCGATGCGCGCGCGGATCTCGGGCTTCTCGCGCAGGAGCTCCTTGGCCTGCTCGCGTCCCTGACCGATGCGCTCGCCCTCGAAGCTGAACCAGCTCCCGCTCTTCTCGACCACGCCGATCTCGGCGGCGAGGTCGATGACCTCGCCTTCACGAGAAATGCCTTCGCCGTAGTTGATGTCGAACTCGACCTCGCGGAACGGCGGGGCGAGCTTGTTCTTGACGACCTTGACGCGCGTGCGGTTGCCGACGACCTTCTCGCCGTTCTTGAGCGCACCGATGCGGCGGATGTCCATGCGCAAAGACGCGTAGAACTTGAGCGCGTTGCCGCCGGTCGTCGTCTCGGGGCTGCCGAACATCACGCCGATCTTCATGCGGATCTGGTTGATGAAGATGACCAGCGTGTTCGACTTCGAGATCGACCCGGTGAGCTTGCGCAGCGCCTGCGACATGAGGCGTGCCTGCAGGCCCATGTGCTGGTCGCCCATCTCGCCCTCGAGCTCGGCCTTGGGCGTCAGCGCCGCGACCGAGTCGACCACCACCACGTCCACCGCGTTCGAGCGCACGAGCAGATCCGCGATCTCGAGCGCCTGCTCGCCGCAGTCCGGCTGTGACACCAAGAGGTCGTCGGTGCGCACGCCGAGCTTGCGCGCGTAGTGGATGTCGAGCGCGTGCTCCGCGTCCACGAAGGCGCAGATGCCGCCCAGCTTCTGGGCCTCCGCGATCGCATGCAGGGTGAGCGTGGTCTTGCCGCTCGACTCGGGCCCGTAGATCTCGACGATGCGTCCGCGCGGCAAGCCTCCGCACCCGAGCGCGATGTCGAGGCCGAGCGAGCCCGTCGGCACCACCTTGACCTCGGGCGGCTCGGTGGTGTTGCCGAGGCGCATGATGGCGCCCTTGCCGAACTGCTTCTCGATCGACGCGATCGTCAGGTCGATCGCTTTTTCGCGATCCTTGTCGCGTGGGGCTTCTTTCGTCGTCTCGTCACTCGCCATGATCTTCTCCTGCGTCGGGGGACGGGCCCTGGCCGACGCTCGGGGGCCGGCCTCCGGAGGGCGCGGATCGCGCTTCCGGAGGGCCGTACCCGGACGACTGCCGAGATCCCTTCTGTTCCTGTAGGGGCACTCGGACGAGCACGACATAGTCTGCTCCGCGGGGACCGAGCCGGCTCTCGTAGAGCACGACCTCCCGGATCCGCGAGACCCCGGCATCGAGCGGGGCTCCCAGCAGGAGCTCCGGCACGGCCACGCCGTCCGGCACCTCCTTGACCCGCGCGATCGTCACGTGCGGGTGGAAGGGCCGCTTCTCGGCGGGGAAACCCAGGGCTCGGACCATCGTTTCTACGTCCTTCGCCAACCTACCAAGACCCCCTGACAGGTCTTCGATCGCGAGCGTCAGCAGGCGGGGCGAACCGCCTGGAGCCGCAAGAATTCCGCGCGCGGCCACGTCGAACGCCGGTCGGCTCGCGCACAGCTCCATGAGCTGATCACGGAGCGCCATCACGGCGGGCTCGCGCGTCGGCCCGAGGAAGCGCACCGTGGCGTGGAGGTTCGCCGCCGGCACCCACGAGGCACGCACCCCCGCCTCACCGAGGCGCCGCTTGAGAGCTGCGCCTGCCGTGGCCACCTGGCGCGTCGCCTCCAGCGAAAGGTGCACCGCCAGGAACGTCCTTAGCGTGCTCATCGCGTGCCTCCCTGATCGTCGTCGGCAAGGCCCAGCAGGATCCGCCGCAAGAGCTCGAGCGCGGCCATGGCCGAGACCCGCTGCACGCGATCGCGCGTATCGGCCCACACGCGTGACCGGTGGCGCTCACCGTTCGGGCCAGCCACGGCCAGGTGCACGAGCCCGGTGGGCTTGTTGTTGTGGTTCGTGCCGCCGCCGGGGCCGGCGATGCCGGTGATGCCGATGCCGTAGCTCGCGCCGAAGCGCACCCGGGCGCCCCGCGCGAGCGCCCGGGCGACCGGCTCGCTGACCGCGCCGTGCTCCGCGATGAGCGCCGCGGGCACGTCGACGAGCGTGGTCTTGGCCGCATTGGCATAGGCGACCACCCCGCCGAGCACGTAGTCGGACGAGCCGGGCACCGTCGTGAGCAGGTGCGTCGCCAGGCCCCCGGTGCACGATTCGGCGAGCGCGACCGTGGCGCCCTCGGCGCGTAGCGCCGCGCCGACCACGCTGGGCAGGGAGTCGTCGCCGCCGCCGTAGCACGCCGGCCCGAGTCGCCGGCGCGCCTCCTCGAGCAAGCGCTCGAGCGTCGCCCGCGCGCGCGCCTCGTTCTCGTCGCGAACGACCAGCTTGACCAGCGTCTCGGGGAAGAAGATGCGGAAGTGCAGCGACACGCCCGCGGTGCCGTCGATGAGGCCCGACAGGCGGTGGTCCACGTGCGACTCGCCGATGCCAAAGACGCGCAGGACGCCTGTCGCCGTGGCGCCCAGAAGGCCCGCGGCCGCGCGCAGCCGCGGCAAGATCTCGTCGTCGAGGATCGCGTACAGCTCGCGCGGCACGCCGGGCACGAAGAAAGCGTCGGCCGACCGCCCCGGAGCGTCCGCCGGCAAGCGCACGCGGAAACCCGGCGCGATGCCGGCGCGGTTCGCGAGCACCTCGGCGCCGGCCGGGACTCGCACCTGGCGAATGTTGTTCGGGGTCACCGAAAAGCCAACGCTGGCGAACCGGCGCTCCATCTTGGCCTTCGCGTCGGGATCGATGACGGGCTCGACACCGAGCCGGGCGGACACCACATCGACCGTCCGATCGTCGGCGGTCGGGCCGAGCCCCCCCGAACAGACGATCACGTCCGCTCGCCCGGCGGCCCTGGAAAACGCCTGATCCAGGAGGTCCGCGTCGTCCGTGGTGGAGGTCATCCAGCGCACGTGGATGCCGAGCTCGGTGAGGCGTTCCGCCAGGTGCTGGGAGTTCGTGTTGGTGATCTCCCCCCGGCACAGCTCGTCGCCCACGGTCAAGATTTCTGCGGTGATCGGCATGAGATGGAAACCATAGCCGAATTGACCGGCGGTGAACGGCTCTCGTAAGATGTGCCGGTCGGCGACTCATGCGAGCTCTTCTTGCCCTCGAAAGTGGTCTAGCTGCGTGCCCACGTCGCCATCGCTGGGCCTCTCCGAGGCTGCGACCGGACCCCCACGAAGCCCGGAGGGCGTAGTGGGGGGAGACACGCCATGAAGATCCGCTACGCCGCCAAGACCGATGTGGGGATGAAGCGGACCCACAACGAAGACTACTTTTCCCTCATCGAGGACGAGCAGCTCTTCATGGTCGCCGATGGCATGGGCGGGCACGCCTCGGGAGAGGTGGCCTCGAAGATGGCCGCCGACACGCTCGGTGAGTTCTACCAGCGCACCAAGGACGAGGACGCGACCTGGCCCTACAAGATGGACCGCGCGCTCTCCTACGTGGAGAACCGTCTGGTCTGCGGCATCAAGCTGGCCAACTACAAGATCTACGAGGCGGCGTGCCGCGACATCCGCTTCAAGGGCATGGGCACGACCATCGTGTCCACGCTGGTCGCGGACGAGAAGATCTACTTCGCCCACGTGGGCGACTCACGCTGTTACCGGTTCCGTGAGGGCAAGCTGGCCCAGGTCACGCGCGACCACTCGTTGCTCGAGGACTACAAGGACGCCAAGCCCGACATGACCGAGGAGGAGCAGCGGAACTTTCCGCACAAGAACGTCATCACCCGCGCGCTCGGCATGCGCGATTCCGTGCAGGTGGACGTCAAGCACGACCAGATCCGCGATCACGACATGTTCATGCTCTGCTCGGACGGCCTGTCCGGCATGCTCGAGGAGCCGCAGATCTTGCAGATCGTGATGAGCGCAGTGTCGAACGGGGGCCCGAATCCGCTCGAGAAGGCGGTCTCGGATCTCGTCGAGGCCGCGAACCGCGCCGGTGGCACCGACAACATCACCGTGCTGCTCTTGCAGTGCACGAGCGGCTGAGCCGCCCCTTCCTCGACCAACGTCAGCGCGGGATGAGAGGAGCCTGGCCGGTCGGGGCGAGGACGTAGCCTTCGACCGGGGGCTGGGGCGACGGCACGGCCGGAATGTTCACGCGGCCGCCGCGCCAGGGTAGGGCTGGCTCGGCGAACAGCGGGGTCCGCTTCGGACGGGCGACGAGGCCACGACGAAGCGTGTCGAGCTCGCCCCCGGAGGCGCCACGGAAGCCCGAGATGTCGGCCTGCGGCGCCGAGAAGCTGGCCAGGGCGGCCTGCGCCTTGCCAGCGAGCTCCCCGGCACCCGCGGCGCCGCCGACGGCGAGCACCATGTTCGGTACGCGCCCCGACCGGAAGATCAGCTTGAGCTCGGGCGCCTGCGCGCGCAGCTGGTCGTACGAGCTGGCGTAGCCGAGCAGGAAGTCCGCCTTGTCGAGCTTGAGCATCTGCACGCCTGACAGCACGTCCGGCACCGGCACCTTCTTGATCTGCGAGGTCGCGACCTCTCCTTCGAACAGGAGCCAGTCGACGATGCCCACCACGGCGCGTCCGAACTTCGGGTGCGCGAGGCGCTTGCCGTCGAGCTGGCTCACGTTCGCGTCCTTGAGGGCGTAGAGCGCGAACTGGGTGGTGCTCCCACCGCTCGATTGCGCGACCGCGATGGGCTTGACCTTCATGGTGACCGCGACGGCAGCGTCCGTGACGACGAACGTCGTGGCGCCGAGCTCCTTCTCGAGGTCGCCCAGGTTGGCGTAGGAGCGGCCGATGATCTTGCCGCCCATCGTGCGCTGCATCGCTGCGGCGATGTCGTTGGCAAACCGGTTGCGTGCCTCCCCGGAGCCGAGCGGCAGGCCGGGCAGATACACCGCGACCGTGAGCTGCTTTCCCTCCTGCGCATGCACGCGAGCGCCCCCCAACGTGAGGGCGCCCGCGCACAGAATCGCTCCTGCGGCGCTGCGCATGGTCACGGTCCCTCCCTGAAGTTGAAGAAGCGCTCCTTGAGGTCGATCCAGCGACGTACGCGCTCGGAGTCGCGCCCCCCCGCGGCCACGTACCGCTTGTAGAGGTCGTAGGCCGCCTTGCGATCGCCCGAGTCGTCCGCGGCGATGCCCAGGTTCGCATAGACCTCTGGGATGCGGTGACCATCCAGACGCCGCCACACTCGCGTGGCAGCGTCGCGCTTGCCGGACGCGTAGCCGAGGACCGCCTGCGCGAACGCCAGGTCGTCCGAGCCCTCGAGCAGGCCACCGGCCTTCTTCACGTCCTTCTCGGCCGCCTTCGCGCCTCCGCGGCCGTAGGCGCGCGAGGCCTGCGCGAGCAGCGCGTAGCCGTAGAGCTGCTTGAGCGCGCGCCCCGCTTCCTCGCCCGCGCCCTTGGCGCCCGCGAGCGCCTTCTGGGCGGCGTCCGCGGCCTCCCCGTAGTTGCGCGCGAGGTAGTGCCCCGCGGCCACGAGCGCTTGCATGCCGCCCGGGCCCAGCATGCCCTGCGCGAGCTCCGGGGAGACGCGCTTCTGGAACGACTGCACCCGCGCCTGCAGGCCCTCACGTCGTCCGAGCCGGACGGCCGTGAGCAGCGATGCGCCCTCGTAGTAGGCCTGTTCGTTCTTCTCGAGGGAGCGCTCCGGAATCTGTCGCAGCTCGGTCTCCGCCCCGGCCGTGGAGTCGGCCTTGCCCTGCGCCAGCAGCGCGGCCGCGTGATAGAGGTGCGCGAGGCCCACGGCGCGTGCCGCCGAAACGGCGTTGTCGGAGGAGCCCGGGGCGACGGTCGCGGCGACCTTGGCCGCGCGATCGGTGCGGCCGAGCCGCAGCGTCACGTAGATCTCCTCGAGCGTGTGCGCGGCGTCGTTCGCCGGATGCTGCTCGAGCACGCGCGCCGCCTCGTCGAGCTCGTTGTTCTCGACCATCGCGCGCGCGGACAGGGCAGACAGCTCCCGAGCCGCCTGGCCGCCTTGTACAAGGACGGGGCGGAGGAGCGCGACCGCATCCGCGGGTCGCTTTTGCAGGAGGCGCACGACCGCCAGGTTGCGCGTCGCCGTCAGCTGGGAACGATCCGCGGCCAGCACCGCTTCGAGATCGCGGGAGGCCGCTCCGAGGTCCGGTTCGCCGGTCTTCGGGCGCAGCTTGTCGTGGGCGCGGATCTCGAGCGCGAGGACGAGCCCGCGCGTCGCGAGCTGCTTTTGGTCCGCGGGCGCTTGCGCCTGCGTGGCGCGGGTGTAGGTCTCGACGGCCGCGTCGAGCTGCGTCGGGTCGACCGCTGCCGCACCGAGCTCGGACGCCGCGAGCTCGAGGAGCGCCGGAACGCTGCCTGGATCGAGCTCGACGCAGCGCTTGTGGTGAGCCAGCGCGCGCTGGAGCTGGCGCGCGCGCCGGGCCGCCGCACCGGCGTCGAGGCAGTAGCGCTCGACGTCCGCGGCCAGGCGCGCGGCCTCCTCGAAGTGCTCGAGCGACGTCTGCACCTCTCCGGAGCCATAGATGAGGCCGAGCTCGTGGTGGGCATCCGCGTCGCCGGGTGACAGCTCGAGCGCGCGCCGGTAGCGCGCGAGCGCCTGCTCGCGGTTGCCGAGCATCGCGTACGCTGCCGCCTGCAGCACGGTGGCGCGGTAGGTCAGGGTTGCCTTGCGCTTGCCGTCGGCCGACGGCGCGAGCTGCTCGAGTCGCCGTCCGGCCACCAGCGCCGCCTGGGCGTGGCCCTGCTTGAGCTCGACCCAGGCCCGGGCATCGAGCGTCTCGGGCGCTTCCGCCTCGGCCGCGGGCAGGCGCGCCATCACCGCCACCGCGTCGCTGCTGCGCCCCGCGGCCGCGTACGCCACCGCGAGGTTGCGCAGCATGCGCACGTTCGGCCCCTTGTCCTCCCCGGCGCCGCGCGCCAGGCGCTCGAGCGGGTCGATCGCGCGCCTGTGCTGGCCCGCCTGGAACGCGCTCTGGGCCGCCAGGCGCAAGATCGGCGTGTCCTGCGCCTCGAGCTCCTTGGGGCGCACGCGCAGGTACTCCTCGGCGCGCTCGAGCGCCCGGCGGGGCTGCCCGAGCGCCGAGTGGGTGCGAGCGAGCACCGCGCGGACCTCGGCGCTGTCCGGGCGCTGCTTGGCGACGCGCTCGAGATAGGGCAGGGCGCTCTTGTGATCCCCCGCCCCGGTCAGGTTCAGCGCCAGCTGGAACACGAGCTCACCGTCTGCGGCCTCGCCCTGCGCCTGGACGACCGGACGCAAGAGGTCCACTCCCTCCTTGTACTCGGCCAGCTGGTAGGACACGGCCCCGAGGCGTCCGAGGGCGAGGACGTTGTTGGGCACGATGCTGAGCACGGCGCGGTACTCGCCCCCAGCATCGCGGAACAGCCGCTCGGCCTGGCCACGATCGCCGGCCGCACGGGCCTGTACGGCGTCGGCGAACAGCGACTCGGCCTGCTGCAGCGCCCGTTGCTCGCTGCCGGCCCCTCGCTGCGCGAGCGCAAGCCTCGGGGCCGCCGCAATGGTCAGAAGGGCACTCGCGACGAGCGCCTCTCTCCACCGCTTCACTTGGCCCCCGCGGTCTTCGGGGCGCCCGTCGCTGGCTGCTCGAGGAAGAGCAGGTAGCGGCCGGGAATCTCGTTGAACTGCATGGGCGCGCGGCACTCGGGGCAGGGCAGGCTCGGCGGTGACTTGGCCGCGAGCGCGCGCGCGTGATCCTTGACCTCGATACAGACCGAGCCTTCGTACCCGCAGGCGTCGCACAGGTAGGGGGCGAAGAACGACTCCACCTGCGCATTCGTCTGCGCCTCGATGATCATGTTCATCTGCATGACCATCGTCTCGGAGCAGCGGCGCAGCGTGGCTGGCACGCGCCTGGCCTCGAGCGCGCGCAGCATCTTGATCCACTCGCGTACGCCGATCGAGTTGATGAACGTGACTCCGGCGAGGTCGATGATCGCCCGCCCCGACAGACCATCCACTGCGCGCACGAGATCCGCGCGCTCGTCGATCTGACCGCGCATCACTGCCAGGAACCCGCCGAGCTGCGGATCCTGGTTGATCTCGAGGTCTAGCCGTCCGGTCCTGTGGTTCATTCGTCCCTCCCGGAGTCCGCTCCGGTTGCCAGTGAAGTCGCTACGGGAGCTACGGGCCGACCGTGGTCGAGTCCACGATCTTGCCGTTCGTGACGGTCCAGATCGTGTAGAAGCTCTGCGGCCGGTTCATCGAGTCGAAGCCCGGGGGCTCGCCGTTGTCGTCGAAGTCGAGCTTGCCGGAGGCGCCCTGGTAGTTGACGGCGCCCATCATGCCGAGCGCAGTCTTGGCAGCGGCCCATTCGCCGGGGCTGAACTCGGTGGCGCCGGCGCCACCCTTGGAGACGGCCACGATCTGCGCGCCGAAGTCGGTCGTGTTGCCCGCCTTCTGCATGGCGGCGGCGAGGAGATAGACCGCGTCGTAGGCGCTGTCGCAGTAGGTGCCCGGGTCCATGCCGTACTTGGCCTTGTACGCCGCCTTGAACTTCGCGGCGCGGGCCACGTCGTCTGCCTCGGCCGATGCGCCGGGCGCGGTGCCGATTGCACCCTCGGCGAGCGTCTTGGCCACGTTGAGGTTGTCGAGGAAGCCCATCTGGTCCTTGAGACCGTCGGGGAACAGCCACTTCTTCGGCATGCCCGCCGCGGCGCCGCGGGCCTTGGCTTCCTGCATGATCTTGACCCCCTCTTTGGGGTACGCGATGAGCAGCACGCCGTCCGGCGCGCCGGCCAGGGCTGGCGTCAACTGGTCGGTGAAATTCGGTTGCATCGCGTTGTACTCGGCGTTGGCCGCGACCGTTCCGCCGGCCGCCTTGAAGGCGTCCTCGAAGGCCTTCGCAAGCCCCTGGCCGTAGGAGTTGTCTTCGTGGATGACGTTCACCTTCGTCAGGCCCGCCAGCTGGGCCTGCTTGGCGAGGACGGCGCCCTGAATGGCGTCCGACGGCACCGTGCGGAAGAAGTTGTCCATCCCGGTCAACGCCGGTGACGTCGACGCTGGCGAGATTTGCACGATCCCCTTGGGCATCGTGACGTCGCGGATCTTGAGGGAAGCGCCGCTGGCGAGGCCCCCGATGATGGCCACCGCGCCCTCGTTCAAGAGCTCCTGGGCGACCATGCCAGCCTTGTCGGCCATCGTACCGTCGTCCTTGTTGACGATCTTGAGCTTCTTGCCGAGCACGCCCCCGGCGGCGTTGATCTCGGTCGCCGCGAGCTCGATCGCCTGGTTGATGGCCGGTCCATAGGCCGCCAGCCCGCCTGTCACCGCGATCACGGTCCCGATCTCGATCTCCCCGCTCGGCCCCCCCGTACCGCCCCCGCCGGTCGTCCCCTTCTTGTCGTCGCCGCAGCCCATGGCGGTCAACAGCCCCAGTACCGCCAGCGTCCCCATCGACTTGCCACCCATCGTCACGAATCTACGCATTTTCCCCTCCAAATTGAGCGAATCTGCCACCGCGAGCCGTGCCCCCCGGCACGGACATCCCTACGGGCGAACCGCGGTGGTTGCATCCTTGATCTTGCCGCCTTCGATCGACCAGACGTTGTAGAAGCCACTCGGGTCGCCATTGTCGTCGAGGTCACAGCTGCCCGAGGCGCCCTCGTAGTTCACCCCCTGGCTGGCCGCCAGGGCGTCCACGCCCGCCTTCCACTGTCCGGGCCCGAACTTGGTCCCCGCGGGCGCGTCCGTCTTGCCCGCCACCTCGCGAATCTGCGCCAGCACCATGGCCGGGTCCGCCGAGCCCGCACGCTGGACCGCGGCCGCCAGCACGTACACGGAGTCGTAGCCGGCGTCGTTGAACTGGGCGGGGTCCTTCGAATACTCCGCCTTGTAGGCGGTGGTGAACGTGGTCTGCCGCATCTTCGCATCGGCTTCGTCCGACGTCGTCGGCGCGGTCCCGATGGCGCCCTCGACCAGCGACTTGGCCACGTTGAGGTTGTCGACGAACTCCTGGATGTGAAGCGAGTCGGGGAACAGCCACCTGGGGGCTGCTCTGGTGCCCAGCTGCGCCTTGACTTCCTTGAGCAGCTTGCCCGCGGATCCCGTCGTCACCGGCAGCATCACCGCCTCGGGCGCGCCCGCCAGCATCCGTTGGATGAGGTCGCGGAACGAAGACGCCATCGGATCGAACGAGTCCGATTGCGTCACCACGCCGCCGACGGACTCGAACTTCATCTTGAACGCGTCATTGAGGCCCTTGCCGTACGAGTCATCCGCCTCGTAGAGGATCGCGACCTTGTTGATGCCCTTGTCGTGCGCCTGCTTCGCGAGCACGCCTGCCTGGAGCGTATCGGGGGGCGCGAAGCGGAAGAAGTTGTCGCCGGCCTTGATCAGCTCAGGCGACGTGGAGCTGGCCGAGAGCTGCGCGATGCTGGCGGGGCCCGTGTACTTCAAGAGCTCCAGCGAGATCGACGACGAGTTGTCCTCCACCACGCCCGCGACCTTCGCGGCCACGAGCATCATGGCCGGGACCGCGACCGCCGTCGCCTCCGTCTTCGAGTCCGTGTAGATCGCCTCCAGGTTACGCCCGCCGAGGACACCACCGGCGGCGTTGATCTCCTTGATGGCGAGCTTGACCGCGTTGTCCGCCGGTGGTCCGTACTCCCGGTACTCGCCCGTCAGCGTGTGCATCACGCCGATCTTCACGGTCTCCTTCTGCGTGCCCCCGCCGCCCCCGGTGCCCCTCTTGTCGGAGCCACAGGCCGAGGCCAGAAGGCCAAGTCCCAGTACGACGGTGTACGCTGCGATCTTCATCCAGTCTCCTCATGCTGCCCGCAGGCCAGGGCCTGCCGTCAGATCTCCTGCGACAGGGTCATCCAGACGCGGGTGCCGAAGCTCGGGATGTCCACGCCTCTGAACCCAGGCTCGGCGTATTTCTGGTTCAGCAGGTTGTCGGCGCGGAGGCGGAAGGCCGTCTCGCGCTGTCCGAACAGGCGGAGGTTGCGCGTTCCGGCGGACAGCCCGAGTAGCACGTACGGGTCGAGATGGTAGTTGATGTTGCTGTTCTGCAGGACGTTCTGCTGCGATGCGCCCCTGGCGCCCACGTAGGTGACATCGAGGCCCGCCGAGAAGTAGCGGTTGTCGTCGACGAACATGCCACCACCGCGGATGATGAGCCCCGGATAGAGTTCCTCGAGGTCCGACGTCTTGCTCTCGGTGGTGCTGATCTTCTCGGTGACCTCGGAGCTCACGAACGAGGCCTGGACGAAGGTGCGGAGCTGCGACATGGGCTGGTAGGTGATGTCCGCCTCACCGCCGATGGAACGCACGTCGGCGAGGTTCTGCGCTCGCTGGTTGCCGCCCATCAGCTTGAACTTCACCTGATCGGAGATGAACGTCGTGAAGCCGGTGAGCTCGGCGCGCAGCTGACGCACGGGGGAGACGACGAGGGCGCCCTCGAACGTGTTGGCGTTCTGCGCCTTGAGGTCCTCGTTGCCCTGGATGTCACCGCTGCCGAGCGGGAGCGTGAACTGCTGCACGGGGCTCGGCGCCTTGAAGGAGCCGCCATACAGGGCCTTGACCGCCAGCTTGTCCGACGGCACGAAGACGACGCCGAAACGGCCGTTCGGCTGCACGCCATAGATGTTGTGGCGGTCGACGCGGAAGCCGCCGGTGAGGCCGAGCTTCGGGACCGGATAGAAGATCGCCTGCGCATAGCCTGCGACGTTGTTGAAGCTGCAGCGCCCGCTGCCGAGGCACTTCTTCGCGGGCGCCGCGCGATCGGCCATCGCGGCCGACACCACCTCGCGGCCGGTGGTCGGGTCGGTGCTGACCTGGTCGAAGACCTGGAGCTGCTGATCCTCGATCGAGCTGTCGACGCCGACCGTGATGCTCGACTTCTCCGCCAGATCCAGGCGGAGCTCGCCGCCCGAGTCGAGGCCCTTGTAGTCCACGCGCCGTCGGTTGAAGAAGCTCGCCCCGGCCACGTCCTGGAAGCGCTCGCCCGCTCCGGGCTCGCCGTACACGTAGGCGCCGTAGAGCCGGTACGACGCCCGGCCGGCGTTGCCGTCGAAGGCGAGGCGCGCGAAGGCGTTGTTCTCGACCACCTTGTTCTCGTGCGCGAGCGGACCCCAGTCCATGAACTCGCCGTTCGCGGCGAAGCGTTGCAAGGTACCGTCGAGCGTGAGGTTCACGGCCTTCGAAGCGTGGTACCCGATCTGCCCGAAGAGGTTGTAGGGCGTGGCATCGTCGCTCTTCGAGGCCAGGTTGCCCGCGGTCATGAACGGCCCGCCGGAGGGGGAGGACTTGCACGTGGCTGGCGTCGCGCAGTCGAACGGGAGCGTGAGCCCCGACCGCCCCTGTCGCTGGTAGGCGCCTGCGAACATCACGTCGAGCGGGCCCACATGCGCCCCGGTCGCCCCCGACACGTCGAACTGATTGAAGCTCGAGCCGACGCCGCCGCCCGACGAGAGCAGCGCGCCGAAGTCGCGTCCGCGGCCCAGATCTTCGCCCGACTTGGTGAGGATGTTGATGACGCCGAGGAACGCGTTCGCGCCGTAAAGAGCCGACAGGGGGCCGCGAATGACCTCGATCTGCTTGACCGCCTCGATGGGGATGAGCTCCGGCCCCAGGTAGTTCGTGGTGTCAGGACGAAACGCGACCGGCTGGCCGTTGATGAGCACCTTGACGATCGAGCTCCAGCCCCGCGCGCCGCCCGAGATGCCCCGCACGCCCAGGTTTCCCTTGAGCTTGTCGTCCACGAGGTACACGCCAGGCACGCTGCGCAGCGCCTCGCCGACCGACCTGTAGCTGGCCCGCCGGATGTCCTCCGCCGTGATCACCGAGATCACGGCCGGCGCTTCCTCGATCGACTGGGCGGATTTCGAGGCCGAGAGCACGAGGCGCTCGAACTCGGGTGCCTCTCCCTTCTCGACCTCCATGTCGAGCTCGAAGTCGGGTGGTGCCGGAAGCGCCTGCGCGACGGCACCGATAAGGCCGATCCCACAGGCTGCGAGGACGCCGGCAGCCTGATGGTTCCACTTGCTCCGCACCCTGATCCCCCGAGTCATCATGGTCGCCAAGACCCGCAATGTACCACGTGCGATTACTCGAGATCTGCTCGAAAGGGGGCGCAGTCGGGACGAGCTCGCGGAAAAAAGTTGCACGGATACTGGAACACACCTGCGAGAGGGCGCAATCGAGCCGGGCGAGGTTGTGCCGTCGCCGCGGGCCCTGATAGGCTAGGCGGCTGTGAGTGCCTCCAAGGTCCGCCTGTCGGTGGGCGTCAAGATGACGGTGGCGACCGTCTTCCTCATCGGCGTCGTCATCGCCGGGTATGCGTTCCTCGCGTCACGCGCGCTGACGCAGATGTCGGAGGCGGAGTCCGCGTCGCGCCGGGAGATGGGCCGGCAGCTGGTCGACCGACTCTCGGCCGCGCTCGTCAGCAAGACCGCGCTCTCGATGCGCACGGCGCTCCTCGACACCAACTACTCGCTCGCCAAGGAGCTGGTCGACTCGACCGCCAAGGAAGATCCGGACATCGCGTTCGTCCAGGTGCTCGACGACGGCGGCAAGGTCATTGCCGACAGCCGCGGGGTCAAGGACAAGGACGATCGCCCCGAGGTCACCAAACGCCTGGCTGGCACCAAGAACGAGACGGTCACGATCGACGAGGGCGCCGGCGCCGCGCTCCGCGTCTTCGGCGTGCGCATGGTCACCGGCGAGCAGGCCCTCGGGCAGCTCCGGCTCGGCTACTCGATGGCGCGCTTCAATCGGGACATGGAGAAGGCGCGCGAGCTGGGCCAGGCGCGCGCGGCCGAGACCCGGGTCAACATGATGGTGGTGGCCGCGGCGCTCCTGCTGCTCGGCCTCGGCATGGCGCTCTTCCAGTCACGACGCATCTCGCGGCCCATTCGCGAGCTGTCGCGCCAGGCCAGCTTGATCTCTGCGGGCGATCTCGGGCACCGCGTGGAGATCAAGTCGAACGACGAGATCGGCGCCCTGTCGGCCGACTTCAACCACATGGCCGATCGCATCGCCGCGCTGCTGGTCGAGACGCGCGAGAAGGCCGCCATCGAGAAGGAGCTCGAGGTCGCGCGCGTCATCCAGGAGACGCTCGTGCCGTCGAGCGATCTCGTGCGCGCGGGTCCGCTCGAGCTGTGCGGCCACTTCCAGCCCGCGAGCGTGTGCGGCGGCGACTGGTGGACCTACACGACGCGCCCCGACGGCAAGGTCATGGTCGTCATCGGGGACGTGACCGGACACGGCATCCCGGCGGCGCTCATCACCGCGGCCGCGGTCGGCTGCGTCGAGTCGATCAATGCCCTCGCCAGCACGCTGTCGCCGGACCGGCTGCTCGGCGTGCTCAACCGTGCGATCTACGTGGCCGGCCGGCGCAATGAGCTGGCGATGACGTGCCACGTGTCCGTGTTCGATCCGCGCTCGGGCATGCTCGAGTACGCCAACGCGGCGCACAACTTCCCCTACTACCTCTCGCCGAAGGGCGAAAACGGGCACTTCGGGGTGCTCGCCAGCCGCGGCAACCGGCTCGGCGACAAGCTCGACAGCCAGTTCACGATGCAGACCCTGCAGCTGACGCCGGGCGACACCATCGTCTGGTACACGGACGGCGTCTACGAGTGCCTGAACCCGAGCGACGAGGTCTGGGGAGACAAGCGCTTTCGGAACTCCATCCGAAAGGGCATCGAGGCCGTGGCCGGACAGGGCGCGGATGCGCGCGCCATGCGGGATTCGATGCTAAACGACATGTTCCGCTTCACGCAGCAAAGGGCGCTCATCGACGACGTCACGCTGGTGGTCGGCCGCTTCATGCCGCGGTAGCGTGCCGGAGCGGGTCGATCTGCCCTTTCTCGAGGCGCGGCGGGCGCCCGAGGCGGGCAAGGCGCCGGGGGATCTGCGCAGCGAGTTCGAGCGCGACCGCGCGCGCGTGTTGCACTCGGCGGCCTTTCGCAGGCTCCAGGGCAAGACGCAGGTCCACGGGGCGGGCGAGCACGACTTCTACCGGACGCGCCTGACCCACACGCTCGAGTGCGCGCAGATCGGGCGTGCGCTGGCGCTGCGGCTGTGGGCGCCGCCGTACGTCGAGCTCGTGGAGGCGGCGTGCCTGGCGCACGACCTCGGGCATCCGCCGTTCGGTCACACCGGCGAGGCTGCGCTGGCCGGCTACGTGCCATTCGAAGGCAACGCGCAGACCTTTCGCCTCGTGACGCGCCTCGAGGCCAAGGTGCCCGAGCGGGGCCTGAACCTCACGCGCGCCACGCTGCTCGCGATCATCAAGTACCCCTACCGGTGGACGCCCGGGGCGCACAAGTTCCTCTATCCGGACGACGAGGCGGCCGCCGAGTTCGCCTTCGCGGAGGCACCGGTGCGCCTCGGCCAGCACGGGGCCGGGCGCGCGCTCGCCACCGAGCTCATGGAGTGGGCCGATGACGTCGCCTACTCGACCCACGATCTCGAGGACGGCGTCGTGGGCGGGTACATCGATCGGGAGCGGCTGGTCGATCCGGTGATCCGGGGAAGCGTGCTCGGGCGTGCCGAGCGGGAGCTCCGCCGGGTGGGCCTGTCGGCCACCGCGGCCGATCTCGACGCGCTTTGCCGGGAGATCTCCGCAGCGCTGCCGGACCGCGGCGCGCCCGAGGACGCCACGCTCAAGCGACTCGTCAACCGGTACATCCATCGGCTCGTGATCGACGTGGGCACGACGATGGGGGCGGCTCCCGGGCATCCGCTGTTCGCGCGCCGACTGGTGGTGCCTGACGAGGTGCGCCGCCTGTGCGAGCTGCTCAAGGCCCTGGTGTGGATCTGTGTCATCAGCGATGCGCGGGTCGGTGGGGGACGCGAGCACCAGCGGCGCGTGGTGTCGTCGGTGTTCGAGGCGGTGCTGGAGGATGCGCGCACGGGTGGCCTCGGGCTCCTGCCGGAAGCGCGCCGGCGTGCGCTCGCGGGTCTGTCGGACCAAGCGCTCGAACGCGCCGCCGCCGACTACGTGTCGGGCATGACCGACGCCTTCGCCGTGCGCAGCCACGAGCGGCTCCTGCGGGCCGCCGGATCGGCTACACCTGGCCCATGAAGAGCGCCACCGAGTACCTCACCTTCGAGACCAAGCAGCGTCGGGAGCTCGTGCGAATCACCGAGCGCGTGGCGGCGCTGGTGCAGCGAAGCGGCATCGCGGAGGGCATGGTGCTGGTGTCTGCCATGCACATCACGGCGGGGGTCTTCGTCAACGACGACGAGCCCGGCCTGCACGATGACATCTGGACCTGGCTCGAGGGGCTGGCGCCGCGGGCGGACTACCGGCACCACCGCACCGGCGAGGACAACGGTGACGCGCACCTGAAGAACCTGCTCGTGCATCACCAGGTCATCGTGCCCATCACCAAGGGCAAGCTCGATCTGGGCCCCTGGCAGGCCATCTTCTACGCCGAGTTCGACGGCCAGCGGACAAAACGCCTCATCCTCAAGGCGATCGGCGACTGAAGCGCCTGCGTTAGGGCACCGCTGGCCGGATTTCGTTATACTCACCTTCCGATGGCGAGCGTCTCCGCGCACGCAGGGGAAGGACTGGGTCGAGCCTCCGCGGGTGTGCTCGACCGTGGGTTCCTCGTGGTCGGTGGCAAGGACCATGTGCGCTTCCTCCAGGGCATGTTGACCAACGACGTGGCCGGATTGACGCCGGGGCAGGCGTGTCCGGCGCTCCTGCTGTCGCAGAAGGGCCGCGTCGTCGCAGACCTCGTCGCGCTGCGGTTCGACGACCATGTTCTCTTGTCGTGCGAAGGGCCCGCCGAGCCTGTGCGCGACGCGCTCGAGCGCTTCGTGATCATGGACGACGTGACGCTCGAGATCGCAGCGCTCGCTGAGCTGGCGGTCATCGGGCAGCGGGCGCAGGAGGTTCTGACTGCGAACCAGTTGCCCGCGCCCGGGCCCTGGCGTCACCAAGCCAGAGGCAGCGTCCTCGTGCTGCACGCTGCGCTGGCGGACGTCGACGCCTACCGGGTCATCTCCGAGCATGATTCGGTCCTCCAGGGCTGCGGCAAGCTCGAGCCTTCCGACATCTCGTTGCTCTTCCTCGAGGCCGCCTGGCCCCGCATCGTCACCGACTTCGCTCCCGACGAGATCCTACCGATGGAGGCCGGGTGCTGGACCCGCGCGATCTCGTTCTCGAAGGGCTGCTACGTGGGGCAGGAGGTGGTCGTGCGCGGCACCACGCGCGGCGGGGTCAAGCATCGATTCGTCGGTCTGCGCGTCTCGGGGCGGGCTGTCCCGCCCCGCGGCGCCAAGGTGGCCTCGGCGGCACGCCCGGAAGCGGGGCACGTCACGAGCGCCAGGCAATCTCCCGATGCGGGGGTGCTCGCGCTCGCCTATCTCTGGCACGATGTGGCGAGCGCTGGCACGTCCGTCGAGGTGCAGACGCCCGACGGCGCGCTCGCCGCGGTGGTGGTCGCAGGGCCCTTCGACGCGCCCAAGGAGCGCTCGTGAGCCGCGATCCCCTCATCGGCAAGCTCATCGACAATCGCATCCGGTTGATCCGGCTGCTCGGTGAGGGTGGCATGGGGTCGGTCTACGAGGGCGAGAACGTCCGCATCGGCCGGCGCTGCGCGATCAAGGTCCTGTCGGTGGAGCTGTCGGCGCGCCCGGACGCGGTCAAGCGCTTCGAGCGCGAGGCCCGCGCGTCGAGCCGCGTCGAGCACCCGAACATCATCGCGGTGAGCGACCTCGGCCGGCTCGAGAACGGGCGTCCCTACCTGGTGATGGAGTTCGTGGACGGCAGGCGGCTCGACCTCGTGATCCGCGACGAGGGGCCCATGCCGTGGGATCGCGGGCTGCCCGTGCTCATCCAGGTGGCCGACGCGGTGGGCTTCGCGCACGAGCGCGGGGTCGTGCACCGCGACATCAAGCCCGAGAACATCTTGCTCGTGGACCAGCGCGGCGCGAAGGACTTCGTCAAGGTGGTCGACTTCGGCCTCGCCCGCATCGTCGAGCGCCAGGAGTGGGACCAGGTGCAGACCATGCACGGCGCGGTCTTCGGCACGCCCGAGTACATGGCGCCGGAGCAGACGCGCGGCGAGCGGGCCGACACGCGCTCGGACGTCTACGCGCTCGGGGTGCTCATGTACGAGCTCTTGACCGCGCGCGCGCCCTTCACTGGACCGAGCGTGCTGGTCATGGAAGGGCACCAGTCGCAGCCGCCTCCGCCGCTGCCGCCGGGGCTGCCCAAGCCGGTGCCCAAGGGCATCGAGGCGGTGATGTACCGTTGCCTGCAGAAGGAGCGCGATGCGCGCTACCAGAACGGGCGAGAGGTGCGCGAGGCCCTGGCCCAGGTCCGCGTGGAGCTGCGCAACCCGGGCTTGCCTGAGGAGACCAAGCGCGCGAGCGGCGTCGTCCCGGTGGCCGCGCCCGGCACGGCGATCCAGACGCCCGGCGACGGCGGCCGCGACGTCTCGATCCGGCCCATGCGCGCGCAGCTGGCGGTGACGGAGGCGCGCCTCGAGGCCCGCGACGTGACGACCGACGTCCTGCGCAAGGAGCAGAGGTTCCGCATCGCCGCGCAGAGCCTGGCCGAGGCCCTGGTGGACTCGGGCACTGCGGGCTCGGACATCAGCATGCTGCTGGCCAAGATCAGCGAGGGCGACGAGGATGTCGTGCGGCGCGCGACCGACTACGCGCTCGTGGACAGCCACGGCGAGGAGCTCGAGCAGGCGATGCGCGAGCGCGAGGGCATGCTGCGGAGCGCCATCGTCGACCTGCGCCTCGCGGAGCGGCAGACACGGGATGCCAGCAAGGTGAACGAGCTGTCCCGGCAGGCCGAGGTGCTCGAGCGCAAGCTCGGCGAGCTCTCGATCGAGCGGCTCGACATCCACAAGCGGCGCGACAGCGATCGGACGAGCCAGCGCGATCTCCTGGTCAGGGCGGAGCGCACGCTCGCCGACCGCTACTTCGACCTCGAGCGCACGATCGAGACCGCGCGCAGCAAGGCGAAGCTGCCCCGTCTCCTCGAGCTCTATTCCCTCTACGACGCCTGCCGCCGTGAGCTGGCGTAGCCAGCGCCTGGCCACCGGATCCGGCTGACCGCGTACACCGCATACGCGACCAGGAGGGGCTCGCATTCGAAGCGCAGGCGCAGGTTGGCGAAGAAGAACGCGTAGAGGGCCAGCAGGAAGGCGCAGGTCGCGAGCGGCCAATGCGGATGCGGTACGCCCGAGCGGCACGCGCGGACATAGCCCAGGATGGCCAGCGGGAGCGTGAGGCTCCAGAGCACCTGGTACGGCAGGATCCAGCGCGCGGGGTACCGCCACCCGACCTCGGGATACCAGGTCCACAGCCACGCCAGCTTGCGTGCGTAGCGCGCGAGGTAGTGGCCTGGACGGTCCCACCACGCCTGCACCACGCGCCTGCGCAGCTCGCGATCGACCACCAGCTCGTGCTGCTCGAAAAAGCCCCTCGGCTGCCCGACGATCACGCGGTCGCCCGCCTCCCGGGTGAGCGAGCCGTCCACGTCGGCCTGGTTCCCGAGCATGAGGCTATACCCCACGCTGGTCGTGGCCGGCACGAACGCGCCGATGGTGGCGAGGTTGCGCAGCGGCCAGGGCAGGAGCGCCAGGAAGCCGAGCGCGACCGCGGCCGCGAGTCCGAGGAGCCTTGGGCGGCGCGGCGCGGGACCCGCGAGGAAGAAGACGAGGAGCAAGAGCGGCAGCGCCTGGTAGGTCGCGCGCACGAGCGCAGCGAGCCCGAGGGCGCCCCCGAGCGCCAGGACGCGTCGGAAGGTTGGCCGTTCGTGGAGCGCGAGCGCCGCAAGGAGCACGAGCGCCAGCGCCGCGCACCGGAAGATCAGCGGCGCCGCCTTGAGCGCGTACACCACGTGTGGCGGCC
>JAHFDS010000008.1:37523-59939 GCA_023248855.1 Myxococcales bacterium
GGCGGCCACAGGGCGAGCACCAGCCACACCGGCTCGGGGCGAAGGCCCAGGCAGCGCGCACTCAGGCGCGCGTAGAGCGCGGCGGTGCCGATCCACACCGCCGACTGCACGGCCAGAAGCGCGATGAACGGCGCCGGCACAAAGCGGAGAAAGCCCGCCATGACGATCGGGTAGAAGGGCTCCTGCATGGCCGTCGGGACGGGCAATTCGGCCGGGCCAAGCAGGGCAAACCCCTGTCCGCGCATGAGGTGCCGCGCGATGATGCCGTACTCCCACAGGTACGGCTGGCGGTCGGGCCGGATGACGAGGTAGGCCATCAGGTGCCCGAGCGCGGCGATCAGCACGATCAGCCAGGGGCGCTGCACGAGCTGCCGCACGATGTTCCGTAGGGTAGCGCAAACGCGATAATCTCGGCGGGCACGGCCACGACCACGAAGAAGAGGCGCAGCCATGATTCACTACTACCGGGACCTCGCACAGGACGCCGCTCGCCTCGAGGCCTTCGACCAGGCCATCCGCAGGACCGTGAAGCCGGGCGACGTCGTCGCGGACGTGGGCTGCGGCCTCGGCATCTTCAGCGTCTTCGCCTGCCGCGCGGGGGCGTCGCGGGTCTACGCGATCGACGCCGGCCCGGTGCTCGAGGTCGCGCGCGAGGTCGTCGCCCACAACGGCTGCGCCGACCGCGTGCGCTTCCTGAGCGGCTTCT
This sequence comes from Myxococcales bacterium, assembly GCA_023248855.1. GTDB lineage: Bacteria > Myxococcota_A > Polyangia > JAHFDS01 > JAHFDS01 > JAHFDS01. The sequence continues at coordinate 38,230 of JAHFDS010000008.1, forward strand.
CCCACGATCTTCCGGTGCCCGAGCGCGTCAACGTCGCGCTGTTCGAGGACTACAAGGTCGGGCTCCTGACCCCGATGATCGTGCACTTCGCTCGGGACATCGCGCAGCGCTGGCTCGCGCCCGGCGGTTGCCTGGTGCCCGGGCGCGCGCGCGTCTGGGTGGCACCGGTCTCCGACCCCGCGGGGCGTCGGGCGCTCGACTTCCTGTCCGCGACCGGCGAGCACGTCTGCGGAGTGGACCTTCGGACGGCGCGGAGCAAGGCTTTCTCGTCGCCGATCTCGCGCGTGCTCGCGCCCGAGACCCTGGTGGCTCCGCCGGTGCTCGTGGCCGAGCTCGACCTGCTCCGCCTCGACGCGGTGCGCCTCGGCTTCGACGGCGGCGCGGTGGCGACCCGCTCGGCGCCGGTGCATGGCCTGCTGTCGTGGTTCGAGCTCGACCTCGGCGGCGTGTGGTTCAGCACCGGGCCCGAGGTGCCTCGCTGCGCGTGGCGACAGACCTTCTTGCCGCTCGAGCAGGTGATCGACGTCCGGCAGGGCGCGCCGCTCGACCTGTCGCTGCACGCCTCGCCGTCGCCCCCGGTGCTCGGCGACGGCGTGATCTGGCGCTGGGGCCTCGGCGCGGACGGGGTGCGCGTCGATGTCTCGTCGTTCGAGGCGATGCCGCTGTCGGCGGGTCGGCTCCAGCTGGCGCGGGACGGCTTCGTGCCGCGTCCGTCTCGCATGCTGCGCGCCGACGCCAGGGTGTTCGATCTCATCGATGGCAAGCGCACCATGGCCGAGATCGCCCGCGAGATGTACGTGCGCCTGCCGGAGATCTACCCCGACCAGGCGACCGCGCGGTTTCGCCTCGAGGCGCTGCTCGGCGGCTATTCCAGCATGATCGACGACGCTCCGGGCGGCTGATCGGCCCCGAGCGCGCGCAGTCGCTCGAGCAGCAAGGGCGCGACGTCGTCCGCCTCGCCGCGATCCCCGGCCCAGCCGAGGGCCTGACCGCAGAGCCGCGACAGGATCTCGAGGGCGCGCTCCGGGCGCTTTCGCGCCGTGACGGTGTGGCGCAGAAGGCCGAGCACGGCCCGCCCGGGGGGCAGCCGCTCGGGTCGAAACGGCGCCCCGTGGCGGTGGCGCGCGAGCACCACGAGCCGCACCGGCAGCGGGCGCTCCCCGATCGTTCCTCCGAGCAGCTCCACGCGCATGCGCTCGACCCCGCCGGGGGTCCGCAGCGCGAGCGGACGCGGGTACGGGTGCACCCGCGCGTCGTCATCGAGCACCGCGAACTCGTCCGAGTAGTACGTGGCTCCGGCGCGCACGAGCGCGGCCACCAGCGTGGACTTGCCGGACCCGCTCCGCCCGGGCAGCACGAGGGCCCCGTCGTTCCAGGCCACGACGCCCGCGTGCACGAACAGCAGCTCGGCCGACTCGCGCGAGACCAACCGCTCGAGCTCGCGCTCCAGCGCGCCGAGCAGGTGGTCCTGCCGATCGCAGCGCGCCACCGTCCGCCGATCGCGCCTGAGGACGATGCCCCCGTCCGCCCGCCGAAGCTCCAGCTGCTGCCGTGCGGACGGGGCGAGCTCGGGCCCGGGCGAAAACGGTGGTGAGAGCTGTAAAAGGAGGCTGTCGAGCAGCGCGGCATCGTCCGAGGCGACGGCGACCTCGACCCCGCAGGCGACCACCGATCGGTGGGTCAGGGGCAGGTGAAGTCGCAGACCTTGTCCTTGCTGGTGTCCATCGCGCACACGCCGCTCTGGCACCACATGGCCGACGAGCCCACGGTGCCGCAGCAGGTCCCATTGGGAGCGCTCGTGCAGGCCGAAGGGTCCGTGCAGGACATGGCATAGGCGGGGGTGGGCGCCACGATCGACCACACCATCGGGATCGCCAGCGACAGCCCGCCGATGGCAGCGAGCTTCTTGAGCGCTCGCCGGCGGCCGGCGCCAGCCCCTCGGCCGGCACCCTCGGCGGGCCGGGCGTCGAGCGGCGTCTCCAGCAGCTCCACCTGCGACAGCTGCTCGAGCGCCGATCGCACGAGCGCCTCGTCCACGCCCGGATCCACGGTTCGCCTCGCCTCGTCGACCAGCGCCGCGAGGTCGCGACGGCCGTCGCAGAGCCGCCAGATCGCCGCGGCGGAGCGGTTCAGGCAATGCGCCCGCTCGTTGCGCAGATCATAGACGACCGTCTCGTTTTCGAGATCGCGCACCAGCAGGTCGCGACGCCGGGCGACGGCTACCATTTGGCAATTCTAGCACGCACCGCCTCGGCCAGGCCACCGGCCAAGAGGCGCACCTTGCCGGCCGCCCAGCGTGCGGCATCGCCAGGGCGATCGATGAGCAAGGGCCGCACCAGGCGCGACGGCAAGCGGCCGAGATCGACCTCCCCGCGCTGTAGCCACGGGGCCATGCGACGCACCAGGGCTCGCCGGGCGCGCGCTGGACCCCGGGCCGCCCGCGGACACCGGCCCGGGCACACGAGCTCCAGATGATCGAGGGCCGCCGAAAGCGCCACCCGCGCCCGCGTCCGCGCGGCCAGCGCCTCGGCCTCGGCCCACAGGTCCTCGCGGCCGTGGGCGAGCAGGAGCGCGTCGGCGATCCAGGCGGCGTTGCCCGCAAAGGCGTGGATGGCCGCGTGCACGAGCACGACGTAGAGGTGATCGGCGGGCGCCGGCGCAAAGGCCGTGACGGCTCCGAAGGGGACCTCTTGGGCGCGCTCGAGCAGGCCCGTCGGATCCCGGTCGATCGAGATCTCGTGCCAGAGCGCGTGGTGCAGCTCCACATGGACGGAGCCACGCTGGAACTGCAGGTCATGCAGCGCCCCCGCGGACCTCCGGTAGTCGGCCTGGGGCGTCTGCCCAAAGCCCAGGGAGCGCAAGAGCTCCCCTGCCTGCAGGAGCTCGCTCGGCGCGCACAGCACGTCGAGGTCGACCATCGCGCGCGCGCCCGGATCCCCGTAGTGCGTGACGGCGAGACATCCACCCTTGAACGGCACCAGGCGAAGGCCCGCCAGACTTCCCGCCTCGGTGATCTGCTCGAGGGCATGAAAAAGGGGAAGGTTGCTCCCCAGCACGGCGAGGTAGTCGTCCTTGACCGCACGGGCGAACGGGGCGTCGCTCTGCCCTGCGGCGGAGGCGCTGGCGAACAGCAGCGCGCGTAGCTCCCGGCGGGCACGCAGCACGTCGGGAAGCGACAGCAGGAGCGACGGGGGCACCGCCGCTGCCAGCAGGGAGGTCGCGCTTACACTTTCTGGTAGCAGGGCGCCAGTCTAGTGTCCTGTATTCGAAGTTCGCATCACTATTCGCCGGGAGCAGGCGACCGCGATCCTGCGCAGGACACTAGCTGTTTTCTTGGGGGGAGCCTCGCTCCCCCCCAGCTTGACCAGGCAAAGCCCGGCCAAGCTGCCCCCCGAGGCGCGCTGCGCGCGCTCTCTAGCGTCCCGTCTCCGCGGCGTGGACTTGTGCAACGAACTTCAGTGACAGGACACTAGCGCGCCGTCGACTGGGTGCGCTCGAGCTCACGCAGCTTGAGCATGGCGCGCGCGCACTTGGGATCGTGGCTGAGCGCCTCGCGCAGGTACTTGATCGCCTCCACCGTGTCGTTCTGCTTGAGGGCCCGAAGGCCGAGCGCCAGGGCCTGCCCCGCCATGATCCGGCGCACGGGGGCGGTCGTCCGTTCGAGCGCCCCGAACAGCCGCAACGCCTCGTCGTACTGTCCTCGCTCGAGCGCCGCCTCGGCGTTTCTCAGCAGCTCCGACGAATCGGCATCCAGCTTGAGGGACTTCCCGGAGCTGCGCTCATGCTGAAGGTGAGCGCGGACCTGCTCGAGGTAGTCCAGGCGCGCGGCATCGAGCGGCGCGAACATGATCTGGAAGCGCGGCGGCGAGTCACCAAGCGCGGTGATGCGTGCGGCCAGCCACAGGACCTGGCCATCGGGTGCTCGCAGCCCGAGGAACATCGGGCTGCCGACGGGGGCAGGCGGCGATCCAGCGATGATGGCCCGTCCAGCCTTGACCTGGGTGTCACAATAGTTGAGCAGATCTGCGTATGTGCCGCACTGCAGCTCGACGTGTGCGGGAGCCGTCACGATGGTTCCTGGGATTGTGCCCCCAGTCGGTGCAATGTTCAACTTTGTACAAATTGCAAGCCTGAATACATGAGTAATGAGGTCAATTTTCCGTTCGTGCGGGATATCTAGGCCCTGTGCTAGCGTCTCGATCATGGGTAACGAGGAGACGGTCGAGCTTTCTGCCGCCGACCTGCTCCCGGCGGACGTCCTCATCGACACCGCCGCCGAGCCGGAGCCTGGCCCCCTCGTGGTGGGTGCGGAGCTCGATGGCTACGCCATCGAAGGCGAGGTCGGCGGGGGCGCGATGGGGGTCGTCTACCGGGCTCGCCGCGTCTCGGACAGTGCGCGCTTCGCGCTCAAGGTGCTACGGCCCGACTGGATCGCGAGCGACGAGGCGCGCGAGCGCTTCGAGCGAGAGGCCCGGTGCGGCCGTCTGATCGATCATCCGGGCGTCGCCCGCGTGATCGCGCAGGGCGCCGTCCCCAGGGCGGCGATGTCCCCGGCCGCGCTGGTGGAGGCGCCTGCCGAGCTCCCGTGGCCGTACCTCGTCTTCGAGCTGGTGGAGGGCGACGGCCTGCGCGATGAGATCTTCCTGCGCGGTCGCCTCGAGGCCGAGGAGGCGCTGGCGATCGCGCGCGAGATCGCGCGTACCCTCGACGCCGTCCATGCGGCGGGCCTCGTGCACCGCGACCTCAAGCCAGAGCACCTCAAGGTCTCGCACGAGACGGACGGCGCCCTGCGGGTGCGGTTGCTCGATTTCGGCCTGGCCCAGCTGCCCGCAACCGAGGACACGCCGCGCCTGACCGCCGCGGGAACCATCCTGGGCACGCCCAAGTACATGGCGCCCGAGCAGTGGGCCTGCCAGACCGTCGACCACCGCGCCGACCTCTATGCGCTCGGCGTCGTGCTCTACGAGATGCTGTGCGGACAGCCGCCCTTCGAGGGGCCGATCGCCGACCTCCTCGCCAAGCACCAGGGGGAGCTGCCGCGCGCGCCGTCCCGCCTGGCGAGCTCCGCCGGCATCCGCCCCGAGGTGGATGACTTCGTCCTCAAGCTGCTGGCCAAGCGAGCCGACCAGCGTCCCGCGAACGCACGCGACGTCGCGCAGGCGCTCGAGCGGCTGATCTATGCCGGCTTCCAGGGGCCCGTGGTGTCCCGGGCCATCGGGGGCAAGCCGACGCTGCCGCACACCGCCCCGGTGCACGTCCGCGTGCTGGGTCGCCCGCGCGCGGGTCTACTCTGGCTCGGGGCGGTCGCCGCGACGTTCGCCATCACGGCGCTGTGCTGGCCGCGCTCGCGCCCCGAGGGCCTCGCGACGGCTCGCTCCGCGTCCAAGGCGCCTGCAGCCAGGGAAGCCGTGGCGGCCGTGGTCCCCGAGGCCAAGGCCGACGAGCCCACGATCGAGACTGCGGTGGCGCCGGTCGCTGCGGTGATCCCCGCGCCCAGCCCGCCCGCGCCGCCGGTCGAGCTCGCGGCTGGCAGGCCGTCCGTCACCGCCGCGACGCCCGCATCCGCGCGCAAGTCGAGCCTGGCGCGGCCGGCGCGCAAGGCTCAGCCCTCGGCACGCCTCGCCATCACCGACAAGCCCGTGCCCGCGCCCGTCCCTGCGCCGGCGCCGGTCGCGCCCCGCCGCGATTCGTTCACCGGCGATCCGGTCATGCAGCAACTCGCCAACGCAACCAAACGCTGAGCATCGTTCGGGATCCTGGCGTGCTGCACGATGGGGCGCACAGCGTCGTTGCGTCGGCTCGACGCAGTGCGCTACGACTCGGGCATGTCGACCAAGGTGCACCCGAACCAGGCCCTGTTCGAGGGCGAGAAGCCCTTTCCCGTGATCTCGTCGTGCGAGCACTTCGCAGGCTCGCAGAAGTTGATCCAGAAGGCGCTCGAGCTCCAGCAGAAGCTCGGCGGTGTCTTCGACATCACCATGGACTGCGAGGACGGCGCCCCGGCCGGGCGCGAGCGTGAGCACGCCGAGATGATCGTCGAGATGCAGCGCGGCCCCGCGAACACCAAGAAGCAGAGCGGCGTCCGCATCCACGACTACACGCACGCGCACTGGAAGAAGGACCTCGACATCGTCGTGGCGGGCGCGGGCAACGAGGTCGCGTACGTCACGATCCCGAAGCCCACAGCGGCCCGTCAGGTCGCCGAGATGATCGGCTATCTCCGCGAGGCGGCTGCCAGGGCCGGTATTGCCCGGGAGATCCCGGTCCACGTCCTCATCGAGACCCACGGCGCTCTGCGCGAGGCCTTCGAGATCGCCGCGCTGCCCTGGGTTCAGGTGCTCGACTTCGGCCTCATGGACTTCATCAGCGGCCACCACGGCGCGATTCCGGCGTCGGCCATGAAGTCGCCCGGGCAGTTCGAGCACGCGCTCGTCGCCCGCGGCAAGGCGCAGGTGGTCGCAGCCGCGCTCGCGCACGGCGTCATTCCCGCGCACAACGTGACGCTCGACCTCAAGAACACCTACCAGACCTACACGGATGCCAGGCGCGCGCGCAGCGAATTCGGCTTTCTCCGCATGTGGTCGATCTACCCCGCGCAGATCCAGCCCATCGTGGATGCCATGGCGCCCGACTTCTCGGAGGTACAGCAGGGCTGCGAGATCCTGCTCGCCGCCCAGGCCGCCTCGTGGGGGCCGATCCAGCACCAGGGCGACCTGCACGACCGCGCCACCTACCGCTACTTCTGGGAGCTGGTCCAGCGCGCCCACGTCTCCGGGCAGAAGCTCCCGGAGGCGGCCGAGACCGCCTTCTTCCGCTAGCCGAGACTCCGAGACCGGGTAAACACAGTCCTTGACAGGGGGAAGTCACGCTCCTATAACTTCGCTCTCCGCGGCGGGTCCGCGGGGAAGCCAAGAAAATCGGTAGGTTAAGTGGGTCGGACGGCGGGTGCCGGACCGGCCGGTAGGAGGAAACTGCTGGCGTAGCTCAACGGTAGAGCTTCTGATTTGTAATCAGAGGGTTATGGGTTCAAGTCCCTTCGCCAGCTCCGCGCGCAGCTACGCAGGCGCATGTGCAAGGTAGCAGTGACCTGGGGGCCGGGCGATAGGCGAATGAAATCCGACCACTGACGCTCGGAGGGGTACCCAAGTGGCTAAAGGGAGCAGACTGTAAATCTGCCGCACATCGTGCTACGAAGGTTCGAATCCTTCCCCCTCCACGACGAGACACCGGGAGAAAAATAGCTAGTTTCGTGTTCCGGCCGTTGGGCCGGAAGGAATGGAAACGCGGGTGTAGCTCAGCTGGTAGAGCTCCAGCCTTCCAAGCTGGTTGTCGCGGGTTCGAATCCCGTCGCCCGCTCAGCAGCAGAGGAAAAAAGTAGAAGTAGGGTTCGCCCACGTAGCTCAGTTGGCAGAGTGCGTCCTTGGTAAGGACGAGGTCACCAGTTCAATCCTGGTCGTGGGCTCAGCACTTCCGGCCGAAGGCCGGAGCTCGGATTTTCCGGCCGAAGGCCGGAGCTCGAAATTCTCGCCGGATCGCGAAGTCAGCCGTAGTGGCGTAGCAGCACCGAGCCGTAGCACCTTGCAACCCTCCGCCGGCAATGCCGTCGGGACTAACGGAGATAGGGAAATGGCCAAGGAGAAATTCGTCCGCAACAAGCCGCACGTGAACATTGGCACGATCGGTCACGTGGACCACGGCAAGACGACGTTGACGGCGGCGATCACGAAGACCCTGGCCTCGAAGGGCTGGGCGAAGTTCACGAGCTACGACCAGATCGACAAGGCACCGGAGGAGCGCGAGCGTGGCATCACGATCGCGACGGCGCACGTCGAGTACGAGTCGGAGAAGCGCCACTACGCGCACGTGGATTGCCCCGGCCACGCGGACTACATCAAGAACATGATCACGGGCGCGGCGCAGATGGACGGCGCCATCCTGGTGGTGTCGGCGCCGGACGGGCCGATGCCGCAGACGCGCGAGCACATCCTGCTCGGGCGCCAGGTCGGCATCCCGTCGATCGTGGTGTTCCTCAACAAGTGCGACATGATCGCTGACGCGGACAAGGAGCTGCTCGACCTGGTCGAGATGGAGCTCCGCGAGCTGCTCGACAAGTACAAGTACCCGGGCGAGACGACGCCGATCGTGCGCGGCAGCGCGCTCAAGGCGCTCGAGGGCGACGCGGGCGAGCTCGGCACGCCGTCCATCTTCAAGCTGATGGAGGTGTGCGACTCGTTCATTCCGGAGCCGGTGCGCGAGATCGACAAGCCGTTCCTCATGCCGGTCGAGGACGTGTTCACGATCTCGGGTCGCGGCACCGTGGTGACGGGCCGCGTCGAGCGTGGCCAGGTCAAGGTCGGTGAGGAAGTCGAGATCGTCGGCTTCAAGGACACCGTCAAGACGACGGTGACCGGCGTCGAGATGTTCCGAAAGCTGCTCGACGAGGGCCGCGCGGGCGACAACATCGGCGCGCTGCTCCGCGGCGTCAAGCGCGAGGACGTGGAGCGCGGCCAGGTGCTCTGCAAGCCGGGCTCGATCCTGCCGCACAAGAAGTTCAAGGCCGAGGTCTACGTCCTCAAGAAGGAGGAGGGTGGCCGGCACACGCCGTTCTTCAACGGCTACCGGCCGCAGTTCTACTTCCGCACCACCGACGTCACCGGCAACGTGAAGCTGCCCGAGGGCGTCGAGATGTGCATGCCTGGCGACAACATCAACATCGACGTCGAGCTGCAGACCCCGATCGCTTGCGAGGAGGGCCTGCGCTTCGCCATCCGCGAGGGCGGTCGCACCGTCGGTGCCGGCGTCGTCACGAAGATCACGGACGAGAAATAGGGTAGAGGCGAGCCCCGAAAGGGGCGAGCAATAGGGCAGTAGCTCTAATGGTAGAGCAGCGGACTCCAAATCCGCGGGTTGGGGGTTCGAGTCCCTCCTGCCCTGCAGAGAGAGGGGCCCGGCACCGCAGACGGTGACCGGGCCTCGAAGGACCAAAGTGGTGAACACGGAGCAGCAAGAGTTCGAATCCACGCGCCTAGTCCACCTGATGTACATCGGTGGCGGCCTCGTGCTGGCGTATCTGCTGGCGCGGATCGGCGAGTGGGGCTGGGGCTTCTTCGCCAAGCCCAATGAATTCCTGCTCAATGCGGTGAGCGTGGCGGTGGCTGCCGGCGTGGCCTTTGCGGCCTACAAGCACGAGCGTGTGTTCACCCTGGCCTCCGAGGTGGCCAACGAGCTGCACAAGGTCGACTGGCCCAAGCGCAAGGAGACGCGGGCCGCCACTCTCGTGACGATCGTGACCGTATGCGTCGCTTCGTCGATCCTGGGCCTGATGGACGTCTTCTGGTCCTGGCTCGTCAAGCTGGTGTACGCAGGCTGATGTCGGTGGCGGCGAGCGCACAGGATGTGGGAGAGCGAGCGTCCATGGCGATGAAGTGGTACATCGTGCACACCTACGCGGGGCACGAGAACAAGGCGCGTCTGACCCTGCTCGAGCGCATCAAGAGCTCGGGCCTGACCGAGAAGTTCGGTCAGGTGCTCATTCCGACGGAGAGCATCGTCGAGATGGTCAAGGGCAAGAAGCGCAACGTCACCAAGAAGTTCTTTCCGAGCTACATGTTCGTGCAGATGGAGCTCGGTGAGGACACCTTCCACCTCGTCAAGAACACGGCCAAGGTGACCGGCTTCCTCGGCGGCACGAACCCGACCCCGGTCAAGGAGAGCGAGATTTTTGCGGTCTCGCAGCAGATGACCGAGGGAGCGGCCAAGCCGCGCCAGCGGATCGTGTTCGAGGAGGGCGACACGGTGCGCGTCACCGAGGGGCCGTTCGCGAACTTCTCGGGCACGGTCGAGGACGTCAAGCAGGAGAAGCAGAAGGTGCGCGTGCTCGTGTCCATCTTCGGCCGCGCCACGCCGGTCGAGCTGGACTTCTCCCAGGTGGAGAAGACGTAGGCCGTCGAAGGTCGAGCGACCTGCAACGGCTTTGCAATCGCCGCTCGCTGTGGTATTAGCCGCCGCTCAACGAAGGTGTCGAGATGAAGAAGGTCACTGGTCAGATCAAGCTCCAGGTTCCCGCCGGCAAGGCGAATCCGTCGCCGCCCGTTGGCCCCGCACTGGGCCAGCACGGTGTGAACATCATGGAGTTCTGCAAGCAGTTCAACGCGCGCACGCAGGCGCAGGCGGCCGATGGCCTCATCATCCCGGTCGTGATCACGGTCTATAGCGATCGCTCGTTCACGTTCATCACCAAGACGCCGCCCGCGTCGATCCTGCTCTTCAAGGCCGCCAAGGTCGAGAAGGGCTCGGGCACGCCAAACAAGACCAAAGTCGGCAAGGTGACCAAGAAGCAGGTGACCGAGATCGCCAAGCTCAAGCTGCCGGATCTCAACTGCACCGACCTCGAGGCGGCAGTGAAGACGATCATGGGCTCGGCTCGCTCGAGCGGCATCGACGTCGTCGAGTAGCGCCCGGTCCATGTGAAGCGCCAGGGGGTCGAGGGCAGGTGCCCTCGACCTTCGGCGTTTGAAGGCGAGGCACCTCGCGCCTTCGATCAAGCGGTGGGAGGCCGAAGGGCCGCTCGGACCACCAGGAGCAATCAAGATGGCAAAGGTTGGAAAGAAGTACGCAGCGGCGCTCAAGAAGGTCGATCGCATGTCGCGCTACGGGCTCGAGGACGCTTGCAAGCTCCTGCCGCAGACCAAGGTCTCGGGCAACTACGACGAATCGGTCGACATTGCGGTGCGCCTCGGCGTCGATCCGAAGCACGCGGACCAGATGGTGCGGGGCGCGGTGGTGCTGCCGCACGGCACGGGCAAGACCATGCGCATTGCTGTCATCACCAAGGGCGACAAAGCCCAGGAGGCTCGCGACGCAGGCGCGGATCACGTGGGCGCCGAGGACCTCGCAGACAAGATCCAGAAGGAGAACTGGTTCGAGTTCGACTCCCTCGTCGCGACGCCGGACATGATGGGCCTCGTCGGTCGTCTCGGTCGCGTGCTCGGTCCGCGGGGCCTGATGCCGAACCCGAAGGTCGGCACCGTCACTGCGGACGTCGGCAAGGCCGTGCGCGAGCTCAAGGCCGGCCGCGTGGAGTTCCGCGTGGAGAAGGCGGGCATCGTGCATGCGCGCATCGGCAAGGTGTCGTTCGGCGCGAAGAAGCTCGAGGAGAACGCGCACACGATGATCGAGACCCTGGTCAAGCTCAAGCCGCAGACCGCCAAGGGCGTCTACATGCGGTCGATCACGCTGTCGACGACGATGGGCCCGGGCATCAAGGTCGATCCCTCGCCGTACATCGCGCAGCTCGCGACGAAGTAGTCTGCTCCCCAGCTGACTGCCGACAGTGGCCGAGCCCGGACCCGGGACGGCGAACCATGCGGATCAGTGAATTCGATTTCGAGCTGCCCGAGGCGCTGATCGCGCAGCGGCCTGCCGAGCCACGCGAGTCGGCGCGCCTCCTCGTGTTGCCGCGCGAGCATGGAGCGCTCTCGAGCGGCGTGGTGTCCGAGCTGCCGGCGCGCCTGCCGCCGCGATCGCTGCTCGTGGTCAACGACACGCGCGTGCTGGCGTCGCGGGTGTTCGCCCAGAAGCCGACCGGGGGGCTGGTCGAGCTGTTCGTGCTGGAGCTGGGGCGCGCGGGCGAGCCGGTGGCGTGCCTTGCGCGCTCGTCCAAGCCGCTGCGGGTGGGGACGGTGCTCGCCGTGCGCGGCCGGGACGGCGGCGCGGCGGGGATCTCGGCCGAGGTCGTGGGTCGGCAGCGAGTGGCGTTCGAGCTGGACGTGGCGGAGGTGCTCGCGCGCGCCGGCCACGTGCCGCTGCCGCCCTACATCCGACGGGCGGACGACGCAGGAGATCGCGCGCGGTACCAGACGGTGTTCGCGACCCACGACGGTGCGGTCGCGGCACCGACCGCGGGCCTGCACTTCACGGCGGGGCTGGTCGAGGCGCTCGAGGAGGCGGGGCATTCGCTCGCGCGGATCACGCTGCACGTGGGGCTCGGGACGTTCGCGCCGGTGCGCGTGGAGGATCTCGCCGAGCACTCGATGCACGAGGAGCGCTTCGTGGTTCCGGAGGACACGGCGGCGGCGATCGTGGCGGCACGCCGGCAGGGGCGGGCGGTGGTGGCCATCGGCACCACCGCGGTCCGGGCGCTCGAGAGCGCCTGGGATGACGCCACCGGCATCGTTCGGAAGGGGGCTGGCGTGACGCGGCTGTTCATCCAGCCCGGCTACCGATTTCGCGCGGTTGATGCGCTCGTCACGAACTTCCACCTTCCCCGCTCGACACTGCTCGTCCTGGTCAGCGCGTTCGCCGGCCGAGAGCGCGTGCTCGCTGCCTACGCCGAGGCCGTGGCCAGGGGATTTCGTTTTTTCTCGTACGGTGACGCCATGCTGATCGCCTGAGGCATGCGAGGTCGTTCCTTTCCATCGGACATGCGACATGTGAGCGGGGACAGTTGACCATGCCCCCGTCTCGTGGGTCCCGGGGCCCCTCGGGCAACTCCTCGTAACAGAAGGCGGAGCGCGCGGCATTGCGGCTGCTCATGGGTCCGGGCGGAGGCTCGACCATGACGCGAACGGCTCGACGCGGATTCACGATTCTCTTGGCGATGACGGCTGGCTGCGGCGCATCGACCCTCGAAGGGGGCGCTGCTGGCGTCGGGATCGCGGGTGCAGGTTCGGCGGGCAGAGGGAGCTCGGGCACGGGCGGTCTGGGCCGGGCTGGAGGCGCGGCTGGAGGCGCCGCTGGAGGGACGACCAGCACGACCTGCGCGTGCGACGTGGATCACCCGGAGAGCTGCAGTGGACCTCCCGTCTGCACGCAATGGATGTGCACGACGTTCGCCAGTGGGCAGGCGCACTGCCAGGGCAGCGCGCCCGGCGGCGCACCCGGCGGCGCCTCGCACGCGCCACAGGGTCCGTACGACTGCCCCGAGTTCGCCACCGGCGCGACCAACCCCTATTGTCCGTCCGACGATGCGCCCGGCAGCGGGCCGTGGCATTGCACGGGCCTCGGGCCCGCGCTGTCGTGTGATCGCGGCGGGTCGGCTGGCACGGCGGGCTCCGGCGGCGACGGACATGGCACCGGCGGCACGGCGGGTGGGGGCGGCGACGGCACCGGCAATGCGGGCAGTGGCGCGGCCGGTGGATCCGGCAGCGGCACGGCGGGCGGGTCCGCGGGCGGCACCGGCTGTGCGATGGAGATGCACTCGCCGATGCGCCAGCCGGCGCCGAACCTGCTCCTGGTGGTGGACAAGTCGGGCTCGATGAACGAGGCGACGCCGTCAGGGCCGTCGAAGTGGGTGGCGATGCGAAGCGCGCTGACGTCGGTCGTGACGACCTTCACCCAGCTGCGCTTCGGCATGATGATGTTTCCGCACGACAACGAGTGCGGGCCCGGCACCATCGACGTCGGGATCGGCGACAACACGGGCGGCACGATCGTCACGCTGCTCGGCCGCACCAGCGCGGGCGGACGCACGCCCACAGCGGCGTCGCTGCAGGCGGCCATGCTCGCGCCTGCGCTGCGGGACCCGATGCGCTCGAGCTTCGTGGTGCTGGCCACCGACGGCATGCCGAACTGCGGATCGAACCAGGGTGACGCGACGCTCGCACAGGTGCGGATGCTCTCGACGATGGGCGTCAAGACCTTCGTGGTTGGTTTCGGTACGGGCACCGCGATGACCGATGTGCAGCTGCTCGGGGCGCTCGCCGACGCGGGCGGCACGGCACGCACGGGGGCCGTGCATTACTACCCGGCGACCGACACGATGGACCTCGCGACGACGTTCCGGTCGATCGCGAACGTGGCGGTGTCGTGCAGCTTCCGCCTGCAGCGGCCGCTCGGCGCGCGGCCGACGGTGACGGTGGACGGGGTGCCGGTCGCGGCGGATGCGAGCAACGGCTACTCCTATGACGCGGCCGCGATGTCGCTCGACTTCCACGGCGCGGCTTGCGACGCGCTGCAGGCGCGGCCGGCGGCGGTCATCGCCGTCGCCTCGGGCTGCTGAGCGCCGCATTCCGCGCGGCGCTCCTCGCGTCACGTAGTAAACCTGCGCTCCCGATGCGGCTCTCGCAGACCCTGGACGGTACGTGTGGCAAGGCGCGCGCGACCACGATCCGGCTCGCGCACGGCGTCGTGGAGACGCCCATCTTCATGCCGGTCGGCACGCAGGCGACGGTCAAGGCCGTAGACCCCGACGATCTCGAGGCGCTCGGTGCGCGCATCATCCTCGGCAACACCTACCACCTCTACCTGCGGCCGGGCACCGAGGTCATCGAGCGCGCGGGGGGGCTGCACCGCTTCATGACCTGGTCGCGGCCGATCCTGACCGACTCCGGGGGTTTCCAGGTGTTCTCGCTGCGCGAGCTCGGGCGCATCGACGACGCTGGCGTGGTCTTCCAGTCGCACCTCGACGGCTCACGGCACCTGCTGTCGCCGGAGGTCTCGATGCGCGTGCAGGCCTCGCTCGGCTCCGACATCGCGATGGCCTTCGATCAGTGCCCGCCCGGGGACGCGCCCAGGGAGGCGCACCTTCTCGCCATGCAGCGGACGACGCGGTGGGCGGTGCGCTGCATCGCCGCGCCCCGGCCCGATCACCAGGCCCGTTTCGGCATCGTCCAGGGGGGCACGCACCTCGATCTGCGGCGGCAGCACCTCGCCGAGATCGCGACCCTGCCGTTCGAGGGGCTCGCGCTCGGGGGGTTGTCAGTCGGCGAGAGCACGGCTCAGATGTACGAGGTGCTCGACGCGGTGGCGGACGAGCTGCCGCGAGATCGCCCCCGCTACTTGATGGGCGTGGGCAGGCCCGAAGACCTGCTCGCCGGCATCGCCGCCGGCATCGACATGTTCGACTGCGTCATGCCGACGCGCAACGCGAGGAACGGCCACCTCTTCACGCGCCAGGGCCACATCGTCATCGGCAACGCGACGCACCGGCTGGCCACCGACGCGCCCATCGAGGACGGCTGCGCCTGTGCGACCTGTCGCCGTTACTCGCGTGCCTACCTGCGGCACCTCTTCAAGGCCGGCGAGATCCTCTACCACCGGCTCGCGACCATCCACAACCTGCACCACTACCTCGACCTCGTGCGGCAGGCGAGGGCCGCCATTCTCGAGGGGCGCTTCGAGGCGTTTCGCGCGGCCTGGCTGCGAGCCTTGCGGCCGGTCGACACCGAGCCGCCACACGGCAAATAGTCACGAGGGCTGTTGACGGCGGCATGGCTCCCCGTGGACCATCCGGCCATGATTTCGGCTCTGTGCAAGTGGATGGGGGGCGTGGCCCTCCTTTGTGTGGCTTCGGGCTCGGCCTTCGCGCAGCCGGCTGCCGAGCCTCCGCCGGCGACCCCGGCGACCCCGGCGACCCCGAAGGCGGATGCGGAGGGCGACAGCGCACCGGCTGACTCCCGCGGAGCCGGCCCCGCGGCGGCTGCGCTCCGGGCCGATGGCGCGGGGCTGTTCGGCATCAAGCGCGGCGAGTATTCGCTGACGCTGACCGGCCTCGTGCAGATCTGGGCCATGCCCTACCTCGGTAGCGACGCGCTCGTCGAGAACGACGATCCGGCCACCGAGACCGGCTTTCGCGCCCGGCGCGTGCGCTTCGGCGCCTACGGCGGCCTGCCCGAGCACTTCAACTATCGCGTCTACTTCGAGCTCTTCGACGACGTCGCCGCGAGCACCGCGGACGGCCGCCCGGTGGGCGCTCGCCTGCGCGACGCGCTCGTCGGCTGGGACCGCTTCGAGTTTGCCAACGTCGTGGTGGGCGCGGGCAAGGTGCCCTACTCGCGCGGCAACCTGACCCCCACGTCGGAGCTCGCGCTCCCGGAGGACGCGTTCACCATCAAGCGCCTCGGCATCGACCGGCGCGTCGGTGTCGCGGTCTCGGGCGCGGCCGGCCTGCTCAGCTACGGCGCGGGCGTGTTCAACGCCGACCCGTCCCTCTCGTTCGGCAACCGCGCCGATGGCCTGCTCGGTGCGGGTCGCGTCGAGCTGTCGACGGCGCAGATCGGCTACAGCCAGTCGACGCTCGGCGCCGCGGGGGCCAAGCCGATGGGCTTCTCGATCGGCGGCGGTGCGACCCTCCAGAAAAACGGCAACCAGGAGGCCTGGTCCGCGGGCGGCGACCTGGCGTTCCGTCACGAGCGCGTGGTCGCGACTGGCGAGCTCCTCTACTCGAAGACCAAGCCGCTGGCGGTGCCTTCCGTGCCGGGCGGCGTGGCCGTCGAGGTGCCCTCGCTCGGTGGCTACTTCACCGTGGCCGTCGCCGTGATCCCGAAGCTCCTCGAGGTGGCGGGGCGGATCGAGTACTTCGACGGCAACACCAAGATCGACGACGAGAACGACCTCCTCTTGCTCTCGGGCGGTGCGACCGCCGCCTTCGTGGAGGGGCGCATCAAGGTCGGGATGCAGTACCAGAGCCGGGGCGAGCGCCATGGCGTGTCGCGGTCGAATGACGCCGTCATCGGCCAGGTCCTGGCGCAGTTCTGACCATGCGGACACACTCTCGGATGTTTCACCCGCGCCTTCTGGGGGGCGTGCTCGTCGCCCTCGCAATGCCGCTCGGTAGCTGCAGCGACGGCGATGCGCACCTGGTGTCCGCACGTGTGGCCAAGGATCGCGCCGAGCTCATCGGCGGCCCGGCGGCCCTGGCCGACGTCGGCGACATCCTGCTCGAGAACGATCAGGTGCGCTTCGCGTTCCTCACCGGCACGCACTCGGTCGGCCCTGGCGTGTTCGGCGGCAGCCTGGTCGACGCGGACCTCCGTCGCAAGGAGGACCGCTATCGCGAGGGCAACGGCCTCGATCAGTTCGGCGAGATGTTCCCCGTCATCAACCTGTCGGTCCCCGAGCCGGGCCACGTGGACGACGACGAGTGCACGCTCATGCCCGACCGGGTGGCGGTGGCGGAGACCGGCGGGGCCGCCAAGTGTCCGTGGGACTCCGGCATCCCGAACGACAACCGGCGCTGCGCGGCGGTGCGCGTGCGCGGTTGCGCCGGGGCGCTCTTGGCCCTCATCGGTGTCCTGCAGCTCGACATCGGCAAGCCCGTGTTCGAGACGCTCTACATCCTGCGCGAGGGCGACCGTCACCTCGAGATGGTCACCACGTACGAGCTCAAGGGCGCGGGCGCGGTGTCGAACCAGGTGACGCCGCTCGCGCCCATCACCCAGCCGACGAGCCTCATCGGCACGCTGCTCGGGGACAACAGCGGCGATCCGGCCTTCGTGGGCAAGCAAAAGGGCGTGATCGGCGGTGACTTCACGATCTTCGGCAAGAAGCTGTCGCTGTTCGCGCCCGGCGTGGGGTTCGACGAGGACTCGAACATCATCGATCGCATCTTCACTGGCGAGGACACGCTGCGCACGCCCGCGATCTTCGACTACATGGGCGGCACGGGCAAAGGCGTGAGCTACGCGCTCTTCACCAAGGAGACCGTGGAGAGCAAGGTCGCCATCCCGTTCTTCACCGGGTCGATCACCTTCGTGCTCACGCATGGCAGCACCTGCCCGGGTGGCGACGACGCCTGTCAGGCCGCGCTCCATCGCGGCACGTTCCGCCGCTATTTCGTGGTGGGCGAGGGTGACGTCGGCACGCTGCTCGATGGGATCTACAAGGTGCGCGGGACGCCCCACGGTCGGGTCAGCGGCGCCGTCATCGATCGTCGCACCGGGGCGCCCGTCTCGCACGCCGACGTGTTCGCGTTCTCCGATCCGCTCGCCCGAGCCGGCGCCGACAGGGCGGAGTGCAACGAGCTGCGCGCGGCACAGGCAAGCGCACCGTTCTCGGCGCTCCTGGCCTGTGCGACCGCGACCGCGCCGGCCGAGAAGCCAGATGACCTCGGCATCGTGTCGCACATGCAATCCGACCGCGGCACGGACACCATCCTCGACGGCGACTTCTCGGGTCCGCTCCTGCCTGGCCGCTACTGGCTCGTCGCGCGCACGCCGAGCCGGCTGCCTTCGCAGGCGGTCCTGGTCCAGGTGGATGCGGGGCGCACCGCGGAGACCGCGATTGGCCTCGCCGAGGCGGGTCGGGTGGTGTTCGACGTGCGGGACGAGGCGGGCGAGCGGGTGCCGGCCAAGCTGACGTTCGTTGGACAGACGTGCCAGCTGGCCCAGCCGGGACACCCCGGCGAGGAGCGCTGTGATCCGGTCACGAAGACCTTCGGGCCCAAGCGCCTGTACTTCGGCGACTCGCGGACGCCCGATGGCATCAGCGAGATCGCGCGCACCCTGGAGGGCTTCGGCGAGCTGCAGATCGAGCCTGGCGTCTATCGCGTCCGGGTCTCGCGCGGCATCGAGTACTCGATCGAGGATCGCATCCTCGACGTCTCGGCCGGCAGCTCGGTGCACCTCGACGCGATCCTGCAGCGGCTGGTCGACACACGCGGCTGGATCTCGGCCGACTTCCACGTGCACGCGAGCCCAAGCTTCGACTCGGGCGTGTCACTCCGCGACCGCATCACGTCGTTCATCACCGATCACGTCGAGCTCCTGTCCTCGAGCGATCACGACGTCGTGACCGACTACGCGCCGCTCGTGCGCGAGCTCGGCGTCGAGGAGCGCCTCGGCACGCAGGTGGGCCTCGAGTCCACCACGCTCGAGATCGGCCACTTCATCGGGTTTCCGCTGCAGGTCGACGTGACGCGGCCCGCGGGCGGCGCGTTCGACTGGGTGGACAAGACGCCCTCGCAGATCTTCAAGGGTCTGCGCACGATCGCCCAGCAGCCAGGAGGCGCCGGTCCCCCCGGTGGGCTGCCCGTGAACCCGGGGGACCGTGGGATGGGCGGCGCGGGTGGCGCCGGGATGGGCGGCATGGGGGGCATGGGCGGTGCGGCCGGCATGACGCCAGGGCCGACCAGCGTGGTCGTCGTGCCGCACCCGCGGGACGGGTTTTTCGGCTACTTCGACCAGTACGGGCTCGATCCTGTCACGCTCGCGCAGGACTCGGGGCGCGTGGCGGCGCTGTCGAACAACAACATCCTTCAGTACGGCTGGGACGACGGCTACGACGCCCTCGAGATCATCAACGGCAAGCGCTGGGATTTCCTGCGCACCCCGTCGGTCAGCGAGATCGCCGATTACAACCAGGCCGTCGCCGAGATCCGCGGAAGGTCCATCAGCGCGCACGAGAAGCGCGTTCTCCAGGACGAAGCGGCTGCCAATCACGTCAAGCGCGTCATCGTGCGCACCCCTGAAGAGCAAAAGGCGTTGCGCTTCGATCAGGACGGTCAGGTGGCCTGCGCCGCGGACAAGGATTGCGAGTCGCTCCCCGATGCAGCGAGCTTCCCGCAGTGCCATCCGCACAAGCTCGTCTGCTACAAGCCAGGCAAGGGCTGCACGGCGGGCACGGTGATGAGCGGGTGCGATCCGGGCCAGGTGTGCGACAACGGCGGCGGCTCGTACCCTGCCGTGTGCCTTCCGGCTTGCACGGGTTCGGGGGACTGCCGCGCCGATGAGTTCTGCAACCTCGGCGCGAGCGTGCCGCCGGAGAGCCGTGGCCTTTGCATCAAGAGCTCGTGCAGCAGCGCGCAGAACGCGCTCGCAGGCGAGGGCGATCGGCCGTGCTCCCCGGTCATCCGGGGGGTGGTCGACGACTGGTTTCGCATGCTCAACTACGACGTTCGCAAGGTTGGCCTGGGCAACTCCGACACGCACGACATCGACGGCATCGAGCCCGGCAGCCCCCGCAACTACGTCTGCTCGTCCACCGACGATCCGCGCCTGATCGATCCCCAGGAGATCGCCGACAACGTCAGAAAGGGCTGCGTGTTCACCACGTACGGTCCGTTCGTGGAGTTCACGATCGACGGCCAGCCGCTCGGCTCCATGGTCAAGCCCACCCGCGCAGACGGCGGCGTGGAGCTCCACGTGCGCGTGCAGACGCCCGGCTGGTTCGACGTGACGCGCATGGAGGTCTACCGGAACGGCGATCTGCTGCGCACCTGCACCGCAGGCGCGGACGATCAGTGCCCCGAGGCCAGCGTCCGGCTCGCGGTGCCCAATCGGGGCCCGCTCGTGCTCGACCTCAGGTTCACGGACAAGCCGCTCAAGGACGCCTGGTACGTCGTCATCGTGACGGGCGATGGCCAGGATCCGGCGTCGGCGCTGCCCGGCAGCGTGGCGCGCTCGATCTCGCCGGTGCAGACCTCGACCGAGCTGCCGAACCTCGCCATCGGCGAGCTGCTCAAGGTCGCGCTCAAGGACGCCAAGCTGTTCGGAGGCGTGATGGCGTCGAGCGTGCTCGGTCCGCTGACGCTCGTGCCGCAGGTCACACAGACTCAGCCCTACGCGATCACGAACCCCATCCGCGTCGATGTGGACGGAAACGGCTTCCAGGGCTCGGGCGGGCGCAAGCTGCCGTGGCGCCCGACCACGCCCTCGACCCAGTCCCTGATGGATCACCCGCTTTCGCGGCTGGGACAGAGCGAGCGCGGCCAGTTGCTCCTACGGAACGCGCTACGCACCCTGCGGCGTCTCGAGCTCAACGCGTCGCATGCCCGCTACCGGTAGGGGCTCCCACCGACTCGCAAGACGGTAGGATCGCCGCCATGCCGTCCGATCGAGCCTCGCCGCCGAGCGCCAAGACGCTCGTCGACCCTGCGTTCGCTCGGGACGATCTGTACATCCTGCCGCCGGGCACCCTGCTCGACGGGCGCTGGCGGATCGCGCGGGTGCTCGGCTCGGGCGCGTTCGGCTCGGTCTTCATCGCGCACGACGACCGGGACGGCCGGGCGGTGGCGGTCAAGCTTCTGCGGCCGTCGCTCCTGGGTGAGGTCGAGTACCTGGAGCGATTCCGCCGCGAGGCCACGATCACGCAGCGCATCCGCCACCCCAACGTGGTGGACATCCTGCAGCTCGGCCGGAGCGCGGAGGGCATGTGGTACCTGGTGATGGAGCTGCTCGAGGGCGAGGACCTGCGCGCGCGGCTCGAGCGCGGGCGCCCCGCGGATCCCGCGCTCGCCGTCGAGGTGCTGACGGCGCTCCTCGGCGCGCTCTGGGTCGCGCACGAGGCCGGCATCGTGCACCGCGACCTCAAGCCCGCGAACATCTACCTCTGGCGCGCCGGGCAGGAGCATGGCATCAAGGTGCTCGACTTCGGCATGGCACGGGACATCGCGGAGACCGGCGGAGGCCTCACGCGCGCCGGTGAGGTGGTCGGCACGCCGCTCTACATGGCACCCGAACAGGCGCGCGGCGAGCCCCTGGATGCACGCGCAGACCTTTACGCCGCCGGATGCATCGGGTACGAGCTCTTCTGCGGCGAACCACCGCTGCAGGGGCCGTCGCCCTACCTCACGATGCTGGCGCACGTGGAACAGATGCCGCGTGCCCCGAGCGAGCTAGTCCCGGACCTGCCGCCATCGGTGGACCGGTTTCTCATGCGTGCGCTCAGCAAGGATCCCGCAGGCCGCTACGAGAGCGCCGCGCGCATGTGGGACGATCTGGCGCAGGTGGCGCAGGATCTCGCGCTCGCGCCGGCTCCGTTCGTCGACATGCCGCGCTCTGTCGAGGTCTCGGTGCGTCCGTCGGTGCCCGCCACGATGACCTCGTCGCGCCGGCTGTCGGCCACGCTCGTGCGCGGCAGCGGCGTTCAGCGGGACACGCTCCCCGCGCCGGCGCAGCCTTTGATGACGCCTTTCCCGCCGAGCGCCGCCGCCATCGAGCAGCTACGCGCGGACGCCGGGGCACCCCAAGCAGCAGATGGATCCTGCGCCTTCC
>JAHFDS010000632.1 GCA_023248855.1 Myxococcales bacterium
GCCGCTCGGCCGCGCGCGTGAGCACGAGCCGCCGCTCGGCGCGCGTGATGGCCACGTAGGCCAGCCGGCGCTCTTCGGCCAGCGCCTCCTCGTCGGACAGGCTGCCTTCCCACGGGAACACGCCCTCCTCGAGCCCGACCAGGAACACGATCGGGAACTCGAGGCCCTTGGCCCCGTGCACCGTCATGAGGGTCACGCGATCGCTGCCCACCTGATCGTCGTCGTCCGACGACAGCGCCACGCGGCCGAGGTAGTCGGCAAGGCTCACCTCGGCGCCCACCTCCTTCTCGTAGGCGCGCATGTCACCGATCAGCTCGGCGAGGTTGTCGGTGCGCGCCTCGCCGTCGTCGGCACGCGCCGCCAGCCAGTCGAGGTAGCCGGTCTTGCCCAGCACGACCTCGGCCAGGTCGGCCGGCCCCAGGGCCCCGGCGAGCGCGCGCAGCTCGTCGTAGAGCGCGAGGAACACCCCGAGCTTTCTGCCCGAGGCTCCCGCCAGCGACCCGCTGGCCTGCCGCATGGCCTCGAGCACGCTCGAGCCGGCCCCGCGCGCGAGCGCGACCAGCTTGTCGACCGTGGACGCGCCGATGCCGCGCGCCGGCACGTTGACCACGCGCAAGAGCGACACCTCGTCATTGGGGTTGCCGAGGATGCGCAGGTAGGCGAGCAGATCCTTGACCTCGGCGCGCTCGAAGAACCGCGTGCCACCGACGATGCGGTAGTCGAGGTTGCGCGCGCGCAGCGCCTCCTCGAGCGCTCGCGACTGCGCGTGCACGCGGTAGAAGATCGCGAAGTCCGACGGTGAGCAGCCTTGCTCGAGGATCTGCTGGGCGATGGCGCTGGCCACGAACGCCGCCTCGTCGCGCTCCGAGCGCGCCTCGTAGAGCACGATCGCCTCGCCCTCCTCGTTGTCGGTAACGAGCGTCTTTCTGCGGCGGTAGGGGTTTCGCGCGATGACGGCGTTGGCGGCCGCGAGGATGGTGCGCGTCGAGCGGTAGTTCTGCTCGAGCTTGACCACGTGCGCGTCCGGCCAGTCACGCTCGAAGTCCACGAGGTTCGCCACGTCCGCGCCGCGCCAGCGGTAGATCGACTGGTCGTCGTCGCCCACCACGCACAGGTTGCGCGTCTCGGCCGCGAGCCCCCGCACGAGCTCGTACTGCACCGGCGAGCTGTCCTGGAACTCGTCCACCAGCACGTGGTCGAAGCGCTCGCGCAGCCGCCGGCCCACCGCGTCGTCGCCGCGCACGAGGTCGAGCGCCTTGACCAGCAAGCCCGAGAAGTCCACGGCTCCCGCCTCGGCGAGCCGCGCCTCGTAGGCCGCGTATGCGCGCGCGACGACCGTGTCCATCCAGTCGTCCTCAACGTATTCGCTTGGACGTATGTATCGGTTCTTGGCGCGGTCGATGCGGCCGCGGATCTGCCCGATCGGCACCGAGCGCCCCTCCATCCCGAGCTCGCCCAGCACGCGCAGGAGGACCTTCTTCTGGTCGTCGTCGTCGTAGAGCACGAACTCGCGCGGCAGACCCACGTGCGCGGCGTGCTGCCGGAGGATGCGCATCGCCGCCGCGTGGAACGTGGAGATCCACAGGCCGCCGAGCTCGCCCCCCGACAGCGCCGCCGCGCGCGCCCGCATCTCGCCGGCCGCCTTGTTGGTGAACGTCACGGCGAGCAGGCGCTGCGGGCGGGCGCCGCGCGCGACCAGGTGCGCGAGCCGGTGCGTGATCACCCGGGTCTTGCCGCTACCGGCGCCCGCCAGCACGACGAGCGGCCCCCGCTCGTGGAGCACCGCCTCGCGCTGCGCGGGGTTGAGGCCCGTCGGCTCCATCGGGCGGAAGGCTACACGCTGCCGGTCCGCTTTGCCGCGGTACAATCGCCCGCCATGGCCGAGCTCGTCGAGATCACGCCGCACGTCTACCGGCTCGATCTGCTGAACGCGACCGCGACCAACATCTACTACGTGCGCGACGACGAGGGCTGGTCGCTGGTCGATCCGGGGCCGGTCGGCACGGCGCCCACGATCCTCTCGCTCGACCGCACCGGCGAGCTGCGCCTCGCGCGCATCCTCGTCACGCACGCGCACCCGGCGCACGCGGGATCGCTCTCGCGCGTCGTACGCGGCACCGGCGTGGTGGCGTACGCGCACCCGGACGACATGCCGTTTCTCGACGGGCGCCAGCCGCCGCTCCTGCCGCGCGGACGGACCGGCCAGTGGATGGAGGCGCTCTCGAAGGTCGTGGATCTGTGCCCGCCGGTGTTCAAGCTCGAGGCGATCGAGGAGGGTGTGCCGATCGCGGGCCTGACTCCCTACGTCGTCTCCGGGCACTCGCCGGGACACGTGGTCCTGCTCCACGAGGCCGACCGGGCGCTCCTGTGCGGCGACGTCTTGCAGACCGAGGGGGAGCAGATCTCGTTCTGCGCCGATGACCTGTCCGAGGACCCGGTGGCCGCGCGCGCGAGCGCCCAGCGCCTGCGCGACCTGGAGTTCGATCACCTGCTGCCAGGGCACGGGGCGCCGCTCGTCGGTCGCGCGTCGGATCGCGTCCGGCTGTTCCTGTCGGAACGGACCTAGGGTCTCCACCTGTGCGCGGATCCCGGGGCTGCCTTTTGCTGTGTGCGTGGCTCTGCGCTGGCTTTGCGCTTCGCCTCGGCGACGAGAACCACTACCTCTACCTCGTCAAGCGCGCGCAAGCGGCCCTCGAAGGGGAGTCGTGGCTGGAGGCGGCGCAGCGCTACGAGGAGGTCACGCGCTACGAGCCCGGGCGGCTCGACGGCTACGTCGGCCAGGTGAGCGCGCTGCGAGGCCTCGCGGTCCAGGCGGGTCCCGCGACGCCGGACGGCAAGGCGGCGCTCGATCGGGCCCTGGCGGTGGTCATCCAGGGCGAGCGCCTCGTGCTCTCGGGCGCGGCGGCCACGCGGCGACTGCGGCGTGAGCGAGCGAGCTTGTATGACGAGCTCGGGCGCGTCGACGAGGCGATCGCGCTGACCGAGGAGCTGCTCGCAGGGGGGGCGGAGGACCCGGCGCTCGGGCTCAGGCTCGCGGCCTCCCTCGCGCGGCGTGCGACGCCGGCAGATCGCTCGCACGAGGCCGACCTCGAGCGAGCCAGGGCCGCGATCGAGCGGTTCCTGTCGCGCCGGCCGCCCGCGATGGCCAGCCAGGATCCCGCCGCGCAGACCCAGCTGGCGGCCGTCTACCGGCGGCTCGGCAGGTTCGCCGACGCGCGCGCGAGCGCCGAGCGCGCCCTCGGAACGAGGCCCGGCGTGCGCGCGGCCGAGCTCGAGCTGGCGCTGGCTCAGGCGGCGCTTGGTGCCTGCGATCCGGCGGGGCGGCTCGGCGCCGCGCTCGATCCCCAAGGCACCCGGCACCCCGAGCTCGACCTCGCC
>JAHFDS010000009.1 GCA_023248855.1 Myxococcales bacterium
CCACCGAGCACCAGGGCCACCGCTCCGCCGGCGATCCACAGGCGCACGGCGCGCCGGCCGCGGCCGATGCGATCGAGCAGCGCCCGGGCTGCCTCGTCGCTCGGCGACACCTCGAGCGCTCGGTTGAGCAGGTCGAGCGCGTCCGCCACGCGCCGCTCGCTCCGCGCCGTTGCCGCCGCCGCCACCAGCGCGGGCACGAGGCGGGCCGGAAATGCCGCCACGTGCGGGTCGGGATCCCGGAAGAACGCGGCCGTCTCACGCCGGGCCTCGTCGATGCCGGCTTCCGCCAGGTACGCCTCGAGGTCTGCGCACAGGTCCCCGACCGCCTGGTAGCGCTCGTCCGGGTTCTTGGCGAGCGCGCGCCGGATCACCGCCGCCAGGCGCGCCCCGATGCGCGGGCAAACCTCGCGCGGGTCCGCGTACTCGCACTCGCCGATGCGGCGCAGCACCTCGTGCGGGTTCTTCCCCGCAAAGGGCAGCTTTCCGGTCGCGAGCTGGTACAGCAGGATGCCCATCGAGAACACGTCGGTGCGGAAGTCGATGGGCCTTCCGCTGACGTGCTCGGGCGACATGTACGCCGGCGAGCCGAGCAGCTGCCCGGTCACGGTGAGGCGTTCGGTGTCGACCATCTGGGCGATGCCGAAGTCCATCAGCTTGACCGCGCCGTCGTCGGAGACCATGACGTTCTCGGGCTTGATGTCGCGGTGGATGATGCCGCCCTGGTGGGCGTGCACCAGCGCGCGCCCGATCTCGAGCACCGCACAGGCGGCCAGCTCGGGAAACGGAAAGGCATCCTCGCCACGGCGGTCGAGGAAACGACGCAGCGTCTCGCCGGCGATCAGCTCGGTGACGATGTAGCTCTCGGGTGATTCGGGGCCCGAGTAGTCGAAGATCTCGAGGATGTTCTCGTGGTGCAGCTTGGCGACGGCTTGTGCCTCACGCTGCAGGCGCCGCTTGGACTCGGCGTCATCCGAGAGGAACGGGTGCAGGATCTTGACCGCGACGGCTCGCATGAGCGCCGTGTCGAGACCCCGGTAGACGACCGCCATACCACCGCGTCCGATCTCCTCCTGGATCTCGTACTTGGCGAGGCGTCGACCAACCATTTCCACCCGTGTCGTGGGTGACATCGTAGGGGATGGTGGGGACCCGGGCAACCCGCGAGCGCGGCGGAAGTCCCGAGAACGACTCGACCCTTGACAACCCGCGATGGAGAGACTACCAACTTCCCCATCGTAGCGGTGATGGCGCGTAGCTCAGTGGGAGAGCACTACCTTGACACGGTAGGGGTCGGCAGTTCAATCCTGCCCGCGCCAACCAGTACACCTGTCGCGGTTCCGGCCGCGGCCCTGGCGGTTCCCCACACCGCTTGCACTTCCTCACTTCCCGGGACGACCACGCGGACGTTCGCGTGAGCCGCGCCCAGACGGTCTAGTCGACATGGCAGAGCTGCGTGCCCCTCGAGAAGAGGGCGATGTCCCGAACGATCCACTGAGCCGGATCCGCCACTCTTGCGCCCACGTCATGGCGGACGCCGTGACGCGCCTGTTCCCCGGCACCAAGGTGACGATCGGTCCCGCGATCGAGACCGGCTTCTACTACGACTTCGATCCGCCCCGGCCCTTCACGGACGAGGATCTGCCCGCCATCGAGGCGGAGATGCAGAAGATCATCGCCGCCGGCGGGCAGTTTCGCCGCGAGGAGGTGGGGCGCGACCAGGCCGAGAAGCTGTTCGGCGGGATGGGCGAGACGTACAAGCTCGAGATCCTCTCAGGCATCGCCGGAGATGCGCCGATCTCGCTCTACCGGCACGGCGATTCGAAGTTCGTCGACCTGTGCCGCGGCCCGCATGTGGGTGATCTCTCGGAGATCAAGGCCTTCAAGCTGACCAGCGTGGCCGGCGCGTACTGGCGCGGCGACGAGCGAAACCCGATGCTGTCGCGCATCTACGGGACCGCGTTCGCTGCGAAAGCCGACCTCGACGCGCACCTCAAGATGATCGAGGAGGCCAAGAAGCGGGACCACCGAAAGCTCGGCCAGCAGCTCGAGCTCTTCACGATCGATCCGAAGATCGGTCCCGGCCTGGTGCTGTGGCTGCCCAAGGGCGGCCTGGTCCGGTACCACATCGAAGAGTTCATGCGACGGACCCTTCTGGATAGCGGCTACGAGCTCGTGTTCACGCCGCACGTCTCGCGCGACGAGCTCTGGCGGATCAGCGGGCACCTCGAGAACTACAAAGAGAACATGTTCTCGGGCCTCGACATCGAGGGGCAGACGTACCTCGTCAAGCCGATGAACTGCCCATTCCACTGCACGATCTTCGGTACGCGCCTGCGCAGCTATCGCGAGCTGCCGCTGCGCCTCGCAGAGCTCGGCACGGTGTATCGATACGAGCGGTCCGGGGTGCTCGGGGGGCTTCTGCGCGTGCGTGGCTTCACGCAGGACGATGCGCACCTGTTCTGCCGTCGCGAGCAACAGGAAGAGGAGCTCACCAGGACCCTCAGCCTGTGCCTGCGGATTCTGCGCGCGTTCGGCTTTTCGGACTACAAGCTGTTCCTGGCGACCCGGCCGGAGAAGTCCGTCGGCGCGCCGGAGCTGTGGGCGGAGTCCGAGGCGGCGCTCGCGCTCGCGCTCGAGAAGAACGGCCTGCCGTTCGAGTATGACCACGGCGGCGGGGCGTTCTACGGTCCGAAGATCGATCTCAAGCTGCGCGACGCGATCGGGCGCGAGTGGCAGTGCTCGACCATCCAGCTCGACTACAACCTGCCCGAGCGCTTCGAGCTCGAATACGTGGGCCCGGACGGCCAGCGCCACCGCCCGGTCATGATCCACCGGGCGTTCTTCGGCTCGGTCGAGCGATTCTTCGGAGTCCTCATCGAGCATTACGCCGGCGCGTTCCCGCTGTGGCTCGCGCCGGTCCAGGCGCGGGTGCTCCCGGTCAGCGAGGAGAAGCACCGTGGCTTCGCGGACGAGGTCGTGGCGGCGCTCAAGGCCGCGGGCCTGCGCGCCGAGGCCGATTATTCCAACGAGAAGCTGGGTGCGCGCATTCGGGACGCGCAGCTGCAGAAGATCCCGTACATGATCGTGCTCGGCGACAAGGAAGTCGAAGCCCGCACGGTGTCGCCGCGCTCGCGCGACGGCAAGCAGCACGAGCCGCAGAAGCTAGAGGATTTCATCAGCCGGTTGCGCCAAGAGGCGCAGGTGCCGGCCTGATCGTCAATTGCTAGGAAAGGGACTAGGACCATCGCAAAGCCGTTCGACAGAAGCGCTCCCCGTGCCGAGGAGCAGTACCGCATCAACCGCCGCATCCGCGTGCCCGAGGTCAGGTGCATCGGGGCTGATGGGCACCAGTTCGGTGTGATCCCGACCCATGAGGCCCTCCGCGTCGCGGAGGAAGCGGGCCTCGATCTGGTCGAGGTCTCGCCCAAGGCTGCCCCGCCGGTCTGCAAGATCATGGATTACGGCAAGTTCAAGTACGAGGAGTCGCGCAAGAAGAAGGCGGCCCGCAAGAACGCCTCCGTGATCATGATCAAGGAAGTCAAGCTGCGGCCCAAGACGGACGACCACGACATCGACACCAAGGTCCGTCAGATTCGCGGGTTCCTCCAGGAGGGCAACAAGGCCAAGATGGTGGTCATCTTCCGCGGACGCGAGATCGTCCACCCGGAAACTGGCCAGGCCATCCTCCAGCGGGTGGTTCAGCAGCTGGTCGACGTGGCGACGGTCGAGCAGATCCCGACGATGGAAGGGCGCCGGATGACCATGATCATCGGCCCCAAGGCCGGTCTGCGCCGAGACGGGATGGCGCCAGCCGTCATGGCGCCGGCCCCGGTGCGCCCGGCGGGACCGTCCGTGGGCCCGGCGCGGCCGCCTGGTGCCGTCGCGGGACCCCGGCCGCCTGGTCCGCCTGCCTCCGTGGGTCCAGGGCGGCGGTAACATCGGTCGAATTGTGTTGCATTCCGGGGGCCTCCCGGTTAAGAAACGCGACCTCGGCTCGAGCCGAGGGCCCGGCGGCCGTCAAGGCCGGGCCGACGCTAGGCTTCAGGAGCCCGACCAGTCATGCCCAAGATGAAGAGCAACTCCGGTGCGAAGAAGCGCTTCAAGGTGACCAAGAACGGTCGCGTGAAGTTCAAGGGCGCTTTTCGCAACCACATCCTCACCAAGAAGTCCACGAAGGCCAAGCGCAAGATGCGCGGGGTCCATTACATTGCCGACACCCAGGAGCACCAGGTGAAGGCGATGCTGCCCTACGCCTAGCATTATCCGACCGCAGGAGAAGCAAGATGCCGCGCGCAAAAGGTGGGTTCAAGACCCGCCGTCGTCGTAACAAGATCATCAAGGCTGCCAAGGGGTACCGCGGCGGCCGTCACTCGAACTGGAAGGCCGCGTTCGAGACCGTCCGGCACGCGTGGATGCACGCGTATCGCGGGCGCAAGCAGCGCAAGCGCGACATGCGCGCGCTGTGGATCACGCGCATCGCGGCGGCTGTTCGTGAGCACGGGATCTCGTACTCGCGCTTCGTCGGTGCGCTCGCCAAGGCCGGCGTGACCCTCGACCGCAAGGTTCTCTCGGACATCGCGATCGTGGATCCCGTGGCGTTTGGCAAGATCGTCGCCACCGCGCAGCAAGCTAGCTAGCTTCAGCGCAGTACGGCGATCGGCAGTACGGAGCGCGACAGTTCACGAAGCCTGGCGCGCGGCCGAGCCGCGCGTCGTTCGAGCGGCCCAGGTCACGCGTCGGGTTCTCCTTTCCGCCACCGGCGGAGGCAGGACGCATGACCGCCCAAGAAATCATCCAGCAGATCGAGGAGGCCGGCCGCGAGTTCGCTCGCGCGATCGGTGACCTCCGCGACGAGCAGGCCATCCGCGAGGAGAAGGCGCGCGTCCTCGGCAAGAAGGGCAGCCTCGCCGGCGCGATGAAGGGGCTCGGCGCCCTGCCTGCGCCCGATCGTCCCCGCGTGGGCGAGGCGCTCAACCGGGTCAAGGGCAGCATCGAGGCCGAGGTCGAGCGGCGCCTGGGGGCGATCGCCGAGGAGGCGCTCGAGGTCGATCTCGCGCGCCGGGTGGACGTCACGCTGCCGTCCAGGCCGCGCCGCCGCGGCCACCTGCACCTGCTCACCCAGCTCCTGCGTGAGATCGAGGAGATCTTCAGGGAGATTGGCTTCCAGGTGGCCACCGGGCCGCAGGTCGAGACCGACTTCCACAACTTCGAGGCCCTCAACATGCCGCCGGATCATCCGGCGCGTGACATGCAGGACACGTTCTTCATCGAGGGCGGGCAGGGTCAGCTGGTTCTGCGCACGCACACCTCGCCGGTGCAGATCCGGACCATGCTGGCGGGGCCCCCGCCGGTGCGGATCATCGCGCCCGGCGTGGTCTATCGCCGCGACGACGACCCGACCCACAGCCCGATGTTCACCCAGGTGGAGTGCCTGTGCGTGGACCACGGCGTGTCGTTCGCGGATCTCAAGGGGACGCTGCTCCACTTCGTGCACCGCTTCTTCGGGCCCGACATCGGCATCCGATTGCGGCCTTCGTTCTTCCCGTTCACCGAGCCGTCTGCCGAGATGGACATCCTGTGCCTGTTCTGCAAGGGGCGCGGGTGCCGCATCTGCAAGAGCACGGGGTACCTCGAGGTGGGCGGTGCCGGCATGGTGGATCCGGCAGTCTTTGCGGCCTGCGGCTACGATCGCTACGACGTCACCGGCTTCGCGTTCGGCTTCGGTGTGGAGCGGATGGGCATGCTCCGGCACGGCGTGGATGACATCAAGCTCTGGTACGAAGGCGACGCCCGCTGGCTCGAGCAATTCTGAGAGGCAATCCTGATGCGCGTTTCGTGGAGCTGGCTCGGTGATCTCGTGGACCTCGGTGCAGAGACGCCGGAGTCGGTGGCGCGTCGGCTGACGATGTCGGGCCTCGAGGTCGAGGGGCTCGAGCGCATCGGTCACGGCCTCGACGAGGTCGTGCTGGTCGAGGTGCGCCGGAGCGAGCAGCACCCGCGCGCGCAGAAGCTGACGCTCGTCTGGGTGTGGGACGGTGCCGCCGAGACGCGCGTGGTGTGCGGCGCGCCGAACGTCCCGGCGCCAGGGCACCGCGCGGCGTGGGCACGCCCGGGGACACGCATGCCCGACGGCCGCGTGCTGGAGGCCCGGCAGATCCAGGGCGAGACGTCGCCGGGCATGCTGTGCTCGGAGCGCGAGCTCGGGCTGTCGGACGAGGGCGAAGGAATCCTCGTCCTGCCGCCGGGCGCGGGTGAGCTCGGTCGCCCGGCGGTGGACGCGCTGGGCGCGCGCGATGTCGTGCTCGAGGTGAACGTCACGCCGAACCGCGCCGACTGCATGGGGCACGTCGGGATCGCCCGCGAGCTCGCGGCGCTGCTCGACCGGCCGTTTCGCGCGCCGGCGCCGAGGCCACTGGAGGAGGGCAGGGCCGCGGCGCAGCGGGTGAGCGTGACGATCGAGGGTTCGCAGGCGTGCTCGCGCTACACGGCGCGGGTCATCGATGGCGTGCGGGTCGGGCCGTCTCCGACGTGGATGCAGAGGCGGTTGCGAGCCGTCGGCGTGCGGCCGATCTCGAACGTCGTCGACGTCACGAACTACGTGCTCTTCGAGTACGGCCAGCCACTGCACGCCTTCGACCTCGAGAAGGTCTCGGAAGGACGCGTGGTCGTGAGGCTGGCTCGCGCGGGCGAGCGGTTCGTCACGCTGGACGGGCAGGCGCGTACGCTCGAGCCCGACGACGTCGTGATCGCGGACTCGCGTGCAGGGATCGCGCTCGGCGGCGTCATGGGCGGCCTCGACAGCGAGGTCACGGCGACGACCACCTCGATCCTGCTCGAGTCGGCGAGCTTTGCCGCTTGTCGCATCCGGCGCACGTCGCGCCGGCTGGGGCTTCGCAGCGAGGCCTCGCAGCGCTTCGAGCGCGGCGTCGATGTGGAGGCGCTCGCTGACGCGAGCGCGCGCGCCGCGATGCTCATCGCCGAGACGGCGGGCGGCACGATCGCGCCCGGTCTCGTGGACGCGTACCCCGGGCGGACGGAGCGCGCCGTCGTGCCCTTGCGGCCGGCGAGGGTGTCCCAGGTGCTCGGCGTGGCCGTGGGCACGGCGGAGACGACGGGGATCCTCGAGCGACTCGGCCTCGAGGTCACGAGCGGCGATCCGCTGGTCGTGCGTGTGCCCAGCTATCGCGGCGACCTCACGCGCGAGGCCGACCTCATCGAGGAGGTCGCACGCGTGCGCGGCTTCGACTCCATCCCGGCCCGCATCCCCGGCGGGCTCGGAGCCGTGGAGGGCAGGGGCGCGCGGGCGCGAGCGCCCGTCGAGCTCGCGCGCGATGCGCTCTGTGACGCAGGCCTCGACGAGGCCATCACCTACGGCTTCGCGGCGCCGTCGCGGCTGGCCTGGTTTGCGCCGGTCGAGCCCGACGCCATCGACGGGATCCCGGGCGCCGAGATCCCGGGTGGTCTGCGCTTCGGTGGGGCCGAGCGCAGCACCCTGGCAAACCCCTTGCGGGAGGATCACCTGGGGCTGCGGCCGAACCTGCTGCCGAACCTCTTGGACGTGGTCAAGCTCAACCTCGGTCGGGGCTCGCGTGATCTCGGGCTCTTCGAGGTCGGCGCGGTCTTCCACGAGCAGGTCGAGGAGGTCGATCCGCGCGGGCGGAGCGTGCGAAAGCCGGTCGAGCGCGTGCACGCTGCGGGCGTCCTGTGCGGCCGTCGCCGGACCTGGCTCGGGCCGCTCGAGGCGATGGACTTCTTCGACGCCAAGGCCGCGGTCGAGCGCGTGGCGGCGGCGTTCGGGGGGCAGGCCCTCTACGTGCCCGCGACGCGAGCTCCCGAGTGGTTGCACCCGGGTGTCCGCGCATGGGTGTATCTGGCGGGCGCCGGGGGGATACGCCTCTTGGGGCTCCTGGGTGAGCTCTCGCCGCGCCTGCGCCTGCGTTACGCGATCGACTGCCCCGTCTTTGCCTTCGAGCTGGATCTGTCGGACGTGCAGCGGCCGGCTGCGATCCAGATGGCTCAGCTACCCCGGCACCCGGCCATTGCCCGCGACGTCTCGCTGCTCGTGGACGCGGACCTGCCGGCGTCGCGCGTCGAGCAGGCGCTGCGTGCTCCGCGCGAACCGTTGCTCGTGGACGCCGAGGTGGTCGAGGACTACCGCGATCCCGCACACGTCCCTTCTGGCAAGAAGGCGCTGCTGTGGGCGCTGACCTACCGCGCGCTCGATCGAACCCTGACCGACGCCGAGGTCGAGGTCGCGCACGAGACCTTGGTCGGCAAGGCCTGTCAGGCTCTCGGCGCGGTGCGCCGCTAGGCAAGGACAGCGCGCCCATGACACGGAAGGGATTGAAGTTCCTACGTGTTCTGCCCTCGGATGAATTGACTAAGCGAGCGCCCGGAAGTACCGTCGTGACGTTCGGAGGACTCCATGACGAAGGCTGACATCATCGAGAAGGTCTACGAGCAGGTGGGCGGGTGCTCCAAGAAGGAGGCTGCCGAGATCGTCGAGACGGTGTTCGACACGATCAAGGAGACCCTCGAGCGCGGGGAGAAGATCAAGATCAGCGGTTTCGGCAACTTCGTCGTCCGCGACAAGAACTCTCGCGTGGGTCGGAACCCGCAGACTGGCGAGGAGATCACGATCAGCGCGCGGCGGGTGCTGACGTTCAAGCCGTCGCAGGTGCTCAAGAGCGCCTTGAACGGCTAGAGCCCTCTGACTGGCGGTGGTCCCTCGCGTGAGGACGCGACCCGTCGCAGAGGTGGCTGACCGGGCCTACTTCAAGATCGGTGAGGCGGCCGCCGTGGTCGGCGTCGCGACCTCGACGCTGCGGCACTGGGAGTCGGAGATCCCGTCGCTCCGGCCGGAGCGCTCGGCGGCCGGGCACCGTGTGTACTCACGTGCCCAGGTGGAGCGGCTGGTGTTGCTGCGGCAGCTGCTCGAGCAGCGCGGGCTCACGCTGGACGGAGCCCGCCGTGCGCTGGCCGGACGCAACAGCGACGGCGTGACGGACGCCCTCGCTCGAATTCGCGGCGAGGCGCAGGCCCTCGAGGCGCTTGCCGCTGAACCCGAGGATTGACGCCCCCGAGCGTGCGTGGTAGTTGAACCGCTCGTCCGTCGGCAGGCAACACTCGGGGCGTGGCGCAGCCTGGTTAGCGCACTTGACTGGGGGTCAAGGGGTCGCTGGTTCAAATCCAGTCGCCCCGACTGGACGGCTCGGAGACTGGGAGGGAAACCCCAGTCTCCTTTTGTTTTCCTGGAACACGCGTGAGTCGACCGCTCATCCTCCTGTCCAACGACGACGGCATCCGCGCCCGCGGTCTCCGCGCGCTCGAGGAGGCGCTGGCCGACCTGGGCGACCTGCTCGTGGTAGCCCCGGACCAGGAGCGTTCCGGGATCGGCCACGCGATCAGCCTGCACGCGCCGTTGCGAGCGGAGCCCCACGGCCCGGGCCGGTTTGCGGTGAGCGGGACGCCCTGCGACTGCGTCTACCTCGGTGTCCTGCACCTGGCCCCGCGCAAGCCTGCGCTGGTGGTCTCCGGGGTGAACCACGGATTCAACCTGGGCGCCGACGTCTTCTACTCCGGCACGCTCGCCGCCGCCGTCGAGGGCGTGCTGCGCGGCGTCCCGTCGATCGCCGTGTCCACCGGTTCGCTCGAGCACCGGCCGTTCCAGGACGAGGACTTCGTGACCGCGGCGTGCATCGCGCGCAGGCTCGCGGCAGGGGTGCTGGCGCATGACATGCCCCCGAGCACGGTGCTGAGCGTCAACGTGCCGGCTGGCAGGCCGCCCCTCGGTGTTCGCTGGACGCGCCTCGGACACCGCCACTACCGCGATCAGGTCGAGGTGCGCAGCGATCTGCGGGACAAGGTCTACTACTGGATCGGTGGTCCTGCGACGGGGTATGGGGACATCGAGGGCTCCGACGGGGTCCTGGTGGGGCAGGGGTACGCGTCGGTGACGCCACTCGACCTCGATCTCACGCACGAGCGGATGCTGGCGAGCCCACCGCCGTTCCAGCTGGACGAACCGGTCGGCGCCTGACGCCGAGGCGGCTCCCGCGGCGTGGTATTTGCGGCCGCCGCGGGGGCGGCTGACAATCGGCGAAGCTGCCACGCTGCGTATTTCTTCGAGCCGAGTCGGTGCGCCCGGGTGCCGCCCATCGGGTGCTCGCGCTGCTGCTTTGCGTGGTGGGCGGTTGCGCATCGAGCGCGCCCCTGCATCCCCAGCATCCGCCGCTCGAGCTGCACGGGCGCTGGGTGACCGCTGTCTCGGGAGACACGGCGGATGTGCTGGCACGGCGCCACGGGGTGCCGGTCGACGACGTGGCCGAGCTCAACGACGTCGACCCCGAAACGCCGATCCCGGCCGGGACCCAGGTGTTCATCCCGCGCTGGGGGCAAGAGGCGGTGCCCCCCCGAGGGCGCCCCACGGTGGCGCAACGCCCCCGTCCGGCGAGCCTGCCGGGTCGCGTGCGTGGCACGTTCAGGTTGTCCTGGCCCGTCGGGGGGACCGTGTCGTCGCGATTCGGACCTCGCTGGGGGCGGATACACGAGGGCATCGATATCCTGGTCGCCGAGGGCACGGACGTCCGCGCGGCAGCGGCCGGTGAGGTGGTCTACTCGGGCAACAAGCTGCGCGGCTTCGGCAACCTGGTGATCGTGCTCCATGAAGGGCGCTTCTTGACCGTGTACGCGCACAACCGCGAGAATCTCGTGCGCGAGCGCACCTACGTGGACCGCGGCCAGGTGATTGCCCGGGTCGGCACGACCGGCCACTCGACTGCGCCGCACTTGCATTTCGAGGTCCGCGTCGGTGACGTGCCGCAGGACCCGCTCGATTTCCTGGAGGAGAGATGAAGAAGCGTCCGAAGAGCAAGGCGAAGCCCGCGGCCAGACGCACGAAGGCCAAGCCGGCCGGCCGGCGCAACCGCGAGGCGGTGGTGCGCGACCTCATGTTGCGCATCCGTGACATCCCCGACTTCCCGAAGCCGGGGATCCTGTTCAAGGACATCACGCCGCTGCTCGGACATCCCCCGTCGCTCGCAGCCATCATCGAGCAGATGGCCGCCGGCATTCGCAAGACCGGCGCCGAGCTCCTGGTGGGCATCGAATCGCGCGGCTTCATCTTCGGCGCGCCGCTCGCGCTCGCCCTCGGGCTGCCGTTCGTGCCAGTGCGCAAGCCCGGCAAGCTCCCGTACCGCACGGTCAAGGTGTCGTACGCCCTCGAGTACGGGCACGACTCGCTGGAGATGCACGAGGACGCGATCGCGCACGGCGCCAAGGTGTGCATCGTGGACGATCTGCTCGCGACCGATGGCACGGCCGGCGGCACCGCGCAGCTCGTCGAGCAGCAAGGCGGCGAGGTTGTCTCCTTCGCCTTCGTCATCGAGCTCGGCTTCCTGGGTGGCCGCGAAAAGCTGGTGGGACCGCGCAACGGCGCGGACGTGCTGTCGCTCATCCGCTACGACTGACCCATGCGCTGGCGGAGCGGCCACCGGGAGTCGCTCGGAACGCTGCTGGCGTTTCTCCTGGCATCGTTCGTGGCCTACCTGCCGGCGCTGCGCGGAGGCTGGGTCTACGATGACATCCCCCTCATCCTCGAGCAGGGGTGCTTTCGCTCGCTCTCCCGCATCCCCGACATGCTCGCCGTGTGGCACCGCGGCCCGTGTAACCAGCGGCCGCTGCGCTACGTGACCTACGCGTTCGACCACGCCCTGTTCGGCATGGATCCGGTGGGCTGGCACGCGGTCAATACCTTCCTGCACGGCGTCGTGTGCTGGATGCTGTACCGGTTGTTGTTGCGCCTCGGCCGGTCGAAGGTGGCGGCTTCCGTGGCGGCGGGCCTGCTGTGCGTGCACCCGGTCTGCACCGAGGCCGTGGCCTACGTGTCCGGTCGTCGCGACCTGCTCGCGGGCTGCTTCGCCATCGCATGCGTGTCAGCGTATGTGTCGGTGACGGTGCGCAGGAGCCCGCTGCACGCCGCCGGCGCGCTCGCGGCGTTTCTCGCGGCCATCCTTTCCTACGACGGGGCCGTGGCCCTGCCGGTCGTGCTCCTGCTCCTCGAGCTGCGGGCGCTGGCGGCCGATCGGTCCCTCAGGCCTGGCTTCTGGCGCCGTCCGGCCTGGTGGGTGATCGGGCCCATGCTGGCGCTCGGGCTCGCCTATGCGGCCTTCCGAGTGCTGGCGTTCTCGCCGTCGGGCAAGCACGAGCTGTGGGGCGGCTCTCTCGGCGCCCACGTCGCCACCGTCCTGCGCGTGCACCTGCAGTACCTGCGACAGCTCGCGCTGCCCCTCTGGCTACAGGCCGACTACGGCGACGGGGCCTTCCGGGTGTCGTCCACCCTGGTCGAGCCCGCGGCCCTGTTCGCGCTTTCGGTGGTCGGTGGGACGATCGCGCTCGGAGCGTGGCTGCTGTTGCGACGAGGCAGCTGGGCCGGGGTGGCGATCCTGGGGTACTTCGCGCTGCTCCTGCCCTCGAGCCACCTCGTCGTGCACCACGAGCTCGCGGCCGAGCATCGCCTGTACGTGCCGGCGATGGCGCTTTTCGCCCTGGTCGGCGAGGCGGCCGAGCGGCTCCTCGCCAGGCGGCGACTGTTCGTGGTTCCGGGGCTGGCGATCGCAGCAGCCCTCCTCGTGTTGACGTGGCGGCGCGATCGCGCGTGGGCGAGCGAGGACGCCTTGTGGCGCGCGGCGCTGGAGGTCACGCCCCGCTCCGCCCGTGCCCTGGGCAACCTCGGCGTCCTCGCGGCCGAGCGCAGGGACATGGCCGAGGCGGAGCGGATGTTCCGCGCGGCGGTGGAGGTGCGCCCGAGCGACTGCCCGAACCTCCGCAACTGGGGGCGCGCGCTGCGGATCGGCGACCGCGCCGCCGAGGCGTCGGGCATCCTCGAGCGGGCCATCGCCTGTCAGGCGCACGCGTCGGCCTGGCTCGAGCTCGGGCTCGCGCGTCAGGCGCTGGCGGATCGCGCAGGCGCCGAGGCTGCGGTGGCCGAGGCGCTGCGGATCGATCCCGAGTACTTCGACGCCCTGGTGGTGTGGGGAGAGCTGGCCCGAAGCGACGGCGAGCGCCGCTCTCGGTGGCAGCGCGCGCTGGCGGTCCCGGCGCGGCCCGATGCGAAGGCGAAGCTACGACGGCGGCTCGAGGCCGCCGACGCCTACATGAAGTAGTAGCGGATGTTCATCAGCAGGTAGGGGAACTCGCCGCCGTACCCGCCGAGGTGGATGATGTTGAAGTTGTTGCGGTCGCCGTCCGGGTTCACGTGGGTGAACGAGAACCCGAACTCGGGCGAGAAGCCGAGCCCGGGCAGCCCGGCCGGCAGGATGTACTCGAAGCCGCCGTTGATGTTGAAGTTGAACGCCAGGAAGTCGGGGTTGCCGCCCTGAACGAAGTGGAAGCCGGCGTTGGTGAAGAAGTGACCGTGCGTGAACTTGTGCAGGATGTAGTGGAACTTCCCGCCGAACATGAAGTCCGTGCGCGTGTTGCCGGTCTCCGGCGAGATCGCCAGGATGCCGAGGTTGACCTCGGCGCCGAAGTGCTCGGCGAAGAAGAACTTGCTCGAGATGGTCGTGAGCGGGAAGGCAGAGCCTCCGCCGGCGCCGGGTAGGCCGGCGCCGATGCTGCTGGCCAGGATGCTGAGCTGGTTCGAGATGCCGATCCCGAACTTCGGCATCTCCTGGGCTTCGGCGCGGGCACCGAAGAGGAAGAAGGCGACTGCCAGGGCGAGAAGGCCACGCTTGCGCATATTTTCATCTGCTCCTTTCGAGCCGTTCGCGCTCTCGTACCTCAGGCGACGATGTCGCACAAGTCCCTACGGCACACGCGTCATGGCTGTGCAGCGACGGTTTTCCGTGTATGAGTAGCGCCCGCCATGCACCGCGCCGGCTTCTGCGCCATCCTCGGGCGACCCAACGTCGGCAAGTCGACGCTGCTCAACCACGTGCTCGGGCAGAAGCTCGCGATCGTGAGCCCGAAGCCGCAGACGACGCGCAATCGCATCCTCGGCGTGCACAACGTCACGGACGGGGACGGCGCCCAGATCGTGTTCCTGGACACACCGGGGATCCATCGCGGGCGCTCGCCGCTCAACCGCACGATGGTGAACGAGGCGCTCGACGCCGCCGCCAACGCGGACGTGCTGCTCTACCTGTTCGAGGCGCCGCAAACGGCCGCCGACCAGCTCGCCGAGCACTTCGAGCTCGGTCCCGCAGAGCGGGTGGTCATCCAGGAGCTCACGGCCGTGGTGCAACGCAAGGCTGGGGCGAAGCTCGTCGTGGCGGTGAACAAGGTCGACCGGCTGCGCGATCGGCGGGCGCTCCTGCCCGTGCTCGCGGGCCTCGAGGCCGCCCTGGCCGCCGCGAACCCGCTCGCGCTCGTGCCCATCTGCGCGCGGACCGGCGACGGCGTCACCTCGCTCCTGGCGGAGATCGAAAAGGCGTTGCCGGAGGGGGCCGACGTCTACCCCGAGGAGATGCTGACCGACCGCGCCGAGCGCTGGCTCGCAGCGGAGATGGTCCGCGAGCAGGTGTTCCTGCTCTGCGACAAGGAGGTGCCGTACGGCGCCGCGGTGGAGATCGAGGTCTTCGAGGAGCGCGAGCGGGACACCGCTGAGGGCGGACGGCGGGACATCTTCATCGAGGCGGCGTTGACGGTGGAGCGCGACTCGCAAAAGGGCATCGTCGTCGGCAAGGGCGGCCGCATGATCAAGGAGATCGGGATGCGCGCGCGCGAGGAGATCGCGGGGCTCGTGGGCTGTCCGGTCCACCTCAAGCTGCGGGTGCGCGTCGAGGCGGGCTGGACGGAGCGGGCGGACGCGGTGCGCCGGCTGGGAGGCTTCTCGTGAGGCGCGCGCGACCGACGGTCGAGGATCGCACCGACCTGCCGCTCGTCGCCGTGGTGGGCCGCACCAACGTCGGCAAGTCGACGCTCTACAACCGGCTCGTCGGGGGTCGTCAGGCCATCGTCGAGGACCGGCCGTCGGTGACGCGCGACCGGCGCTTCGGTGTCGTCGAGTGGATTGGCCGGCAGTTCCGCGTGGTGGACACGGGGGGGCTCGAGCCGGACGCCAGAAAGGGCATCGAGGCCGGCATCACGCGGCAGGCGCGGGCGGCGATCCAGGCCGCCGAGCTCGTGCTGTTCATCCTCGACGCGCAAGCCGGTCCCATGCCGACCGACCGACAGATCGCCCGCGATCTGCGCAAGCTCGGCAAGCCCATCCTGTGGGTCGCGAACAAGGTGGACGCCGGCAAGCACGAATCGGCGCTGGGCCCGTTCTATGAGCTCGGGGCGGACGAGGTGTTCGGCATCTCGGCGGAGCACGGCCGCGGCGTGACCGACCTCATCGAGCGCGTGCTGGAGCTCTTGCCCGATCCAGGGCTCGAGCCCGAGGCCGGCGCCGACCCGATTCGCCTCGCGTTCGTGGGCAAGCCGAACGCCGGCAAGTCGTCGATGGTCAACGCCGTCCTCGGCGAGGATCGCGTGCTGGTGGACGAGGTGCCCGGCACCACGATGGACCCGGTGGACACGCCTTTCCAGTACGAGGGCCAGCGCTGGGTGCTCGTGGACACGGCCGGCATCCGCAAGCACCGCAGCACCTTTGGCAGCACCGAGGCGATCGCCGTGACGCTGGCCAAACGGCAGATCGAGCGGGCCGACGTGGTGGTGCTGGTCATCGACGCGCGCGAGGGTGCGAGCGAGCAGGACGCCCGCATCGCGTCCCTGGCCGAGGAGAACGGCTGCGCCGTCGTGATCGCTCTCAACAAGGTGGATCAGCTGCGCAAGCGCGACGTCGAGGCGGCCATCCAGCGTGTGCGCGACGAGCTGGCGTTCCTGGCCTGGGCCCGCATCGTGCCGGTGTCGGCGCTCGAGGGCACCCGCGTCGATCTGCTGCTCGAGGCGGCTCGCGATGCCGTGGGGCAGCACCGAAGCCGCGTGCCGACGGCCGAGCTCAACCGCCTGTTCGAGGGCGTGCTCGAACGCTCACCACCGCCCTCGTGGCGTGGGCAGACGATCAAGCTCTTCTACATCACGCAGGCCAGCATCCGTCCGCCGACCTTCGTCGTGCAGACCAACAAGCCCGAAGGCGTGACGACGAGCTACCGCCGCTACCTCAACAAGGAGCTGCGGGGCCTGTTCGGCCTCGAAGGGACGCCGATCCGGCTGGTCGTGCGCGGCCGGCGCAAGCCCGACGCCGAGTCGTAGGGCGACCGCGCTGGTATCATGGGTGGGTGAAGCGCGCCCACGAGGCTCTCCTGCGCGTGCAGCTCGCCCAGGACAGCCTGGCGACATTCGTCGAGCAATACGCCGGCCACGCGGTGCCGGGCGGCATCTTCATCGGCTCGCGCAACGCCTACCCGATCGGGAGCGGCGTGCGCTTCGAGCTGGCCTTGCGCGACGGTCGGCCAGCTTTGCGCGGTGAAGGTCGCGTGGTCTGGGTGCGCGAGTACGACCCGGCCAAGCGGAGCGCGCAGCATGGCGTGGGCGTGACCATCCGGCGGCTGGACGGCGCGAGCCAGAGCGTGTTCCAGACGCTGCTCGATCGCCGACAGCGGGGGGTTCGCGCGCCGGCGGTCGAGGCGGAGTCGCTCGAGGCGTTGATGCTCGAGCACGGAGTCGACGAGCTTGCGGCCGAAGGCGGTGCGGCGCGGCTGCGCCTTGCCGGCGCTGGCCTCGGAGAGGAGGCCCTGCCGGCGCTGGCGCGGCGGGAGCGGCGAGCCCGGGAGACCTTGGGTGTGGACGAGCTCGTTCGGCGCCTCGAGGCGCTGGTGGCTCCTTCCGTGAGCACCACGGTCGCTGTCGAGGCGCCCGGGCCCCAGGACACGCAGGTGGCAGCGCCGATGTTGACGCCGAGGCTGACGCCGATGCCGACCGGCATCGACCTCGGCGAGGATCTGCTGGCGCTAGAGGCGGCACCGGAGAATCGCCGGATGCTTCGGTTGCCTGGAGACGACGCGCCGACGATCCAGGCGAGCTCGGCCGAGGAGCCGACGGACGCCGTCCGGGAGTTCGAGCGGAGCCCGCCGGCCACCATCTTCGACCCGCGGGAGGCGAGTGACGACGAGTCCGACGCGGCGCCAGCGACGTCCGCGGTGCCGACCCTCTTGCCGGCCGACGACGAGGACATCACGAGCCCCCAGGACGTGCTGCCGGAGCTCCAGCCGGAGCAACCCGGGGCGCCCTCCGACTCCGATCGCCCCGGCTTTTTCCGGCGCCTGTTCGGCGCCAAGAGGAAGGACTAGCGCAGGCGAACGCGCTCGATGAAGGCCGCGACGTCGCCGTCGGAAGCCGCGTGGGCGTCGAGCACCTCGTCTGCGACCGACCGGCCCGTCTTCGCCACCTCCTCCAGCGGCGCGAGCAGAGGCGCGTCGGCGGCGCCGTCGGGCAGGGACAGGAGGCCCGCTCGTGCGATCGCCACGACCTCGCGCGCGAGGTCGCGCACGCGTCGCCCGCCGACCTCAGCAGAAAGGCCGAGGCGCGGGACCTCGCGGCGCAGGGCCTCGCGCTCGGCGAGCGAGAGGCCGCGCACCATCGACCATGCGGCGCGCGTCGCGTCGGGCGCATAGAGGAGCCCACGCAAGAATGCCGGCAGGGCGCGCACCATCGGGCGCGTGCTGGCGTCGGCCCCCCGGATCTCCAGGAAGGTCTTGAGGCGCACCTCGGGAAACAACGTCGACAGGTGCAAGACCCAGTCGCTGATCGTCGCGCGCTCGCCCCCGATGCCGTCGCGAAGGAAGCGCCGGAACGTGACGCCGCCCGCGGGACGGTAGCCGTCCCGATAAAGGAAGAACATTGGCACGTCCAGCGCCCATTGCGCGTACGCCTCGAACACCGCGTCGCGCTCCTCGAACACGAACGGCAACAGGCCGCAACGATCGGGATCGGTGTCGAGCCAGCACGCCGCGCGGAGCGACTGATGGCCGCACGGCCGCCCATCCTCGAGCGGGGATGCGGCCCACAGGGCGGTCATGATCGAGCTGACGCCGAACGCCGTGCGGAGCTTCTGCGCCGCGTCGGCCTCGTCGCAATAGTCGAGGTTCGCCTGCACGGTTGCGGTGCGGAGCATCATGTCGAGGCCACGCTGGCCGCGCGTCGGCAGGTAGGTCCGCATGACCCCGTAGCGGCCCTTCGGCATCCAAGGCACGTCCGCGCGGGCGCCGAAGGGCCGATAGCCGATCCCGAGCCAGGCGATGCCGAGGTCGCCGCTCGCGGCCTCGACGTCGGCGTAGTGCGCGTCGAGCAGCCGGGCCACCTCCGCCGCGGTCCGACGCGCCGGGCCCGAGTTCTCGAGCTGCCCTCCGGGCTCGAGCGAGACCGCGTCGCCGCCCTTGTCGAGGGCGATGATGGCGTCGCCCTCGGCGATGGCCGTGTACCCGCGCGCCGCCAGGCGGTCGAGGATGCGGCGGATGCCGCGCTCTCCCTCGTAGGGAATCGCCCGACCGATCTCGCCAGGAGTCGTGTAGACCCCGATCTTCTCGTGCTCCGCGCCGATGACGAAGCGGTCTGGCGTCCGAGACCCGGTATGGAAGTGCGCGACGAGCTCCGCCTCGCTGGAGATCGGTCGGTCGCGATCGGCGGCGGCCACAGGCTCGTCAATGTAGGAATCGATCGCGGATGCGTCAAGGCGCCCGGTCTCCTTGACGCGACCAGGCTCGTTTGGTTCACTGCGGGGCGTCATGCAGGACAAGCGAAGCGGCAAGTCGGGTGGTGGCTGCGTGATCGGGCCGAGCATCGAGATCCGCGGCCGCCTGTCCGGCGACGAGGATCTCGTCATCGAGGGCAAGGTGAGTGGCCAGATCGCGCTGTCGCGGGCGCTCACGGTCGAGGCCGCCGCGGTGGTCGAGGCCGATGTCGCGGCCGACGAGCTGACGGTGGCGGGCCGCCTCAAGGGCGACGTGGTCGCGCAGGGTGCCGTGACCATCTTCGCAGGCGCTTCGGTCGAGGGGAAGGTCCGCGCGACGCGGATCTCGATCGAGGAGGGCGCCCGCTTCCGCGGCGCGATCGACATGGACGTGGATCTGCCGCCGGGCATCGAGCTCCCGAGCGGCAGGCGCTGACACTTCGGATTCCAGACTCCGAGCGAGGGGACCCACAATGGCGAGCACCGTCATCGGATCGAGCATCACCATCGACGGCGAGATCCACGGCGACGAGGACCTGCAGGTTCTCGGCACGGTCAAGGGCAAGATCGCGATCAAGGATCGACTCGTGATCGATTCGGGCGCGACGGTCGAGGCCGATGTCGAGACCGGTCACGTCACGGTCGCCGGTCGCATGACCGGCAACATCCACGCGACCGAGCGGGTCGAGATCAAGGCCGAGGGCAAGATGGTCGGCGACATCAAGGCCCCACGCATCCTCATCGCCGACGGCGCGACGTTCAAGGGCAACG
Organism: Myxococcales bacterium; assembly: GCA_023248855.1. GTDB lineage: Bacteria > Myxococcota_A > Polyangia > JAHFDS01 > JAHFDS01 > JAHFDS01. The sequence goes on from JAHFDS010000009.1 coordinate 19,382, forward strand.
TCGACATGGACGCCTAGCAGCCGATGGCGAGCCAACAGCGAGACAGCGGCGCCACCACCATCGCGCACGGAGCTCGTGTGCGCGGGCAGGTGAGCGGGGCCGAGGACGTGGTGGTCGACGGTCGGATCGACGGCGGCATCAAGCTCGAGGGATCCCTGCACGTGCGCGAGGGCGGTGTCGTGGTGGCGCAGGTCGCCGCGCTCGACGTCCACATCGCCGGGATCCTGGTCGGCGACGTCATCGCGAACGGCGCCGTGACGATCGCACCCAAGGGCAAGCTCGTCGGGGACGTCAAGGCCGGCCGCATCGTCATCGCGGTCGGCGGCGCGATGCGCGGCCATGTGGACACCACCGAGGAAGCCACCGGCGCAGCGCGCGGACGGTCGCGTGCGTCCGAGCCTCGCGATGCCCGTGATCTGCGCGAGACGCGTGATCTGCGCGATGCGTTCTCGAGCCCCTCGCGGCCCGTGGAGCGCGCCGAGTCGGCCGCGCCCGCGCCGCCGAGGCCGGCGATGGTGGGCAAGAAGAAGCTCACCCGCAAGGCGTGACGGGTTGGCCGAGCCGAGCGCCTTCGAGCGCCACCGACGGCGGCTGCTCGATCTCCTGATCCAGCAAGCCTACGAGCGCCGCGCGGTGGTGCTCGCGTCGGGCAAGCCGAGTAACTTCTACATCGACTGCAAGCGGGTCACCTTGACCGCGGAAGGACACTTCCTGGTCGGGTGGCTGTTCGGCGCGCTGCTCTCCGGGGGGGAGCGCGTCGAGGCGGTGGGCGGGCTCACGATGGGAGCCGACCCGCTCGCGAGCGCGGTCGCGACGCTGTCGTGGCTCGGACCGCAGCCCCTCGAGGCCTTCCTGGTTCGCAAGGAGCCCAAGGGCCACGGCACCGGCCAGTGGCTCGAGGGCGGGCTCGGCTTGCGGCCGGGCGCAAAGGTGGCCATCGTGGAGGACGTGGTCACCACGGGCGGATCGACGATCAAGGCCATCGAGCGTGCCCGCGCGGCCGGGCTCGACGTGCGCCGCGTGGTCGCGCTGGTGGAGCGGGGTGAGGGCGGCCGGCAGGCGGTGGAAGCGCTGGCACCCCTCGAGGCCCTGTTCGGGCGCGCCGACTTCCCCGGCGCAGGCGAGGACGCCGGGTGATCGTGCGCGCTGCAGGCCTCGTGCTCGTGGGGCTCGCTCTGTCCTGCCAGCCCGAGCTGCCGAAGCCGGTCAACCTCTCCGAGGTCACGCGCTCGTATCGCAGCCGGGAGTACAAGCGCGTGCTCGATCGCTGGACACGATCGGGGCGCATCACCAAGACGTTCGACATGGTGCTCGACGCCTCCGCGACCTTCAAGTCGTGGGACTTCCGGCAGGCCTACATCGCCAGGTTCGTCGAGGCCTACAAGATCAGCGGACGCGAGCGCGACACGATGAGCGACCGCGAGCTCTCGGATGCACGCCAGACCTACGAGGTCTTCTTCTCGGCCGCGACCTCCAAGTACGAGTGGACGGATTTCTCGGAGAAGAACTCGATCTGGCGGGTCAAGCTGCTCGACGACAAGCAGCGCGAGGTCAGGCCCATCGAGATCAAGCGGGTCAAGGATCCGCACGCGCACCTCGAGACGTTCTTTCCGTACGTGCAGATGTTCTCGAAGCAGTACCTGATCCGGTTCCCGCAAACCCTCGACGGTCAGCCGCTGCTCACGCCGGACACGAAGTACTTCGTGCTGCGCTTCGCAGGGCCGCTCGGTACGCTCGATCTGCGCTGGAGCGCCGAGGGGGCCGGCGAGGCGCCCGCTGCCGAGCGCGAAGAAGACTGACTGGTTTGCCTACGACGGGTCTGAGCCGCGACGCCGCAGCTCGCGGCTCTGGTTGGCTTGCTCGGCCTCGGCCAGGGCGAGGTCCTGGAAGGGATCGGGCGCGTGCTCGAACTGCAGGATGCCGAGCTTCTCGAAGCGCTCGCGCTGCCGGTTGCTGAGCAGGCCAATGCGCTTGACCGCGGGCACGATCTTGGCGAACAGGTACGAGCGGAACATCTTCTGGCCGGCGTTGTCGAGCGCGAGCTTGACGCACTCCTCGATCGGCATGCCCATCTTCTCCCAGACCTGCTGGAACAGAAACCGGTCGCGCATGAGGACCGCGGCCTCGTAGACGAAGTCCTCGCGCTCCTTGACGTCGCTCTCCTTCTGGTCGGCATAGTAGTCGCGCAGCGAGAGCACGCCGAACGCGACGTGCCGCGCCTCGTCGAGCATCACGTAATGGGTGAGCTGCTTCAGCAGGGGCTCGGTGGTGTTCTGGCGGATCATGCCGAACGCCGCCAGCGCGAGCCCCTCGACCATGATCTGCATGCCGAGCAGCTTCATGTCCCAGCGCGAGTCGGTGAGGATGAGGTCGAGCAGCTTCTTGAGGTGCGGGCTGATCGGGTAGACCAGCCGGCACTTCTCGTGGAGGTAGCGATCGTAGACCTCGACGTGGCGCGCCTCGTCCACGACCTGCGTGGCCGCGTAGTACTTCGACTCCATGTCGGGGACCGCGGCGACGAGCTGTGTGGCGGCCATCATCGCGCCCTGCTCGCCGTGCAGGAACTGCGACAGCGTCCACGCGTTGAGCTCGGCCTGCAGCGTCGTGGCTTCCTGCGGCGTCAGCTTCGCGAGGATCGCAGAGCCGTGCAGCGGGTGGAACTCCGGCGGGCCGGCGGGCTTGGAGATGTCGACGTCGGTCTGCCAGGGCAGCACGTCGTCGGGGATCCACTGTGCGCGCTTGGCCTTGTCGTAGAGGGTGCGCAGCTCCTGGCGCTGCCGCTCGTAGCTCCAGTTGTAGATGAGGTCGAGGTGCACCTCGAGCTGCTCGAGGTGCAGGGCGCGTGCGGCGGTCGTGGACTCTGCGCGGGCCTGGCTCTCGGTCTGGAGCATGCGGTCCTCCCTGCGGCGCGGTTATTGGGCGTGTTTGACGCCCGTCAAGCCTTCGGTCGGAAAGTGAAGCTGACTTCAGTTTTTGGCCAGGCAGGGTGCCCTGTCAAACAAAAAGTGAAATCTGCTTCATCTTTTGGCAGGATGGACCTGTGCCGAGAGCGCAACCTCGAGCCGCACGAGCGCGGCGGGCGGCGGACCCGCCGGGACGCAAGAGCGCCGTGCCGCCGTCACGCCAGACGCGGGAGTTCTCGCAGCAGCGGGCGCACGACACGCACGCGGCCCTGATGTCCGCGGCGCGCGCGGTGTTCGCGGAGGTCGGCTTCGACGCCGCGCAGACGCCGGACATCGCGCGGCGCGCGGGCGTGAGCGTGGGGACCTTCTATCGCTACTTCCACGACAAGCGGCAGGCCTTCGTGGAGCTCATCAGCGAGCACCTGGCCGCGGCGCACGAGGACATCTTCGCGCGCCTGCAGCCGGAGCGATTCGCGGCTTCGGTCCCGGTGGGTGACCGCCGCGCCGCGGTCGACGCGGTGCTCGAGGTCATCTTCGGCTTCCTCGCGCGGTTCCCGGGGATCGAGCGCGTTTACCTGGAGATGTCGCTGCGGGATCCCGAGGTGGCGCGCCTGCGCATGGAGTTCGAGGAGAAGGGGCGGCTGGCGCTCGCGCAGCTCATCGAGGCTTTGGTGCCGAGGAGCCGCGTACCCGACGCACGGGCGGCGGCGCAGGTCATCCAGGTGGCGGTGCTCGAGGTCGCGATCGGGGCCCTCGGCGTCAGGGGTCCGCATCACCCGGGTGCCGCGCCGGAGGTGGTCCGGGAGGCGCTGGCGCAGATGATCGACCGCTACCTGTTCTCGTAGCGCTACGCTGCAGCCGGGTGCGTGGCGCGATCATCCCGCTCATCTTGTTCGCCGGCTGCACGGCTCGCGAGCCGCTGCGCCTGTTGCCGGCGGACGGTCCTCGGGCGGACGCATCCGCTGACGCGCATGGGTTGAGGCCAGACGGGCCACAGCGACCCGACGCCCCGCTGGCCTGCACGAGGGCGGCTCGTCCGACGATGCCGGAGCGCGGCCTGGCTCTGGGTGGCAGTGGCTGGGCGTGCGCGTCCAGCGACTGTGCGGATTTCACGCGGGCGAACAATCCCTGCCGGGACGCCGACCTCGAGCCGAACGATTGCCTGAGCGGCGCTGCGCGCACGGGGTCGCGCGTGGGTGACATCCTCCCGAGCTTCGGCCACTGGGTCGACTTCGCGCTGTGCCCGGCCGGCGACGTCGACTGGATCGGCTTCGACGCGGAGCTCGGCCAGCACGTGGTCGCGCTCATGACGTACCGCAAGGGGGAGGGCGACCTCGACGCGGCGATCGTGGACGCCGCCGGTCGCACGCTGGCGTCGTCGCAGGAGACCACCGGGCTCGAGACAGTCGAGATCGACGCGCCGGCCAAGGGGCGGTACTGGCTGGTCGTGCTGGGCGCCGACGCGCAGCAGACTGCGCGCTACGACGTCACGATCGATCTGCTCTGTGGCCCTGGCGCGCCGCCTTGCCCGGCAGGCCACACCTGCCAGCTGGGCCGCTGTCGGCCGCCTTTGCCGCTCGACGCCGGGGTGCGGGACGGGCAGGCGCGTGACGCGTCGGCCCCTCGCGGTTGATTCGATTCCGGGGTCAGTTGGTGCTGAGCGCGCCGGTCTCCGTGGCGATGTCGCCCTTCCAGGTCTCGCCGTCCTTGTTGGTCCCTGCGGCTGCGCGCGTGGCCTTGAGGTCGGCCTTGGCCTGGGCCTGGCGTGCCACGAGGTCCATGTGGGTCGAGAAGAACGGCAAGCTCTTGCCGATGACGTCGGTCAGGCGCTCGAATCTGCGGTCGACCATGAACTTCTCCAGGTCGGCCTTGAGCTCCGCGATGATCTCGTAGCCGCGCAGCATGGCGCCGGTGCACACCTGGACCGTGCTCGCACCGAGCAGGAAGAACTGCACGGCGTCGGCACCGGTCTCGATGCCGCCCATGCCGCTGATGGCGACACCCGGGTGCGCGCGCGCGATCTCCATGACGTGGCGCAACGCGATCGGCCGCACGGCCTGCCCGGAGTACCCACCGGGTACCGAGTAGCCCTCCACCGTCGGCAGGGGGCGCAACGTCTGAAGGTCGATGCCGCAGATCGAGAGGATGGTGTTGATCGTCGAGATGCCGTCGGCGCCGCTTTCGAGCGCGGCACGCGCCGGGGCGACCGGATCGCCCACGTTTGGCGTCATCTTGGCCCAGACGGGGATCTTGGCGACCTCCTTGACCCAGCCCACCACCTCGCAGACCAGGCCAGGGTCCTCCCCCATCGCCATGCCCATCTTGCGCTCGGGCAGACCGTGTGGGCACGACAGGTTGAGCTCGAAGCCGTCGACGCCGGTCTCTTGCACCCGCTTGATGATCTCGTGCCACGCTTCGCGCCGGTACTCCTCCATCACCGAGGCGATGAGGACGCGGGAGCTGCCGTACTGCTTCTTGAGCTGCCGGAGCTCGTCGAGCCACACCTCGAACGGGCGATCGCTGATGAGCTCGATGTTCTCGAAGCCCACGACCTCACCCTTGTCGCGCGACTTGAGCTTGGCGTAGCGGGGCGAGGTGTTGACGACCTTCGAGGCGTCGAGGCTGATGGTCTTGCACACCATGCCGCCCCAGCCGAGATCGTAGGATTTGGCGATGACGCGCGCGTTCGTCCCCGGCGGGCCCGAGCCCAGCACGAAAGGGTTCTCGAAACGCATGCCGTTCACCGTGATCCCGAGGTCAATCGCCATAGAGGGGGGCAATGGTAGCATCGCCGGATGGCGAACGAACGACTCGAGGTGGGGGTCCTCGGCGCGGGCAGCTGGGGCACTGCTCTCGCGAAGCTGCTGGCGGACTCGGGCCACGTGGTCACGCTGTGGGGCCGCAGCGCCGAGGCGATGCGGCAGATGGACCAGGCGCGCGAGAACACGACCTACCTAAAGGGCGTGCGCTTTCCGGACCGGCTGCGCGCGACGGGCGATCTGGCCGCCACCGTCCGGGGCAAGGTCATGGTGCTGTCGGTCGTGCCGTCGCAGGTCACCCGCGCGACGCTCGCGGCCTGCGCCTCCGAGATTCCGCGCGGCGCGTTGCTCGTCGGGGCCTCGAAGGGCATCGAGAACGAGACGCTCGCGACCATGGACCAGGTGTTCGAGGACGTTGTGCCGCACGCGCGCGCGGTGTTCCTGTCGGGGCCGAGCTTCGCGCGCGAGGTCGGGCGCGGCGTGCCGACAGCCGTGGTCGCAGCCTCTCGCGATGGCGAGGCCGCGCAGGCAGCGCAGCGCGCCTTCTCGAGCGATCGCTTCCGCGTCTACACGAGCGACGACGTCGTCGGGGTGGAGATCGGGGGGGCCCTCAAGAACGTCATGGCGATCGCCTCGGGCATCTCGGATGGCCTGGAATTCGGCTACAACACGCGCGCGGCGATCATCACGCGCGGGCTCGCCGAGATGGCGCGCCTGGCGGTCAAGCGCGGCGGCAACCCGCTCACGCTCGCGGGACTGGCCGGCATGGGCGACCTCGTGCTCACGTGCACGGGCGACCTGTCGCGCAACCGTCATGTCGGGGTGGAGCTCGGGCGCGGCCGCACGCTCGAGGAGATCCTGGGCGCCATGAAGGAGGTCGCGGAGGGCGTGCGGACCACCAAGAGCGCGCACGACCTGGCGCGACGCGAGGGGGTGGACATGCCCATCACCGCGGCGGTGCACGCGGTGCTCTACGGCGGCAAGCCACCGCGCGAGCTCGTGATCGACCTCATGAACCGGTCGCTCAAGGAAGAGCGCGGCTAGTGCCGCTCGTCAGAAGTTGGACCGGAGTAGAGTTGTGGAGAGAAATCGTCGAACGCCCTGCGTGCGCCACTCGCGAGCGCAGAGCGCGAGCAAACGAGACACCTAGTGCTGTCCGTGATTCCAGTGGAATCATCTGGTTCGACGAGCGGCCCCAGGTGTTTGTCTTGCGCACGCTTCGCGTGCGCGAGTGCTGCGGCCAGCTGGCAGGTGAAGGCTGCTCCGAGCTCAAATGCCGTCCAACTACTGGCGGGCAGCACTAGTGCCGCTTGGCAGGCGCCTCGGGCTGCTGCTCGACGACATCTCGCTCGAGCACGCGGAGCCGCAAGGGCACCCGGAGCGGGCGGAGCGGCTGCGCGCGATCGCGCGCGAGGTCGACGCCGGCGGGTTCTGGGACCGCTGCTTGCGTGTGCGATCGCGGCCCGCGACGCGCGGCGAGCTGGAGGCCGCGCACGCGCCGCGCCTCCTGGATCTGCTTGAGCAGGACCTGCCAGGACACGAGGGGCACATCGACGCCGACACCTACTACGCCCCGAAGAGCTGGGAAGCCGCGCTCCACGCGGCGGGTGGCGCGGTCGCGCTGGTCGAGCGTGCCCAGGCCGGCGACATCGAGGCGGGCGCGGCGCTGGTCCGGCCTCCGGGCCACCACGCGACGGGCGATCGACCGATGGGCTTTTGCCTCCTCAATAACGTCGCCGTGGCCGCGCGCGCCGCGCTGGCCGGAGGTGCCAGGCGCGTGGCGATTGTGGACTGGGACCTGCATCACGGCAACGGCACCCAGGAGATCTTCTGGCAGGACCCGGGCGTCCTCTATGTGTCGACCCACCAGTACCCGTTTTACCCGGGGACGGGTGCGGTGGACGAGATCGGTGAGGGGCCTGGTCGGGGCTACACGCTCAACGTGCCCCTGCCGGCAGGGGCTGGTGACGCGGAGTACGAGCACGTCTTCGCCCGCGCCATTGGGCCTGCGCTTCGGGCCTACGCACCCGATTTTCTGCTGATCTCGGCCGGGTTCGACGCGCATGTGCGCGACCCGATCGGGCAGATGCGCCTTTCGACCGGGGCTTTCCATCGGCTGACGCATCGCCTCCGAGACGCGGTCGGCGCGGCGCCGGTCGTGGCCGTGCTCGAGGGAGGCTATGATCTGGAAGGTCTGGCGAGCTCGAACCGCGCGATGCTGGATGCGTTAGAGGGGCCCGCGGCGACCCCAGGCGGGGCGGCCAAGGCCCATCCGGTGGCGGCCCGGGTGCTCGGGGCGCTGCGGGCGGCCCTCGCGGGCACGCCCCTCGAGGGGGCGATCGGGTCGTGACGCTGTCAGAGTTCCGACCTAATCTGGGCGGCGCTTGACAGGGACGGTCGGGCGCGCGAAACCGCCGATCGGTTCGGAGCGGATGGCCGAAGAAGTTTCCTCGTCGGAGGCGGGCAGCACCATCGCTGGGCGGTACACGCTCGTGCGGCACCTTGCGACGGGTGGGATGGCAGAGCTGTACCTGGCGCGCCTTGGCTCCCTGGGTGGTTTCCAGAAGGACGTCGTCATCAAGCGCATCCATCCGCGCTTTGCCGACCACGCCAAGATCACGAAGCTCTTCCTCGACGAAGCGCGCATCGCTGCGACGCTCACGCATCCCAACATCTTGAACGTGCTCGATGTCGGGGAGGAGAACGGCACGCTCTACATCGTCATGGAGTACATCCGCGGCGAGAACCTCTGGACGATCGCGCGACGCGGCGTGGAGGCGCACCGCTTCCTGCAGCTGTCGCACGCGGTTCGCATCGTCTCGACGGTCTGCGAGGGCCTGCACTACGTGCACACCCGCAAGGGGCCGGACGGTCGGCCGCTCGAGATCGTGCACCGCGACGTGTCGCCATCGAACATCGTGGTGTCCGCCGACGGCGTGGCCAAGCTGGTCGACTTCGGCATCGCGCGGTGGGCGCTGCGCTCGTTCGACGACCGCAGCCTGGTGACGGGCAAGCCGAACTACATGGCGCCGGAGCAGCTCCGCGGGGTGCAGGTGGATGCGCGCGCGGATGTCTTCGCGCTCGGCATCGTGCTCTGGGAGATGACGGTCCAAAAACGCCTGTTTCGCGGCAAGCCCGACGAGGTGACGCGGCGGATCCTCGACGAGCCAGTTCCACGACCGAGCGAGATCGTGGCCAGCTATTCGCCGGAGCTCGAGCAGATCGTCATGCGCGCGCTGGAGAAGCAGCCCGAGGCGCGCTGGGAGACCTGCGCTGACCTGCACGACGCGCTCGAGACCTTCGCGATCGAGCACAAGCTGCGCGCCTCGTCGATCGCGATAGGTCTGTTCGTGCGGGACCTGTTCGCGATGCGTACGCAGCCGTCGTACCAGGACCTCGAGGAGGCGCGGGCCTGGGGCGAGGAGGACGAGATCGAGATCGAGGAGGACCTCGACTTCGATCGCGCGGAGGCCGAGAGCTCCCCCCTCGGGGGAGCGGCCCCGAAGGGCGCGCCGCCGCGGCGCCAGCCGACCCCGCCACCACCACCGGCGCCAGTGACCGAGACGGAGGGGACGCTGGCGAGCCCTGGGACCACGGCGCTGACCACGAGCGGCCGCCAGCCGGCGCTGGCCACGAGCGGGCGTCAGGCGACCGTGCCGCCGGTGCAGGCGGTCGCGGCGCTCACGCAGGTGGGGCGCAAGAGCGTGCCGCCTCTGGCGACCGAGGGGCGCAAGAGCGTGCCGCCCCCCGGGACCAGCGGACGACAAAGCGCCCCACCCGGGCGCTCGTCGCGACCGCCGATGGACGCCCGCAAGGTGCCGCTGCGACCGCGCTCGCGCCTGCCACTGCTGCTCGTCCTGACCGGCACCCTGCTCGTCGCGGCCGTGTTCGCGTGGACCACGCTGCACAAGTAGCGGTACGGTCCTCTGCAATGCTCACGTTCGCGGACATCGAGCAAGCGCGCTCGCGCATTGGCGACCAGGTGTTCGTGTCTCCCTGCGCCTACTCCGAGACCTTCTCGAAGCTGACCGGCAACAAGGTCTACTTCAAGCTCGAGAACCTGCAGATGACGGGCTCCTTCAAGGAGCGCGGGGCGGCGAATCGGATCCTGCTCCTGCCCCCGGAGGACAGGCGCCGCGGTGTGATCGCCGCGTCGGCCGGCAACCACGCGCAGGGCGTCGCGTACCACGCCACCCGGAACGGCGTCCGGGCCGTCATCGTCATGCCCGAGACCACGCCGCTCGTGAAGATCTCGGCAACGCGCGGCTACGGCGGCGAGGTGGTCCTACACGGTGCCAACTACGACGCCGCCTACGAGGAGGCGCTCCGGCGCGCGCGCGAGGAGGGCTTGACGCTCATCCACGCCTTCGACGACGAGGCGGTCATGGCGGGGCAGGGCACGCTCGGGCTCGAGCTCCTCGAGCAGAACCCCTACCTCGAGGTGGTGGTGCTCTCGGTGGGGGGAGGCGGCCTCGCCTCCGGCGTCGCGGTCGCCATGAAGGAGACCAATCCACGCATCAAGGTGATCGGCGTGCAGACGGCGCGGGTCCCCTCGATGAAGGCGGCGCTCGCGGCGGGCGGGCCGGTGGTGCTGCCAGCGGCGCAGACGATCGCCGACGGCATCGCGGTCCGACGCGCCGGCGACCACACGGTGCCGGTGCTTTCGCGCTATCTCGACGATCTCGTCACCGTGGACGAGGACGAGCTCGCGAACGCGGTGCTCCTGCTGCTCGAGCGCGAGAAAACCGTCGCAGAGGGCGCGGGCGCCGCGCCGCTGGCGGCCCTGGTCCAGGGACGGACTGGGGTCACCGGCAAGCGCGTCGGCTGCGTGATCAGCGGGGGCAACATCGACGTCACGCTGCTCGCGCGCATCATCGACCGCGGCCTGGCGAAGGACGGGCGCCTCTTGCGCATGCGTGTGCGCATCCCGGACCGGCCGGGCGCGCTGCACCTTCTGACGGGTATCGTGGGTCACGTGGGTGCGAACATCATGGACATCCAGCACGACCGGACGTTCGAGAACGCCGAGATCAGCGAGACCATCGTCGACGTCACGTGTGAGACACGCGGCAACGAGCACGCCACTGCTCTCCGTCAGGCGCTGGTGGGCGCGGGCTACGTGCTCGACCGTCTGATCTAGCGCTTGCCAGGGCCTACGCCCTGACGACGACGAGGACGCGGTCCTCGCGCGGGGCAGCCGTGCCGATGTGCGCTGCGACCTCGGCGAGGAGCGCGTCGCGCAGGGTCGCGGCGTCGACCCGCTCCGGCGACACGATCTTGCGTAGGGCGCGCAGAAAGCGCCGATCGCCGAACGGCTCGCCGCGTGCGTTCTGGGCGCCGACGAGCCCGGGCGTGTAGAGCACGAGGACGTCGCCGGGCTGGAGCGGTGCGGTGACCTCGCGGAAGGTGTGGTCGACGCGATCTCCCAGCGCGACGCCGCGCGAGATCACGGCCGACAGGACCGCCGCGTCGGCCACGCGAGACAGCCGGAGCGGGAACGGGCCGCCGGCGCCGACCACGCGGAGCTCGCGCCGCGGGGCGTCGATGAGGGCGATGGTGCCCTGGAGCAGCAGGGGCATGCCGGCGCGGCGGCGCAGGGACTCGTGCACGGCCGCGGCCACGGCGACCGCGGATCCGGCGCGATCGGCGAGCAAGGCTGCTTCGGAGGCGCCCTTGGCCACCGCGCCGACCATCGCAGCCGAGACGCCACGCGCGGCCACCGTGCCGCTCCAAAGGAGCAGGCGGCCCTGGCCGAGCTCGTGGCAGCTCCAGAAGTCTCCCGACGAAGGCGACGCTGCGAGGCGCGCGCCTGCGATCTTGAGCGGTCCCGACGACAAGACGGGCTGCGCCGGCAGGAGCTCACGCTCGACCGCTCGCGCGAGGTCGACCTCGCGTGAGAGGCCAATCTTGTGCGCTGCGTCCTTGGCCAGACGCGCGTTCGAGGCGGCCGCGCTCGCCTCGAGGTGCACGTCGTCCACGAAGCGGCGTTCGTCGGCGCCGAGCCGCCCGGAAATCGGTAGTAGCGCGATCGCCAGGAGCTCCGAAGACGGGCTCGCCACCGGGACGAGCAGCGTCGCGCCGAAGCGCTGCATGAGCTCACCGAGCGGGACGCGCAGGGCGCCGAAGCGCCTGTCGCCGAGCTCGCTGGCGAAGATCGGGTGGTTGTTGCGGCCGAGCCAGGCAGGGACGCCGCCGGGCGGGGCGTCGGCGGCGTGCCAGCCCTCGCGCGAGCGAGCCGTCATCTCCCAGCCGCCATCCGTGCCGGGTGCCAGGACGGCGGCGTCGGGCAGGTCCAGCGTCGTGCCGATGCAGTCCGCGACCACGATGGCGACGTCGCGTGGAGCCTCCTTCTCGAGGCACGCCTCGAGGAGCCCCGCCAGGGCCTCGTCGAGGATCTCGCGCGGGACCGTGGTCGCGCGCGCGTAGGTGCCACGCTTTCGCATGCGCGAACGCAGATAGGTCGCCACGCCGGTCGCGCCGACCGCGAGGCCGAGGATGACGCCCGCGCTCATGCCGGGCCTGACTCCTCGCGTCCCACGATGACGAGCGTGTAGTCGTCCTCCAGCGGCCGCGAGCCGCGGTGGCGCTCGAGATCGCCCGACAGTCGCGTCACGACGTCGGCGATGGGCACGGAGGCGAGCTGCGACAGCGTGCGACGGAGGCGCTTCTCACCGAACGAGTCGCCGTTCTCCGACACGACGCCCTGGGCCCCGTCCGTGTAGAGCAGGATGCGCTCGCCGGGCTCGAAGGCGCGCGTCTCGCTCTGGTACGTCGAGTGCGTGCTGGTCCCGAGGGCGTCTCCGCGCGCGATCAGCCGCTTGAGCTCGGCGCCGCCGTCAGGCCCGAGGCCCCTGGACGAGAGCAGATACGGGAACTCATGGCCGGCGTTGGCGAAGCGGATCTGTGCGTGGGTCGCCTCGACGACCAGCGCGAAGGCCGTCATGAAGTACCTGGTCTTGCCGACGCCGTGCACGACCCGCCCGAGCGTCTCGAGCAGCTCGCCCGGATCGATCTGCCCGCCGCGGGCGAGGCGGAGGGCGTCGGTCGCGCCCTTGGCCACCGCGGCGAGCATCGCCGCCGGCGCGCCGTGGCCGGTGACGTCCCCGACCAGGATGAGCCAGCGACCGTTCGGGAGCTCCGAGCACATCCAGAGGTCGCCGCCGCACTCGCTCGCGCTCTTCGCCAGGCCGCGCACGACCAGGTCACCGCGCCGCTGCGGCCGCTCGTCGGGCAGGAGCGCCTCCTGCACGGCCGTCGCGAGACCCACCTCGCGGGCGAGCGAACCCACGCCCCTTGCCGCCTCGCGCAGGAGCAAGCTGGTCAGCGCGACGGTGGTGCCAGCGCCGAGGCGCCTCGCGCGGGCCGTCGCGTCGGCCGTGGCCGCGACGCCGCCCAGGAACAGCACGCCCACGAGCGCTCCACGCTGCACGAGCGGGACTGCGAGGTGCGCGTCGAGCTGCTCCATCAGGAGGCGCGCAGCCTGCCCGCCCTCGTCCTCGGCGAGCGCGGCGCGCGCGACGGGTCCTCCCGTCGCCATCAGCGCGTCGAACAGGCCTTCCGAGGTGGGGGCCTCGACCGCGCCGCCCCCGAGGATCCGGGCGCCGGTCTTCGCGCTGGCGTCGGCCACCAGCAGGCGGCCGCGGCTGGCGCCGAGCACACGCTCGGCCTCGGCCGCGACGAGCGGAGCGAGCTGGTCGAGCGAGTGCGCCGCGAGCGCCCGGGCGACGAACCGCTCGGCGACGTGGGGCACCACGAGGGCTGGCGCAGACCCGAGGCGCTCGTGGACGATCGGCTCGAGGAAGACGAGGCCCGCGGCCAGTGCGGCGAAGCACGCGACGAGCGATCCGGCGGCTCCGACCGGGCTGTCCAGGCCGCCGAGCAGCGCGGACAGGCCGACGAGGCCCAGGGCCGGCGCTGCCCCCACCAGCGACGCCGCGACGCCTCGATCCACGGGCCAAACCGTAGCATGGACGAGCTGTTCGTTGGTGGAGGACAGGCCCTCTCGGGAGGGTCAATCCACGAGCTTGAGGTGGCTCGGCCGCGGCTTCTTGCCGGGCTTGGCCGCGGGCGGAGGCTCGGCCGCTGGTGCGGCCTCGACGTCGTCGGCCGACAGGTCCGCCGGGGCATCGGTCGGGAACTGCACCCCGCGGCCCTCGCCGTCGTGCAGCACGTAGACGGCGTCCCAGGGGATGACGCACGCGTGAGGACTGCGCTGGAAAGACAGCGTCGCCCGGATGCCGGCTTGGTCGACCGTCAGGTCGCGGATGGGCACGGGCATGTCGTACGCGAACTGCAGGACGAGCCCGCTGTTTCCCGCCAGGTGCGGCGGGACGCTGACGCCAGGGCGCCTCGCATCGAGCACCACGAACGCGTAGCCCTCCCGCAAGAGCTCGAGCATGACGGCCTGCTTGAGCGTGGCCGGATCGACCGGCAGCGCGGCGTCGTTGGCCGGCTCGACGGGCGTCGGCCCCGTCCGCGGCGCTTCGGGATCGTCGGGCTGGCTCATCGGTCCCTGGTTATCACAATCGCACTGCGCCGCGCAGCGCCGCGAAGATGTCGCGGGTCGCGCTCGAGCGGTTGAGCGTGTAGAAGTGGATGCCCGGCGCGCCGCCGAGGAGCAGGCCCGCCGCCTGTGCCGAGGCATAGGCGACGCCGAGCTGCACGGTGGCCGCGAGGTCCTCGCGCCGTCGATCCAGCTCGAGCCGCAGCCGCGGCGGCAGGGTCGCACCGCACATCAGCGTGAAGCGCTCGATCTGCCCGGTGTTCGTGACGGGCATCAGGCCCGGGATGATGGGCACCGTGATGCCGGCGGCGCGCGCGCGCTCGACCAGCTGGAAGTAGAAGGCGTTGTCGAAGAACAGCTGCGAGATGAGGAACGAGCAACCCGCGTCGACCTTGCGCCTGAGGTTCGTCACGTCGTGGTCGAGCCCGTGCGCCTCGGGGTGCCCCTCCGGGTAGCACGCGGCGCCGACGCAGAAGGTGTCGCCGTAGGTCTCCTTGATGAACGCGACGAGCTCGTTGGCGTGCCCGAAGCCGCCCGCCGTGCGCTGGAACGTGTGCTGGCCCTTGGGCGGGTCGCCTCGCAGCGCGAGCACGTTCTCGATGCCGGCGTCACGCAGGCGGTCGAGCACCGTCTTGAGCTCGTCTCTCGACGAGCCCACGCAGGTCAGGTGCGCCATCGACTCGATGCCGTGGTCGCGCTTGATGTGGGAGACGATCTCGAGCGTGCGCTCGCGCGTGGAACCGCCAGCGCCGTAGGTGACGGACACGAAGGTCGGCTCCAGCGTGCGCAGCTCGCCCACGGTCTCGGAGAGCTGGCGGACCGCCTCGTCGGTCTTCGGCGGGAAGAACTCGAAGGAGAAGCTCGGTCGGCCCGAGGCCAGGAGCTCGTCGATGCGCACGGCGGGAGCCTAGCATGGAGATCCGGTGGGCTCGCACCGATGCGAGGAGATCACAGCCCGAGCTGCCTCCTAAGGCCCGGCCAGAGCGGCCCGCACACGCGGCCGACGCTGCCGCCGGTCTCGCAGGCGGGGCCCGTGAGCGCGCGCAGGCCTCCCTTGCCGAGCACCTCCCAGCGCTTCGTGCGACGCCGCGCCGCGATGGCCTGGTCGGTGCGGAGGTCCGCGCACAGCCAGAGCGCGTCGTCCTGGGCCACCACGCAGCGGGGATGCACAGGGGCTTGTGTTCGCGTGAAGTGCTGCGCGTCCGTCGCGCGCAGGAGGGCCCCGTCGACGATGGCGTAGGTGGCATCGCGCGCGATGGCGACCCCGGAGAGCTCCTGGGCCGAGAGCACCACGCGCCACTGCCGCAGCGTGGCGTCCGCGCGCAGGAGCACGGGGCGCTCGTCGACGAAGCCGGTCGCCAGCACCGGCCCGCCGGCGCGCGCGCCCTGGCCGCCCACCAGGAGGAAGATGAGCCGGGCGCCCGCCGGCAGCTCGACCGCGAGCTCGCGAAAGGTCGTGCCGTCGTCGGTCGAGCGGTAGAGCCGGTTCGTGCCCTTGCCGATGGCGTCGTACGCCGAGACCAATACCTCGCGCCCACGGACGAGGATCGACTTGAACCACACGGTGCGCGAGCGCAGCGTCGTCCTGGCGAAGTGGCGGCCGTCGTCGCGGCTCACGTAGAGGCCGTTCTCGACACCGTTCGTGCTGGTGACCGCCCACACGCGGCCCCGCGGGTCGACGACGACGTGGTCCACGTACATCTTGTCGAGCGGCCCGCCGGCCATCTGGAAGTCGCAGCCGCCGTCGCGCGAGATGGCGAGGCCATCGTGCGAGGCCGCGAAGAGCGTGCCCCGTGCCGAGACCGCGTAGGGCGGCTGGTAGGGCGGCTCGTAGCCCACGCCTCCGTGACACGCCCACCGCCACGCGTGTCCGTCGCGTGACAGGATCGTGCCGATCGGCGTGCCGGCGACGAGCTGTCCGTGCCCGGCGGCGAGCGTCGTCACGTCGGGCACGTGCCTCGGCTGGGCCCGGGCGGGTGTCCACGCTCCCGCGAGCAGGAGCGCAACGTGAATTGCCTTTGGCGTGCGCATGCGATCGATATACTGCCCTCGTGAGTCAGGCCAAGCTTCCCCGCCGCTGGACGGTCCAGGATTCCCGCGAGCTGTACAACGTCACCAACTGGTCGAACGGATACTTCGGCATCAACGATGCTGGGCACCTCGTCATGCACCCAGAAGGGGCGCCGGGCCCCTCGCTCGACGTCAAGGAGCTCGTGGACGAGGTCGGCACGCGTGGCATCGGGCTCCCGCTCCTCATCCGCTTCTCGAACATCTTGAAGGCGCGCATCGTGGAGCTCAACGAGGCGTTCCGCAAAGCGATCGCGGACTACGGCTACGGGGCACCCTACAAGGGCGTCTATCCGATCAAGGTCAACCAGCACAAGTACATCGTCGAGGAGATCGTCCACTACGGCCGCCAGTACCACTATGGGCTCGAGGCCGGCTCGAAGCCCGAGCTGCTCGCCGTGATGGCGATGATGGACGACCCCGAGGCGCTCATCGTCTGCAATGGCTACAAGGACGAGGAGTACGTCGAGTCCGCGCTGTACGCGTCCAAGCTCGGCCGCACCGTCATCATGGTGGTCGAGAAGATGAGCGAGCTCGCCCTCATCCGGTCGGTCTCGGAGCGCACGGGCATCAAGCCGCGCATCGGCATGCGCGCCAAGCTCGCGACGCGGGGCTCGGGGCACTGGGAGGCCTCGGGCGGCGACCGCTCGAAGTTCGGCCTCACCGCGCAGGAGCTCATGGAGGCGATCGCGTACCTGCGCGAGCACGAGATGCTCGACTCGTTCGAGCTGCTCCACTTCCACCTCGGCAGCCAAATCTCCGCCATCCGTTCGGTCAAGGACGCGCTCCGGGAGGCGGTGCGCTTCTACTGTGAGCTGCACAAGCTTGGCGTGCCGCTCAAGTATCTCGACGTCGGCGGTGGCCTCGGCATCGACTACGACGGCTCGCAGACCAACTTCCAGTCGTCGATGAACTACTCGATGCAGGAGTACGCGAACGACATCGTCTTCCAGACCGGCGACATGTGCAACGAGGCTGGCGTGCCGCACCCGACCCTGGTCAGCGAGTCCGGCCGCGCGGTGGTGGCGCACCACTCGATCCTGGTGGTCGACGTGCTCGGGGTCGGCGAGTTCAACGTCGGTAGCCTCCCGGACTCCCTGCCAGCGACGGTGCCGCCGACGGTGCGCAACCTGTGGGACACCTACCGCGACGTCACGCGCAAGAACGTCATCGAGTCCTATCACGACGCGGTCGGCTACAAGGACGAGAGCCTGACGCTGTTCACGCTCGGGCACCTCTCCCTCGAGGAGCGCGTCCTCGCGGAGAAGCTGTTCTGGGCCATCTGCCAGAAGGTGCAGCGCCTGACGCGCGAGCTGCCGGAGCTACCCGAAGAGCTCGCGGGCCTCGAGCGCTTGCTGTCCGACACGTACTTCTGCAACTTCTCCATGTTCCAGTCGGTGCCCGATTCGTGGGCGATCGACATGCTGTTTCCGATCATGCCGATCCACCGGCTCGAGGAAGAACCCACGCACCGCGCGGTGCTGGCGGACATCACCTGCGACTCGGATGGCAAGATCGACCACTTCATCGACCGCCGGGACGTCAAGGCGGTGCTCGAGCTGCACCCGTTCGTGCCCGACAAGGACTACCACGTCGGCATCTTCCTCATCGGCGCGTACCAGGAGATCCTCGGCGACTTGCACAACCTGTTTGGCGACACCAACACGGTGCACGTGTCCCTCGAGGAGGGCGGTGGCTACCGCATCGACCACGTGGTGGCGGGCGACACGGTGACCGAGGTGCTGAACTACGTGAGCTATTCGCGCGAGGACCTGGTCGTGCGGGTGCGTCGCGCCGCCGAAGACGCCGTGCGCGCTGGCCGGATGACGCTCGAGGAGACGCGCCGACTGGTCCGCATGTACGAGGGTGGCCTCTCGGGCTACACGTATCTCGAACGCGACTAGTGCCGCTCGTCAGAAGTTTGACCGGAGTAGGGCTGTGGAGAGAAATCGTCGAACGTCCTGCGTGCGGCACTCGCGAGCGCAGAGCGCGAGCAAACGAGACACCTAGTGCTGTCCGTGATTCCAGTGGAATCATCTGGTTCGACGAGCGGCCCCAGGTGTTTGTCTTGCGCACGCTTCGCGTGCGCGAGTGCTGCGGCCAGCTGGCAGGTGATGGCTGCTCCGAGCTCAAATGCCGTCCAACTATTGGCGGGCAGCACTAGTTTGGCTTCACCTCGCGCGAACGATCAGGCGGCGATCCAGCCGCCGCCCATCACCCGGTCGCCTTCGAAGAACACGGCCGCCTGTCCGGCGGCGACGGCCCGCTCGGGCGCGTCGAACGTCACCTCCACCGCACGCTCGCCGACCCTGACCAGTGACGCCGGAACCGCAGTGTGGCGGTGCCGGAGCTGCACGAGCGCTCGCGTCGGGAACGCGTCGCACAGCCAGCGGACGTCGTCGACCTGGATGGTGTCGCGCTGCAGGGCCGACGCTTCCGAGAGGGTGACGCGTCCGCTGCCCGCGTCGATCGCCGTCACGTAGCGCCTGCCGGCGGCCTCCGAGACCCCGACGCCGCGGCGCTGGCCGATCGTGAAGCGGTGAACACCGTCGTGCTCGCCCAGCACGTGTCCGGCCGCGTCGACCACGAGGCCGGCCCGGACGGCGGCTCCGCGCCGCAGAGCCTCGCGCGCGACGAACGACGCATGATCGCCATCAGGCACGAAGCAGATCTCCTGCGACTCCGCCTTGTCTGCGTTCGGAAGCCCGAGCGACCGGGCCTGCTCGCGCACGGCGTCCTTTTGGAGCTCGCCTAGCGGGAAACGAAGGTGGGGCAGGGCACCTGGTGGGAGCGCGAACAGGAAGTACGCCTGATCCTTGGCCGCGCTGGCCCCTCGATGCAGGTTCGGTCGCCCCGTTCGATCGTGCTCGATGCGCGCGTAGTGCCCGGTCGCGAGCGCGTCCGCGCCGAGGGCCCGGGCGTGGCGGAGCAGGGGACCGATCTTGACGTGCTCGTTGCAGCGCACGCAGGGATTCGGCGTGCGCCCGGCCAGGTACTCGCTCACGAAGTCCTCGATCACCCTCGCGCGAAAGCGCTCGGCGTCGTCGATCACGTAGTAGGGGATGTCGAGGTGCGCGGCCACGCGCCTCGCGTCCTCGAGATCACGCGGTCCGCAGCAGCGGCCCACCGCGGCGGGGGTGCCCCCCGCGTCGTAGAGCCGCATCGAGAGCCCGATCACCCGATGGCCCGCCGCGACGAGGAGCGCGGCAGCCGTGGCGCTGTCCACGCCGCCCGACAGGCCCACCGCGATGGTCTCGCGTGTCATCTGGAGAGGCTCGCCGGTGCGCCTCGGAAGCGCAAGCCCGCGAGGTAGATCTCGAGGCTCTCCTTGCGGGAGCTCTCGGGCTTGACGACCTTGGCCTCGGCGAAGCGGTCTCGCAGGAGCTTCTGCAGTCGCTGGAAGTCTGGACCCTGGAAGAGCTTGCCGACGAAGCTCCCGCCGGGCGCGAGGGTGGCGAGCGAGATCTCGAGCGCGCGCTCGAACAGGGCCTCGGAGCGCGCCTGATCGAGCGAGCGGATGCCGCTCGTGTCGGGCGCCATGTCGCTGAGCACCACGTCGAACCGATCGAGCTCTCCGAGCAGCGTGCCCGGCGCGATCGACATGACGTCTCCCACGAGGACGCGTGCGCCGGGGATCTCGATCTCGAGCGACGTCCGGTCGAGACCCACCAGTGGCGCCGCCTCTCCACAGATCTTGCGCGCGTACTGCAACCAGGAGCCCGGCTTGCAGCCGAGGTCGAGCACCCGCGCCCCCTTGCGGAGCAAGTGCAGCTTCTGGTCGATCTGCTCGAGCTTGAATACCGCGCGCGCAGCGAAGCCGCCCTTCTGGGCGCGCTGGTAGAACGCGTCGTGTCGGTTCCGGCGGTCGCCGAGCCTGGACATGGCTCGCTAGGGAGCCGCTGAGCCCTTCGCGCGCGGCGAAGGGCGAGCGGTTACTTCTTGGCGGCTTTCTTCGCGCCTGCGGCGGCCTTCGAGGCCTTCATCGGGTTCTTCGAAGCCGTCTCTTGCATCTCGACCTTGGCGCGCCAGTTCTGGGTGGGCTTCTTGACGGCGCCACGAACGACCAGATAGCCGTTCTTGCCGCCAGGCACCGCGCCGCGGAGCAGGAGGAGCCCCTCTTCCGCCATGATCTTCATGAGCGCGACGCTCTGCATGGTCATGTTCGCATCGCCCATGTGACCGGACATGCGCTTGCCCTTGTGAACGCGGCCGGGTGTGAGGCGGCAGCCGATGGAGCCACCGTGGCGGAAGAACTCGTGCGTGCCATGCGTCCGCTTGAAACCCGGCATTCCGTGGCGCTTCATGACGCCCTGGTAGCCCTTGCCCTTGGTGCGGCCGCTGACGTCGACGAAACCGCCCTCGTGGAATAGCTTCGAGAGGTCCACCTTCTGGCCGATCTCGTAGCCCTCGAGCGCCTTGACGTCGGCGACGCGCAGCTCGCGCACGAAACGCAGCGCCGGGACCTCGGCCTTCTTGAAGCGGCCCTCGTCGGGCTTGTTGGTCACGCGCCAAGGCTTCTCGTCGAAGCCGAGGATCAGGGCCGCGTAGCCGTCCTTGTCGGGCGTCCGCTTGCCGAGCACCGCGCCGCCCGCCTGAACGACGGTGACGGGGATGCGCATGCCGTTGTCGATGAAGATCTGGGTCATGCCGAGCTTCTTGCCCAGGACGCCCATACGATGAGTGGACATGATCGAACGCTCCTTCGGTGCTCCAGAAGAGAGGGTTAGCTACACCCGGTGGCCAGAACTGTCAAGAGATACCGGAGGCTGCGCAGTGGAGCAGGGAAGGCGGCCGATCGTCAGTCACCGAGCTGGACGGACCAGAGGTTCAGCGTGCCGACATCCTGGGCCGCCACGTCGGCGACCTTGAGGGTCCAGGTGCCCGCGCCGTCCGTGTCCTGGAAGTCCGCGAGCGTGAAGGTCTTCTTGAGGTCGTCGTCCGAGCCCCCTTGCTGGTCCAGGAGGGTCGCGGTCTTGCCGCCGTGCGTCAGCTGCAGAACGAGATCGCCGACATAGGGGTGGGTGATGTCGA
Organism: Myxococcales bacterium; assembly: GCA_023248855.1. Taxonomy (GTDB): domain Bacteria; phylum Myxococcota_A; class Polyangia; order JAHFDS01; family JAHFDS01; genus JAHFDS01. Next base: position 40,645 of record JAHFDS010000009.1, read on the forward strand.
CGGTCACGGTCACGCGGCCCGCCTTGCCGGTGCCGGTCGCGGTGATGTCGCTCGTGATACCCGCGCGATCACCATCGGGGATCCCGGCCGCCGGGCGCGCCTCGAAGCGGCGACCGGTCGGGGGTGGCGGCGGGGGCGGGGTCACGGTGGGGACATCGCTCGTGTAGGCCGAGCCGTAGTCGTCCACGTAGCGCATCGACAGGTAGCCGTAGCCGGCGCCATTCGGATTCGTCACACCGAAGCGCGTGGTGCCCCAGCTGTTCTTGAAGATCCAGAAGCCCTTCTCGGTGCGGGCCTTGCCGTCCGCCCCGAGCACCGGCTTGCCGTCCTTGTCGACGATCGGGAGCTCGACGGTGTCGTCCCAGCCGACGATGAGGATGGAGTGCCCTGCGCGCTGCTTGTGGCTCTCGGTGACGTCGTCGTCGTTCGGCGAAAGGACGATGCCCTGGCGGAAGGACTCGGCGTTGACCGGGAGCTTGGACAGGCGGTGGTTCCAGGCCTGGTAGAAGAAGTCGAGGCCGACGATGACGCCGGTCTTCTTGCGGAAGAGACGGTCCTTGAGGTCTCGCGTCGACACGTAGCGCCCCGCAGGCAGCTTGACCTTCTGGGCCATCCGCGCGCCGGCCGGAGGCTCGCCGTTCGTGTAGCACTTGGTCGGCTGGTTCTCGGCCTCGTCATCGTCCTTGCATTCGGGATCGTTGGCGCTGGTCCAGCCGTAGCTCTCGTAGGGCCACGCGGCTTCCTCGACGATGCCAAAGCGCGAGATGGCGCGCAGGTTGGCGTCGGCGGAGGATCCGCCCGAGTGCGGGAACGAGCCGACCTCGTTCTTGACCGACCACTGCAGGTACTGCTCCGAGAAGTCGGGCGTGGCCACGCCGGCCTTGATGTAGAGGTGCTCCATCAGCGCCACGGTCGAGAAGATGGAGCAGACGCCCCGGCTGGCCTGATTGCGCACCGGCGATTGCTCTCGCAGCAGATCGGAGAACTTGGCAGGATAGACCGCATCGGCCTTGCCCTCGGTCGGCAGCGTCCGGTTGTCGGGCGCACCTGCGAAGACCGATTCGTAGGACGACAGCCTGGCGTCGTCCTCGGCGTCGCTCCATTCGGGTGCCGGACGGCCGTCGGCGCCACAGCCGACGGAAATGGCGCACAGGAGGGCGAGGGCGCCGAGCTTCTTGAATGGATTCAGGTTCAGCATGCGCCGTGCCCTCTGCGAGGGCCGTGCCATGCGTGGTCGAATGTAAGTAATGTGAAGGTGGTGTACGGGGGTGAGGTGCGGACACCGCAACGGCTAGTCGTCTAGCCGGACCGACGGACCCCAGCGCGCGGCGGTAGCCGGAAAATCGCGCGCGCGTTGTCGCTGGTGCTGGCAGCCAGGGCGCCCGGCTCCTCGCCGCGCGTGGCTGCGAGCAGCGTCGCCGTGTGGGCCAGGAACGAGGGCTCGTTGCGCTTGCCACGGTTCGGGACCGGGGCCAGGAAGGGCGCGTCGGTCTCGATGAGGAGCCGGTCGGCTGGCACGATGCGCGCCGCTTCCCGGAGGGCGTCGGCGGTCTTGAAGGTGACGATGCCCGAGAAGGAGACGTGGTGGCCGAGCTCGAGGTACGGCGCGGCCTCGGCGGCGGTGCCGGTGAAGCAGTGGATGATGGCGCGCTGGACGCCCTCCTCGCGCAGGATGCGCGCCGCCTCGGCGTGGGCGTCGCGGATGTGCACGACGAGGGGCAGGTCACGCTCGATGGCGAGGCGCGCGAAGCGGCGGAAGGCAGCCTGCTGGAGCTCGCGCGGCGAGTGATCGTAGTGGTAGTCGAGCCCGCTCTCGCCGACGCCGACGACCCGGGGCGCGCGGGCCAGGGCGGCGACCGTGGCGAAGTCGGCGTCGGTCATACGCGCGACGTCGTGCGGATGCACGCCCACGGTGGCCCAGACATCCTCGTGGGCTGCCGCAAGGGCCACCGCGCGGTGGCAGGACTCGAGGTCGCCCGAGGCGCCGATGGCGATCATGCCCTCCACGCCCGCCGCTCGCGCGCGGGCGAGCACGTCGCCGAGGTCCGCATCGAAGGTCTTCTCGTAGACGTGGCAGTGCGAATCGAAGAGCGCGAGCGTCACTTGACCTTGGTCCCGGGCACGACCTCCCGATCCAGGCCCGAGAGCGCCAGGACCTCGGCGTCACCGGCGGCGAGGACCATGCCGTGCGAGAGGATGCCGCGGATCTTCTTGGGCTCGAGATTGGCCAGGAAGACGACCTGCTTGCCGACGAGGCCATCGGGTGCATAGGCCGTCGCGATGCCTGCCACGACCTCGCGGGGAGCGGGCTCGCCGATCTCCACGTGCAGGTGCAGCAGCTTGTCGGCCTTGGGGATGCGGTCGGCCTTCACGATGCGGCCCACGCGCAGGTCGAGCCTGCCGAAGTCCTCGTACGTGATCTTCGCGACGTCGGGCTTGGTGGGCGGAGCTGGCTCGGTCGGCGCCTCGGGAGCTTCGGCCTTCGGAGCGCCTGCCTTGGCGAGCCACTTGTCGATGAGCGTGGCGGCGGCGGGCTCGTCGAGGCGCTGGAACAGCACCGCGCCGGTCTCTGCCACCTGCGAGCCCGGGTAGCGCCACGCAGACGGCCACCGCTCGCCGGACGAAAGGCCCAGCTGACGCTGGATCTCGGTGGCGCTCCTCGGCAGGAAGGGCGCGACGAGCAGCGCGATCCAGCGCAGGGACTCGGCGAAGCTCGCGAGGACGACGTCGAGGCGCGCCTTGCCCTCAGGGTTCCTGGCGAGCACCCACGGCTGCGTCTGGTCGACGTAGCGGTTGGCCAGGCGGACCAGCTCCCAGATCGCATCGAGCGCGCGTGAGGGGGCGAGCTCATCGAGCGCCTTGCCGGCGTCGTCGCGGGCCCGCTCGGCCGTCGTTCGCAGCTCGACGTCGAGCGGATCGTCGCCTCCGGCCAGCGCGGGGATCTTGCCCCCCACGTACTTGCGCAGCATCGCGGCGGAGCGATTGAGGAGGTTGCCGAGGTCGTTCGCGAGCTCGCTGTTGATGCGGCCGATGAGGCCCTCGTAGCTGAAGTCCCCATCGGCGCCGAGCGGCACCTCGCGCATCAGGAAATAGCGCACGGCGTCCGCCCCCACGTCCTCGCTGAGCTGCACTGGATCGATGCGCGTGGCAGGCAGCCCTTTGGAGATCTTCTTGCCCGAGACCTTCCACCAACCGTGCGCGAACACCGTGCGGGGCAGCGGCAGGCCCGCAGACAGCAGCATCGCCGGCCAGTACACGCAATGAAAGCGCAGGATGTCCTTGCCGATGACGTGGATCGTGCGCGCCGCTTCCCAGAACCGCTGGTAGCCGTCCGCACCGGGGCCACCGAGCGCGCTGATGTAGTTGGTCAGGGCGTCGATCCAGACGTAGATGACGTGCTCCGGATGCTCGGGGGCCTGGATGCCCCAGCCGAAGGTGGTGCGCGAGATCGAGAGGTCGCGCAGCGGCTCGCTACGCAGGAAACCGAGCACCTCGTTCTTGCGGATGGTCGGCTGGACGAAGCCGGGGTGCTGCTCGATGTAGGAGATGAGCGCGTCCTGGTACTTCGACAAGCGGAAGAAGTAGGACTGTTCCTTGACGCGCGTGACCTCGCGCTCGTGGACCGGACACAGCTTGCCGCCGGCGAGCTGCGACTCCGGATAGAACTCCTCGCAGGAGATGCAGTACCAGCCCTCGTAGTCGCCGAGGTAGATGTCGCCCTGCTGCTCGAGCCGCCGCCAGAGGTCGAGCACGACCGCCTTGTGGCGCGGCTCGGTGGTGCGGATGAAGTCGTCGTTCGAGATGTCGAGGGCGCGCCAGGCGGCGCGGAAGCGCTCCACCACGCGATCGGCGAGCTCGATCGGCGTCTCGCCGCGCTTGTGCGCGGCTTCCTGGATCTTGAGGCCGTGCTCGTCCGTGCCGGTGAGCATGCGGACGTTCTCGGGGCCGAGGCGTGCACGCTGATAGCGCGCCAGTACGTCGACGGCGACGGTCGTGTAGGCGTGCCCGAGGTGCGGCACGTCGTTGACGTAGTAAATGGGTGTCGTGATGTAGAAGCGTTCCATGGCTCGTGGCCTCGTGGCGCCGCTGGCGGCGCTGCGGGCGGCACAGGAATACCCGAAACCGGGCGCCGGTGCTACGAAGGTGGGCCGTCGTCGGAGGCAGGGCCGGGCGCCGGCGGGCCATCGTCGGGAGGGAGCTCGGCGGGCGGCGCGGGCTCCGGAGGCGGCGCGCTCGGACCGGAGCTCGCCAGCGAGGCGAGCTGGACTTCCTCGGCGGTGTACGCGCGCGACGCCCCGTCGGGATAGGAGACCCGAACGCGGCGGCGCAGGGCGTCGAGCTCTTGCACGCGGCCCTCACCGTCGGGCGTGACGACGCGCTTGCCGAGCTTGGGCAGCCCCTTCATGGCCTCGCGGTACTGCGCCTCCTCGTAGACGAGGCAGCACTTGAGGCGGCCACACTGTCCGGACACCTTTTGCGGATTGAGGACGATGCCCTGATCCTTGGCCATGCGAATCGACACGGGCGCGAACGATGGCAGGAAGGTCGAGCAGCACAGCTCGAGGCCACAGGTTCCGATGCCGCCCATCGCCTTGGCATCGTCGCGCACGCCGACCTGGCGCAGCTCCACACGCAGGCGCTCTCGTACGCTGAGATCGCGCGCGAGCTCCCGCAGGTCGACCCGGTCCTCGGCGCTGAAAGTCAGCACCAGACGATGACCGGGAAGGACCTCGGCGCGGAAGACCTTGACCGGCATTCGCATCGCACGCGAACGGTCCCGCGCCAGGGCGAGCAGCTGGCTCTCCTTTTCCCTGTTGCGCTCGCGCTGTCGCAGATCGTTGGTGTCGGCCACGCGGACCACTGGGCGCAGCTGGCCCCTCGGCTCGCGCCGACGGCTCGCCACGGCGACCGTGCCGAGCAGCGTGCCCCGCTCCGTGGACACGACCACCTCCGCTCCGCGTTCGAGCGTCAGGTCTCCTGCGTCGAACTCGTACACCCGCCCTGCTTCCCGCAGCCGCACGCCCACGACATTCGCCACCGCCACGTCCCCGTCGAGATCGAGGTCGACCAAGGCGTCTTCGCCGTCGACGTCGGGCGCGGGTTCCTCCAGCAGCGCAAGAAAGGGTAGCTGGGGCGGGCCTTGGTTGACACGCTCCTCCGCCGGGGCTGAAGGCACCACGTCCGGCAGCCTCGGAACCAGCACGTCCGGCGGCCGGGTTCGACGCGCAGGCTCGGCTCGGCGTGCCTCGGTGCCCGGCCGGTCGGCTGGCCGGTCGAGCCGCTCCGGTGGTCGCGTCCGTCGCTCGTCGCGTCGGCCCTCGCTTGCGTCTGGCGGCCGGGTGCGGCGGCCTTCACGGGCCTCTTGGGGTGGGCCGTCCGGTGGTCGCGGGCCACGAGAACGCCGGTCACGGTCGCGCCGCGGTCGCCGATCGGGCGCACCAGGGCGCGGATCGCCTGGGGGCTGATCGCCGCGGGGCTCGGCGCTGCCGCTGGCCTCGCGGGGAGCATCGGGCGGGGCTCCCGCGTCCGGGCGTCTCGCTTCGCCACCGGGGCGGCCGCCTCGACCGCGCCTGCCACGCCGTCTGCGCCCACTGCCGCCGCCGCCCCCCTCACCTCCGTCGCCGCCGGACGGGCGCGCCGGCGGATTGGCGTTGTCGCTCACTGCGTCACCGCCATGAGCACGCGGCCAAGCCGCACGCTGAGGGCCTCGAGCCACACTTGCGGGTTTGCGTTGCCCTCGAGCGCCACGCGCGTGTCCTCGAGGGTCTGGGCCGCGGCGAAGAGGTCTGCGGGAGGGCGCCGGGCGAGGGAACGGACGAGGTCGTCCGCAGCGTGCGCCGCGGAGGTCTCGACCAGGGCGTCACGGATGAGCTGACGCGCCAGGATCAGCGCCCCGGGCAGCAGGGTTCGTTGCGCCCACGCGTCGCTGGCCACCGACGAGGTCCCCTGCCGCTCGAGGGCATTTGTCAGCACCCTGCGCGCGAGGTCCGCCTGGCTGGCAGCTTCGCCGGACGCCGCCACGGCCAGCGCGTTTCCTGGGCTGCCCTCGGCCAGCCGCGCGGCTGCACGGGCATCCGCGTCCGCGAAACCATGCCGCTCGACGAGGAGCTTGACCAGCGGCTCCTCGCCGAGGGGCACAAAGCGGACCACCTGGCAGCGCGAAGGGATCGTGGCCGGCAAGCGCGACGGCGCATCACAGGTCAGCACGAAGCGCGTGCCGTTCGGGGGCTCCTCCAGTGTCTTGAGCAGCGCGTTGGCGGCGATCGGATTCATCAGGTCTGCATCCTCGAGGAGAACGATCCGGCTCGGAGACTCGTTCGGCAGGAACGCGAGCCTGGGCAGCAGCTCTTCCCGCACCTGCTCGATCTTGATCTCGGGCCGCGCCTTGCTCCGGTCGGGGACGATGTGCAGGACGTCCGGATGCGTGCCCGTGGCCACGTGGCGGCACGCGTTGCAGCGGCCGCATCCGGAGCCAGGTGCCTCGGGACACGCGATCGCAGCGGCCAGCGCCAGCGCAGCCGTTCGCTTGCCGACCCCTGGGGGTCCGGCGAAGAGATACGCGTGATGGAGCCTGCCGTGTGCGGTGAGCGCGTGCCGCAAGAGGTCCACAGCGCGCGGCTGCCCAACCAGCAGGTCGAGCGTGAGCATGTGAGCCAGCGTAGCAGACCGACGCTGATGTGTCGCGTTCAGGTGGCCTTGGCGCTCCTGAGCAGCTATTCTCCGTAGATCATGGCGGGAGAGCAGGACCCGAAGCGCCAGGGCGGAAAGCCTGGAGAAGATACGAGCGGGCTCATCGACCTGCTCGAGCTGGCCGCGACCGAGAAGAAGACGCAGACAGGCAAGCACCCGGTCGTGGGTCGAACCCCGCAGGGCGGCACGCGCGCCGTCAGCGATACGGGCCGCCGCTCCGTGATCCGCGTGACGACTCCACCGACCGGCGAGACGCGCGTGCCCACGCCGACCGGCACGAGCGGCAGGAACGGTGCCGTCGTTCGCACGATGACTCCGCCGGCCGGGACGCCGGCGGTGCCGCCAGCCGCCATCGCCCCGCCCCCAGGACCCGCTGCCGGCGGGTCGAGGCTCCCGCTCGTCATTGGCAGCATCGTGGCGGCCTCGGCGGTCATCGCAGGTTACCTGGTGCTCAGTCGACCCTCCGCTCCACCGCCTGTCGTCGCGGCGGCCGCGCCGCCCATCGCGTCCGCGATCAAGCCCGCCTCGCCGGCCAAGCCCATCGAGGTGGCGAAGGCGGCCGAGCCCGAGGTGGCGAAGGCGGCTGTGCCCGAGGTGGCGAAGGCGGCCGAGCCCAGCAAGCCACGGAAGGACAAGGACCTCAAGATCGCGAAGGCCGAGCCCACCAAGACGGATCCAGCCAAGGCGGTGCCCACCAAGGCGCCCGAAGATCCACTCCCGGCCAAAGCAAAGGACAAGCCGGCGCCCAAGGCGGAAGAGCCTCCGCGAACGGAAGCAGCGCGACTCGCTGGCGAGGCGGTCACCAAGGAGAAGAAGGACAAGAAGGGCAAGGGAGGTGACGAGCTCTCGGACGTGCTGAGCGCAAGTGGCGAGGAAAAGGAGAAGCCGACCGCAGCCAAGGCCGAGGACGCGCTGCCGGAAAAGCTATCCCAAGGCGACCTCAAGAAGGGCATGTCGCCCGTGTCCAAGAAGGCGGCCGACTGCTACGAGAAATACCAGGTACCCGGGTTGGCCAAGCTCCAGCTGACGATCGAGCCTTCCGGCAAGGTCTCGGGAGCGAAGGTGCTGGCTCCCTACGACGGCACGCCCACCGGACACTGCCTGCTCGACGCCATCAACAAGGCTTCGTTTCCGAGGAGCCGCTCGCCGCTCTCGCTCACCTATCCGTTCATGCTCCGATAGCCGGCACGGCCGGTCATTCAGCGATTCGCCCGCACCTGGCGCAGGGACGTCACCACCAGCACGACGCCGAGCAACAGGATCACGCCCACGCAGCTCGCCAGGATGGCCGTCAGCGTGCCCCGCGACGCCGCCGCCACTGCAATCGGGCCGACGTGCGCCAGCGCGGGCGCCTCGCCTTGGGCGGCAGACTCGACGGAGACGACGCTGACGGACTCGGTCGACAGCCCGGAGACGGCACCGGCGACGAGGCGCTTGACGTCTGCCTCCGAAATCCCGAGGGCGATTCCGCGAGCGCGCTTGAGCAGCACCGAGGCACTCGGCTTGGTGCGCTCCGCGTGCGGAGCCAGCGGGTCGGCATCCGGCAGGGCCAGGTGAACCCGGGCCGTGATCACGCCGTCCGCTGTCTCGAGCGTCCGTGCGAGCTCGCCTCCGAGCGCGTCGATCCAGCGCGCGCGGTCCTCGTTCGGGGAGGGCACCAGACTCTGCTTGCCGTAGAGATCACGGAAGGCGGATCCGGGGCCGCGGGGCAGCTCGTGGGCCTTGAGGACCTCCATCGCGCGACCGGCCTCGGCCGAGGGCACCTGGACCGACCAGCGCTGGCCCTCGCCGGCCTCGCGCTCCTTGCGCGCACCGACGCCCGCCCGGTTGAGCGCCAGCACCACTTCATTGGCCGCACGCTCGTCGAGCCCGTGCTCGATCTCGGAGGCGCAACCGATGCACACCAGGAGACCCAGCACCCAACGCATGGCGGCCGGTCGATACCAGACCCGCGCGCCCCAGGGCAAGGTCATACCTGGGTCTGCAGGATGGTCTTGACGGCGCCGTTGCAGCGATCCGCCACGTGCGTGGCGAGCTCGACGCGTTCCGCGTAGCGGTACAGGGTGATTTGCAGCCGCAAGTCGGCGGGGCTGAGCGCCCCCGCTCGACCGGGCTCGGCCACCGCCTCGAGCTGTCGCCGATCCCGCTCCGTGGCCACCCAGCCCTCGCGGGCACGATCGAGCAGGTCGGCGAAGGACCTGCCCGGGGCAGCCGGTCCGGCGGAAGGAAGAGTCGAAGGGGGGAACCCACGCGGCCATCGATGCGCATGGGGGAGTTTTCGGTCGGACCGGCGCGGGGTTGCGTGCGATCTTCGGACCACCTGCGACCCTTGACATCTGCGCGCCGTTCGCTATCGTCCGCGCCTCGCGTCCCGGCAGCCCATGAAGCCCATCGAAGAATTCTCCATCTCGATCGCGGAGATCGGCGACGGCGAGCTGCTCGTCGAGCGGCCGATCCGACCGGCGTGGGCGGCCGAGGCGCTCGACGAGGTGGAGCTGGCGGTCGAAGCCGGTGCCCACCTCGCGGTGCGATGCTACCGGACCGGTGGTGACGTGGTGGTGCGGGGACGGATCGAGGGCGTGGGCAAGGCCGAGTGCGGTCGCTGTCTCGGCGAGGCCCACGTGGACCTCGGGACGGACATCCACGTGCTCTTTTCGGCAAATGCCCAGCGTGCCAACGGCGACGATGTGTCGGACCTCGAAGGTGACGGCGAGATGGACATCCTGCCACACGACGGCGTCGTGCTGGATCTCGCGGGGGTGGTGCGCGAGCAGCTCATCCTGGCCATCCCGATGCGGCCCTTGTGCCGCGAGGACTGCAAGGGTCTGTGTGATCAGTGCGGTCACGACCTCAACCAGGGGCCGTGCGCGCATCAGGCCGAACCGAAACCCGACCCCCGGCTGGCGAAGCTGGTGAGTCTGCGTGGAAAGCCCAGCGCCTAGCGCTGGTTATCAGGAGAACGAAGATGGCAGTTCCGAAGCGGAGACAATCGAAGGCGCGCTCGTCGAGTCGGCGGGCGCAGTGGGCGGCGAAGCGCAAGCCCCCCACCGTCGTGCAGTGCCAGAAGTGCGAGAACCCGATGGTGCCGCACCGCGTGTGTGGCGCGTGCGGGTTCTACGGCGGCAAGGAGATCTTCCCGCAGGAAGAGGCATAGCTGGCGAATGGTGCCGCGCGCGCGGATCCTCGGCACCGGGCGTGGCGTTCCGTCACGAGTCGTCAGCAATGACGACCTGTCCAGGATCGTCGACACGAACGACGCCTGGATCACGGAGCGGACCGGGATCAAGGAGCGCCGGCTGATCGAGGACGGGCGGGTGACGTCCGACCTCGCAGCCGAGGCTGCCCGAAATGCGTGCGAATCGGCCGGGATCTCCCCGTCCGAGCTGGACTGTATCGTGCTCGGCACGGTGACGCCGGACATGCCCATGCCGGCGACCGCGGTCTACGTGCAGCAGAAGCTGGGCATCTCGGGCATCCCCGCCTTCGATCTGTCGGCGGCGTGCGCGGGCTTCCTCTATGGGCTGACCATCGCCGATTCCTTCGTGCGCGCGGGCCAGTACAAGCGCGTCTGCGTGATCGGCGTCGAGGTGCTGTCTCGCATCCTCGACTGGACCGACCGGAACACCTGCGTGCTGTTCGGTGACGGCGCGGGCGCCGTCATCGTGGGCCCGTCGGAGGATCCGTCACGTGGCATCCTGTCGACCCACATCTTCGCGGATGGTGGCTGCGCGCAGCACCTGCTCATCCCGGGCGGAGGGACGGTCCACCCGACGACGCCGCAGAGCGTGGCGGACAAGCTCCACCACGTGAAGATGAACGGGCGCGAGATCTTCAAGAACGCGGTCAAGAACCTGGCCTCGGCGTCCATTGCGGCGCTCGAGGCCAATGGCATGACGGCCGCCGACGTGGATCTGGTGGTGGCGCACCAGGCCAACCTGCGCATCATCGAGGCCGTGGCGGAGCGCATCAAGCTTCCCCTGGACCGGTTCCACCTGAACATCCAGCGCTATGGCAACACCAGCTCGGCGTCGGTGCCGATCGCCCTCGACGAGGCCCTCCGCGAGGGCAAGATCCAGCCGGGGATGCGCATCCTGTTCTCGGCGCTGGGCGCCGGCCTGAGCTGGGGCAGCGCGATGCTGCGGTGGTAGGAGCGACAAGTGACGCGTGAGCTCGACGGCAAGACGGCGCTCGTGACGGGAGCGTCGCGCGGAATCGGACGCGCGATCGCGATCGCGCTCGGCCGCCAGGGTGCCCAGGTGGCGCTCAATTACATGGCGAACGAGGAGGCGGCGAAGGCCGCGGCGGCCGCCGTGGAGGCCGCCGGCGGCAAGGCGCGTCTTTACCGATTCGACGTCGCCGATGCTGCGGCGGTCACCGCCGCGGTGGATCAAATCGCGAAGGACCACGACGGCAAGCTCCAGATCGTCGTGTGCAATGCCGGAATCGCCATCGATCAGCTGATCCTGCGCGCCAAGGCCGAGGACTATCAGCGCACCATCGACGTGAACCTCGGTGGAGTCTTCCACACGGCGCGCGCGGCCTCGAAGCACCTCTTGCGGGCCAAGGGGGACGGACGCCTCGTGACCCTGGCCTCGGTGGTGGGCGAGCAGGGCAACGTCGGGCAGGCATACTACGCCGCGTCGAAGGCAGGCATCATCGGCCTGACGAAGGCCATCGCCCGCGAGCTCGCTCCGCGCGGCGTGACCTGCAACGTCGTGAGCCCTGGGTTCATCGATACGGACATGACCGCGGCGCATGTGCAGGGGGAGCTGCGCGACAGGATCCTCGCGCAGATCCCGCTCGAGCGCATCGGCTCGGCCGACGACGTGGCCGAGGCGGTGGCCTTCCTGGCGTCGCCGCGGGCCGGCTACATCACGGGGCAGGTCTTGCGCGTGAACGGTGGGATGCTGATGTGACGGTCGAGGTCTGTCGCCCTAGGGTGCGGCGGACGGCGCTCCGGACCCTGTCGCTTCTGGCCATCGGGACCTGCTTGATTGCGCTCGGGCTCCATGCCCTGGCACCCAAAACGGAAAGAGAAGGGAGACACATGGCGGACAACATCGAGGCGCGGGTCAAGGAGATCATCGCGCAGCAGCTGGACGTCAGCCCAGAGAAGCTGGTGCCGAGCGCGTCGTTCACGGATGACCTCAAGGCGGATTCGCTCGCGGTGGTCGAGCTCGTGCTTGCGCTCGAGGAGGAGTTCAAGATCGAGATCCCCGACGAGGACACCGAGAAGATCAAGACCGTGGGAGACGCGATCAAGTACATCCAGGCCAAGGGCAAGTAGCCGCGCAGCGCGCGCTCTCACGAGGAAGGATCAGATGGGGCTCCGCAGGGTCGTCGTCACGGGCCTCGGCGCGCTGACGCCGGTCGGCCTGACCGCCGAGGAGAGCTTCTCGGCGCTTCTCCGGGGGCAGTCGGGGATCGGACCGATCACGCGCTTCAATCTCGAGGGCTTCACCTGCAAGATCGCGGGCCAGCTCGAGGGGTTCGATCCGACCCGGTGGATGACGCCTCGTGAGGCGCGCACCATGGATCCGTTCATCCACCACGCCATCGCGGCCACGCAGATGGCGATGGAGGACGCGGGGCTCGGCAGGCTCGAGGGCGAGCTGGCGGATCGCACCGGTTGCTACATCGGAGCCGGCCTCGGAGGCATCGCGTCGCTCGAGAACACGCACGCGTCGCTGATGGCCAAGGGGCCCCGCCACGGCATCTCGGCGTACTTCGTCACGCAGATCATCGTGAACCTAGCGCCCGGCCAGGTGGCCATCCGGTGGAACGCGCGGGGGCCCAACATGTCCCACGTCTCTGCGTGTGCCTCGAGCGCGCACTCGATCGGCGAGGCGATGCGGGCGATCCAGTACGGCACCTGCGATCTGATGATCGCCGGTGGGACCGAGGCGACCATCACGCCGCTCGGCGTGGGCGGATTCTGCTCCATGAAGGCCGTGTCGACGCGGAACGACGAGCCCACCAAGGCCTCGCGCCCGTTCGACCTCGACCGCGACGGATTCGTGATGGGGGAGGGCGCGGGCGTCCTCATCCTCGAGGAGCTCGAGCACGCCCGCAAGCGCGGCGCGAGGATTCACGCCGAGCTGGTCGGATATGGCCTGTCGGGCGATGCGAATCACATCACGGCGCCTGCGGCGGAGGGGGAGGGCGGCCAGCGCGCGATGAAGATGGCCCTCGCCGATGCGCGGCTCGCACCGGAAGCCGTCGGCTACATCAATGCGCACGGGACCTCCACGCCCGTCGGCGACGTGCTCGAGACGCTGGCGATCAAGCGCGTCTTCGGAGAGCACGCCCGAAGGCTCGCGGTGAGCTCCACGAAGTCGATGACCGGGCACCTGCTGGGCGCCGCGGGGGCGGTCGAAGGCGTGTTCTCCGTGCTCGCATTGACGCGGAGCGTCCTGCCGCCGACCATCAACCTCGACAAGCCCGATCCCGCGTGCGATCTCGACTATGTGCCTCACCACCCGCGCGAGGTGCGCGTGCAGGCGGCGATGTCGAACTCGTTTGGATTCGGCGGCACGAACGCAACCCTCGTGTTCGCGAGACTGGATTGACGTGAACGAGCTGGCGCAATGACAGAGAAGAGTGTTCCGAAGGTATTTCTCGGCGGCGATCACGCGGGCCTCGAGCTGCGCAAGGCCCTGCGCGAGGTGCTCGTCTGGATGGGGCGCGAGGTCGAGGACCTCGGCACCCACGAGACGCGCAGCGTGGACTATCCCGACTTCGCGATCGCCGTCGGCGAGCGCGTCGGGCGCGGCGAGGGCATCGGCATCCTCGTCTGCGGCACGGGCATCGGCGTCGACATCGTCGCCAACAAGATGCCTGGTGTGCGCGCAGCGCGTTGCACGGAGCCCTACAGCGCGCGCATGTCGCGAGCCCACAACGACGCCAACGTGCTTTGCCTCGGCGCCCGGGTGACCGGGATCGGCCTCGCCGAGGAGATCCTCAAGGCGTGGCTCGACACGCCCTTCGAGGGCGGGCGACATCGGCAGCGGGTCGAGAAGATCCGCGCGCTCGACGAGAAACGTCGCGGCTAGGGAAGGGAGCCACCCGCCGGATTTGAACCGGCGACCCTCGCTTTACGAAAGCGATGCTCTACCAGCTGAGCTAGGGTGGCGAAAAACGGGCTTTCTAACTATGTCAACTCGACGAACGCGTCAAGGCTTTTCGGGTGCACGGCGCGGAGCCGCGCTGGTGCTCGGTCTCGCGCTGCTCCCTGCGTCCGCGGCGGTCGCGCGCGGGCAGGAGGCGGCGCCCTCCACGGCGACGCAGGGCGAGATCGAGCGCATGTGGGGAGCGTTCCAGGCGGCGCTCAAGAAGAAGGATCTGGAAGCGTTCGAGGCGGCCTGCTCGGCACGATGGCGAGGCGTGCGGGGGGAGAACGCGTACACGTTCTTTGGCCTCGCGACGCGCATGGGCTTTCAGTGGAGCCCGCCGAAATACAAGCTGCGCGGGGCCCGAGCTGCCGTGATCGCGACCGCAGCCGCCAACGGCCGTGAGTGGCCCGTGGCGATCCTCCTGTCCCAGGAAGGCAGTGGCTGGCGCGCGGACGGCGTGACGGACGACCCGAAGACCGCGGAGACCTACGTCGAGCAGAAAAAGCCGCTCGGCAATGATCCTCCGGCGGCGCCCGGTAGCATCCGCACGCTCGCGGACCAGCTGGATGGATCGTTCGCCGCGCTGCGGAACGCCATCTTCTGGCGCGACGAGGCGACCTTCAAGCGGCTCGGGACGGAACGCTGGCAGAAGGCCTTCCGGAACAGCGCGGGCTACTTCTGGGCGAAGTTCGGCGAATCGCCCCTGTGGATCACCAACCCGCGGGCCAAGATCGCCGGATCGCGCGCCGCGATCGCGGTCGATCTCATGCAAGGGACGTCCGTCACGCATACCGTGGGGCTGCTCTACGTGCTCGGCCCGCGGGGATTTCTCCTCGACGGGCTCGGCCGGTCGGAGAAGGAGAGCGAGCTGTTTCTAAGGGGTCTCGATCCGGCCAAGTAGCCGAGAGCCGTGAGACGCGGTTTGACGCAGCGCGATGGATCGCGCATGCTGCGCCCGTGCCGCCGGGCGACCCTTATTCCGAGCTCGCGTCGCTGCGCATCGAGCGCAAGGAGCCGAAGACCAGCAGCGGTGGCAGGCGCTTGCCGTGGGGGTGGCTGGTCGTTCTCGGGGCCCTGGGAGGCGGAGGGTATGTGGCCTATCCGCGGGCGCGGCAGGCGATCGAGGAGCGGACGATGCCGGAGGTGCCCACGGCCATGGTGGTCAAGACCGGTGGGCCGACCACCGTGCTGGTCGGATCGGGCTATGTGAACGCCGAGACGGACGTCGTCATCGGCGTGACGACCGGGGGACGCCTCATGCGCCGGCCGATCCGCAAGGGCGATCGTGTCCGCCGCGGACAGCTCCTCGCCCAGCTCGACGACAGCGAGCTGCGCGCCCAGATCGACCTCGCGAAGGCGCAGCTGGCCGACGCGGACCGCACGCTCAAGCGCGCGGAGATGCTGCGCGAGATGAAGGCAGGCACCGAGGCAGACTACGACAAGGCGACGTCGGCGCGGGACATCGCACGCGCCAACATCGCGGTGCTGGACGCGCGCATCAAGCAGATGCGGGTGCTCTCGCCGATGGACGCGACGGTGATCGAGACGCTGGCCGAGCCGGGCGAGATCCTCATGCCGGCGGCTGCGGGGCAGACGGTGGGCAAGGGCAGCGGGATCGCCAAGATCGCCGACCTGCGCCGCACGGTGGTCGAGGTCGACGTCAACGAAGCCGACGTGGCGCGGATAGCGGTTGGTCAGCGGGCCGATCTCAGCCTCGACTCCCACGCCGGCCGTCAGTTCGCGGGGCGCGTGCTCGAGCTGGCGCGCCAGGCCGACAAGGCCAAGGCGACCGTGCAAGCCAAGGTGCTGTTCGAAGAGCCCGAGGCTGGCATCCTGCCCGGGATGAGCGCGAAGGTTCAGTTCCGGCCGAAGCAGGTGGAGAAGGCCGAAGCGCCGCGGATCGTGATGCCGAAGAAGGCCCTCCTGCCAGGCGGTAACGCGGTGTTCCTGGTCCAGGGGGGCAAGGCCGTACGCCGCGTGGTGGAGACCAAGGAGCTAGTGGGCGCGGCGGACACCGTCGAGGTCGTCATGGGTGTGGGCGAAGGCGACCTCGTGGCCACCGGCGAGCTCGATCGGCTCACCGACGGCATGACCCTGCCGAAGAAGAAGTAGCGCACGCCGCGGGTGCGTTCCCGCGACATCATCAGTGGCCTGAGAGGGGACATGGAGACGCTCGTCAAGCTCGACAACGTGGTGAAGCTCTACAAGCGCGACGCCGAAGAGGTGCGCGTGCTGGACAACCTGTCGTTCGAGGTCAAGAAGGGCGACTTCGTCGCGCTCATGGGGCCTTCCGGGTCGGGCAAGACGACCATCCTGAACCTCATGGGCGGGATCGATCGGGCGACCAGCGGATCGGTGCGCGTCGGTGAGTCGGAGCTCACGCGGCTCTCCGAGGCGGAGCTCACGCGCTGGCGATCGCAGCACGTGGGCTTCATCTTCCAGCTTTACCACCTCATCCCCGTGCTCACGGCGCTCGAGAACGTCGAGCTCCCGCTCCTGCTCTACAAGATGTCGCGCAGCGAGCGGCGCGAGCGCGCGCAGAAGGCGCTCAAGATCGTGGGGCTCGAGGATCGCATGGGGCACTTTCCGCGCCAGCTCTCGGGCGGGCAGGAGCAGCGCGTCGCCATCGCGCGCGCAGTCGTCTCGGACCCCCTGCTCCTCCTCGCGGACGAGCCGACCGGCGACCTCGATGCCAAGAGCGCCGAGGAGATCCTGGTCCTGCTCGAGACGCTGCACAGCAAGCTCGGCAAGACCATCGTGATGGTGACGCACGACCCGAAGGCCGCGAAACGGGCGAGCCGCGCGGTTCACCTCGAGAAGGGCGTGCTCGAGCGCGACGAGCAGCAGCCGCGCGCTTCGGCGAGCGCCTGAAGTAGCGCCAGCCTCACGCAGCCATGATCTCGCTCGCCTTCGCGGTAGCCTTGCTGGCCGAGCCGCTGACTCTCGACCAGGCCTTCGAGCTGGCCCTGGGGCGCGACGAGCGCCTCAAGGCGAACGCGACGCAGGCCGAGCAGGCGCGCCGGGGCGCCGATCGCGCCAGAACCCTGTTCAACCCACAGGCCTCGCTGTTTGCCGCGGGCACTGTTCAAAACGAGATCGAGGCGGACTTCGGCGTGCCAGCCAGCGTCCAGGCGATGTTCGGCCTGAACCTGCCACCGTCGAAATCGGTGGTGCAGCAGCGCCTGGTGGGGCGCTTCGGCGCGCAGGCGAGCGCCGTCTACAACGCGCAGTACTGGGGCCAGCGCGAGGTGGTGCGCCACCAGGTGGAGGTGCTGCTCTCGCAGGGGGGGCGCCTGCGCGAGGTCGTCATGCTCGAGGTGGCCCAGGCCTACTTCGACGCCTTGCGCGCCGATGGTCGCGTGAGGATCGGCCAGGCCGCGCTCGAGCGCGCGCGGGCGCAGAAGGACCTGGCCCAGGCGCGGATCAAGGCCGGCGCGGAGCTCAAGACGGCTGCGCTGCAGGCGGAGCTCGACATCACCCGCGCCGAGCGGCAGATCCTCGACGCGGATTCGCAGCGAATGGTGGCGTACGAGACGCTGGCGCGGCTGTGCGGGCGCTCTCCGGGGACGCTGGTGCAGCCGCCACCGCAGATCGGCCCCAGCGACCTCGGCGCCGCCGTCGAGGAGGCGACGCGCTCGCGGCGCGATGTCCAGGAGGCGCTGCGCAC
Source organism: Myxococcales bacterium (assembly GCA_023248855.1). Classification (GTDB taxonomy): domain Bacteria; phylum Myxococcota_A; class Polyangia; order JAHFDS01; family JAHFDS01; genus JAHFDS01. The sequence goes on from JAHFDS010000009.1 coordinate 58,114, forward strand.
GGTCGAGCAGGCGGAGGCGGAACGGCAAGTGGCCCGGCGGAAGCTGTGGCCGACGCTCGGTGTGGTGGGGCAGGTCTCGGCGACGCAGCCATCGAGCGTGTTCGCGAGCGCGCTGAACTGGAGCGTCATCGCGACGTTCGCGGTGCCGCTCTACCAGGGGGGCGGCGAGTATCTGGACATCAAGGACCGCGAGACCGCGATCGTGCTGGCGAAGAACACGACTGAGCAGCGCAAGAAGCTGGTGCGGGACGACGTGACGCGTGCCTTCGCGACCTACCACACCGCGCGCCAGGCGGTGACGCTGGCCGAGCGGCAGGTGGCGGTGGCGCGCGAGAACCACAGCCTCGTCTCGAGCCAGTTCAAGGCCGGCGCGGTGCGCTCGACCGACGTGACGCTGGCGCAGATCGAGCTGACCTCCGCGGAGGATCAGGTGGTCGTGGCGACCTTCGACCGCGAGCTCGCGGCGACGGCGCTGCGGGCGGCCATGGGCACCCTGGCGGCTCGGTAGCCTACTGAGGGATCCCGAGGCCGCGCAGCCAGGTCTGCGCGAGCGGGCCGGGGTCGAAGCCGGTCTCCACCTGGATGGTGTCGAGCATGTCCTGCATGCCGGCTGCCTTGCCCTTCCAGGTCGCGTAGAAGCGCGAGAGCACGCGCTCCATCGCCGTGCGACCGATCTGCGCTTCCACCTTCTTGTAGAAGAAAGCGCCCTTCATGTAGGGGATGGAATCGTAGAGGTCGCGCAGCACGTCGGCCTGGCCGCAGGTGGCCGGCCAGGCGGCATGGTCGCGCTGGCGAACTGCCTGCGACAGCTCGAGCATCATGTCCGCCCAGACGGCGTCCTCGGCGGCCTGGCCCTTCACCGCTCCGGTGACGTGTGCCTGCAGGTACGAGACGGTGCCCTCGGAGAGGACGAAGTCCTCCCAGCAGCGGATGCGAACGCCGTTGCCGAACCATCCGTGTGCGGCCTCGTGGACGTGCGTGACCGGGTCGGCCAGCGAATCGGCGCCCACGTGCCAGAACGGATGGTGCTCCATGCCGCCGTAGGCCCCCGGGCCCCACAGGACGGCCACCGAAGCAGCGTGGCTCCCGAACAGGTAGGGACCGAGGTTCTGCTCGTACCAGTCGAACGCATCGCGCAGGTAGGCGACACCCATCTGCGTCGAGCCGTCCTGGCCGGCGAGGTGGTACGCGGAGATCTGGGTGCCGGCGCGGGTCGTGCCGAGCATCATCTGCTGGTACGAGCCGACGGCGAGGGCGAGCATGTACGAAGGCGCGTCGGCGTCGAGATGGGGCGTGACGATGGCCGTCTTGCCGGGCGGCACTCCGGTGACCGCGAGCTCGAGCCTGACGCCGTCCGAGGGCGCGCTGTGGCACGGGTAGAGGTTGCCGCAGAAGTAGGGCCAGAGGAACGAGACGCTCGATCCCGCGAGCCAGCCGTCGTAGCTCATGTGGTCGGCGAACGCGTAGTCCACGCGAACGGTTCCGGCCGCGGGCGGCGAGAAGTGCAGCGAGCCCATCTCGAGCGTGTGCGCCACCGCGGCGCCCTGCGGATCGGTGATCGAGATCATGGCGAGGTTGCCAACCTCCAGGGAGACCGCGCTGGTGGTCGCAAGCTCGATGACGGCGGAGCCGTGATGCTGGGCGAGGTCGAGCGAGACCACGGTCGACACCAC
>JAHFDS010000633.1 GCA_023248855.1 Myxococcales bacterium
CTGGCTGCGGCAGGAGGCTGCACGCAGGCCCAGCGCGCGCCTGCTGGCGGACCTGGCAGCCCTCACCATCGCTCCGGATGCCGTCTTGCTCGCGGATCGCGCGCGCGCGCTCGATCCCGACGACGCGGAGGTCGCCGCCCTTTCGCTGCAGACCGTCGGGTTGCACGATCCCGCCCGGCGGCAGGCCGCCGCGCACGCGCTGTGGGGCCTGGCCCGGGCCGCCGGAACGCCAGGGTCCGTCCGCGCGCTCGCCGAGGCGGGATATCGAGCCGTGTGGGCCGGGGTGGGGAGCCCGGGGCGCACGGGGGCTGGCCGCTGACGCGCCAATTGTCGGCTGGCCTACGGTGATCTAACATTCACGCTCACGTGACCGGCGCCGGCGACCCCCGCAAGAAGGCCTCCGTGCCTGTGCAGTCGATCGGCAACTTCGTGCTCGATCGGCTGGTGGCCGAGGGCGGATGGGGCCGCGTGTACTCGGCCGAGCACCCCGCCATTGGCCGTCGCGTCGCGGTCAAGGTCCTGCGCGCGGACCTCGCCTCGAACACCGAGGCGCTCTCGCGTTTCTTCAACGAGGCGCGCGCGGCCAACCAGATCCAGAACGAGCACGTCGTCGAGATCCTGGACTTCGGGCAGCTGCCCTCCGGCCAGCCCTACATCATCATGGAATGGCTCGAAGGGCGGTCCCTCGCGCAGCTCCTGGCCCTCGAGGGTCCGCTCGAGCTCGGACGCGCGCTCCACATCCTGCGCCAGGCGGCGCACGCCATCGAGGCGGCCCACGCACAGGGGGTGGTGCACCGCGATCTCAAGCCGGACAACATCTTCCTCATCGCCCGTCGGGGTGACCCGGACTTCGTCAAGCTGGTGGACTTCGGGATCGCCAAGCTCGCGACGCCACGCGCGGGCTCCCACAAGACCGGCACCGGGGTGCCGATGGGGACACCCGCGTACATGTCACCCGAGCAGTGCTCCGGTGAAGCGACGGTCGATCACCGCACCGACATCTACTCCTTCGGCGTGATCCTCTACGAGCTCGCGACCGGACAGCGCCCCTTCCAGGCCGAAGGGCTAGGAGCCTTGCTGCTCAAGCAGATGACCGAGCGGCCGAGCCCGCCGAGCCACTTCAACCCTCACGTTCCCGCGGCGCTCGAACGCGCGATCCTGCGGCTGCTCGAGAAGGACCCTTCGATGCGGCCGCAGTCGATGGCCGAGGTCCTGCTCGATCTCGGCTGGGAGCCCAGCCAGAACTACGTTCCGCCACCCCTGCCCCCGCCACCGGGGCCTGCGCGGCCGGTCACTGGAGCGCCCGCTCGACCCGCCACGGGGCGTCCGATGCCTTCGGCGCCGCCGCTTCGTCCGACGCCCTCGCGACCGATCCCTCCGCCCGTACCCGATCAGGAGGAGGACGACGAAGCCACCCGGGTCGAGGCTTCGCCTTCCCCCAAGGTCGATCCAGCGCTCATGAAGACGGCGCTGCAGCGGACCCTCTTGCAACATGGACGGCCCGTGGACGAGGCCGCGGAGCCCGTCCCGGCTCCATCTGCCGCGCCGCCCGCGGTCGATCTGCGCTCGACGGCGCCGCAGTGGAAGAACGTGGTGACCGAGCCCGAGGCGCCGCGTGATCCGCCGACCGGGCGAGGACGCGCCACCGCGCCGGCGGGAGGGGCGCGGTCAGTGCAGGCGGCCGCCCCTGGTCGCGCGACCGGCGCACCGGCGGCAGTACCCGCCACTCCGGGTCGAGGCACCGCGGCACCGGCGGCCACACCGGGTCGAGGCACGGCTGCGCCCACCGGGAGCGCCGCCAAGCCGTCGAAGCGTGCTTCGCCGCTTCTCTTCGCGGGTCTGGGACTGGCCGTCGGCACGGTCGCCGTCAGCGCGGTCTTGCTCGCGCGACGGTCGACGCCCCCGTTGCCTCCTCCCCCCGTCGTGGAGAAGGCGGCTCCGGCGGAGGCGAAGGTGACCTTCCACATCGTCACTGAGCCCACTGGCGGCGTGGTCTACGACGCCGAGGGCAAGGTGCTCGGACACGCGCCGCTCGATTTCAAGGTGCCCAAGAGCGCGGCCAAGCACGAATTCCTGCTTCGCATGAAGGGCTTCGAACCACGCCGCGCCGAGCTCGTCGCGGACGCGGACCGCGAGGTCAAGCTTCAGTTCGCGCCGCCTGCGGAGGAGCCGCCCAAGGTCGAGGACCAGCCAGTGGTCGAGGTCAAGCCCGCGCTCGACGAGCCGAGGCGCAAGAAGGCGCACGAGCCGAGAGTCAGGGTGAAGAAGGCCGACGATGGGACGAAGAAGAACAAGGAGCCGCCGAAGAAGAAAGGCGGCAAGACCTCGGGCGTGCCGGCCAGCTCCGGCGGGGATGATCTCAAGTGACCTCGATTCTCCTGGTGTTCTCGATGTTGCTCGTGGCGCCGGATGCGCCGCCTGCAGCCGAGGCCGCGTACAAGCGCGGCAAGCAGCTCTACAAGCAGGGTGACAAGGGCAACGAGCCCGAGAAGTTCGTCGCGTGTGCGCAGGAGTTCGAGAAGGCCTACAAGCTCGCGCCGCTCTCCAAGTACTCGTACAACGCTGGGCAATGCCACAGACGTGCGGGTGCGCCGGCCGCCGCCGTCCAGTGGTACCGGCAGTATCTCGCGGACGAACCGGCCGCGAGCGACAAGGCCAAGGTGGAGGAACGGATCGCGGAGCTGGAAGCCGAGCTCAAGGCCAAGGAGCCTCCCAAGGAGGAGCCCAAGCCGGAGAAGAAGCCGATCGATCTCCGCCCAGCGCCGGCGCCAGCGCCCGCAGTGTTGCCGACTGCGCCGGCTCCGGAGGAAGAGGTCCGTCCGCTCTACAAGAAGTGGTGGTTCTGGACGGCGCTCGTGGCGGTGGCAGGCGGGGCGACCGTAGGCATCGTCCTGGCCACCTCGGGATCCAGGGACGTGCCCGTTCCCACGGGGACGAGCTTCGGTCCGTTCACGCCGAGCTTCCGGTGAGATCGCTCATGCACAGCCGCGCGTTGCGGGCGTTGCCGCTGGTTCTCCTCGCGCTCTCGTGTGGGGGCGATCCGGCGCTTCGCTATCTGGTGCTCACGGTGAATGACTCGACGCCGCTGACCCCGGTGCGGCAGCTCCGGGTGAGCCTCTCGGGAGGCGGCAAGAGCGCCGAGGTGCTGGCGCCCACGCCCGAGGCCATGACCTCTCTCGGCCCCTCGGTGTCCCTGGCGATCGGGATCCCCTTCAACCTTTCGGACAAGCTGGATGTGGTAGTCGAGGGTCGGAGCATGGGCCAGGTGCTCTCGAAGGGCATGACGCAGGTCGTGGTGAGTGGTGACACGTTCTCGGCGAGCGTGACCCTGGCGCGCTTCACGGGCGGCACGGGCGGGGCGGGCATGGGTGGCGAAGG
>JAHFDS010000634.1 GCA_023248855.1 Myxococcales bacterium
GACATCACCGACGTCACCCCGGCCGAGCTGCGCAGGGACGAGGAGTGGTCGGTGCAGCGCTTCCTGTCCGAGAAGGCCCGCGAAGCGCTTGCGGCCGGCGACGGCGCCTACGTTGCCTTCACCACCGAGCACGACACGGTGGACACCGCGCCCGAGGGCGATCGCGCGGCCTACCGTCGCTCGATCCAGACTGTGCGCGGCGAGGTGGCCACCATCCGGCGCACACTGGCCCGCACGCTGCTCGCGAGCCGCAAGGCACGCTGGGAGCGCGGTCAGAGCCGCGGCAAGGTCGACCCCTCCGCCCTGCACAAGGTCGCCCTCGGTACCGGCGGGCACGTGTTCCGCAAGCGCGAGATCGCGCCCGCGTTCAACACCCGCGTCGCCCTGCTCGTGGACCACTCTGGCTCGATGGCGGGCTCGCGCATCCAGCTGGCCGCCCGCGCCGCGTCGGTGTTCTCGGAGGTACTCGCCCAGCTGCGCATCCCGTTCGAGGTCCTCGGGTTCACATCCGGCCCGCACGAGGACGGCTCGCGTCGCTACCTCGAGGCCCGCGCCGAGGACCGCACGCTCTTCGCGCGCTGGGGCGCCCTGCGCACGATCGTCTACAAGGCCTTCGACGAGGACTTCCAGCGCGTCAGCGGTCGCTTCGACAGCATGGCGCGCTTCGGCAAGGGCGAGGCGAACTACGATGGCGACTCGCTCCTCCTCGCCGCGCGTCGCCTGTCTGCCTCCGCCCGGCCCGGCGAGCGTCGCATCCTGTTCGTGTTCTCCGACGGCTGCCCCGCGGGTACGGTGAACGTCGCGCCGCTCTGGCAGCGCCAGATCCGCCACCTGCACGACGCGGTCACGCAGGTGCGAGGCGCTGGCATCGAGCTGTTCGGCATCGGCATCGAGTCCGACAGCGTGCGCACCCACTACGCCGAGCACGTGGTCGTGAACTCCGCCGCAGATCTGCCGCGCGAGACCATGCGCGCGCTCGACAAGCTCTTGCGCCGCGGTCTGGTTCGGTGAGCGCCTTGCAAGCGATGTTGCCTCATACTATGCTGTTGCACGTGGTGAGCAACATGACAAATAAAGGCAACAACCTCATCCGAGATGGGCTCCGCGAGCTGCAGCGGCGGCTGCCTCCTGGCTGGAGCGTCGGGGGGCTCAAGCCAGCGGCCGGCCCTGCGGTCGACGCGATGGCGAAGGTCATCGCCCCCGACAAGAGCTCTTCCAGGTTGGCGATCGAGGCGCGCCTCCGGCCCGATCCGCGGGCGGTCGCGGCGTGGCTCGACACGCTGCGCTCGGCTGATGCCCGCGAGCCTGTGCTGCTCATCTCTCGCTACCTGAGTGCATCGGTGCGAGAGCGGCTCCGTCGCGAGCAGGTCGGCTTCCTGGACCTGACCGGCAATGTTCACCTCGTCCTTTCCAAGCCGGGCCTGTTCATCGAGACCGAGGGCGCAAGCGAGGATCCTGATCGCGAAGCAAGGCCCGCTCGGTCGCTGAGTGGTCCCAAGGCTGGGCGGCTAGTCCGCGCGCTCGTCGATCTCAAGTTGGCGCCAGGTGTGCGCGAGCTGGCAGGCATCGCCAACGTCGATCCTGGCTACGTCTCCCGCATCATGGCGCTGCTGGAATCCGAAGCGCTCATCGAGCGCCGGTCATCCGGCAGCGTCAGTGGCTCGGCCTCAGGAGCCAGGGTTGGAAGCGTGAGTGGGTCCCGCTCAGGGCCGAGATCTGCGAGCTCCAGCGGTTCCAGATCCGGACCGATCACACGAATCGACTGGCAGGCGCTAGTGCGTCGGTGGGCGCGAGATGCCCCACTCGACGCGCGTGGCAGCGTTCGGACCTATCTCGAGCCGAGGGGGATCCCGGCGTTTCTGTCGCGCCTGACCAAGTCCAAAGAGCGATACGCGGTCACTGGCTCCCTCGCCGCGGCACGCTTCGCACCGGTAGCACCGGCGCGCCTCGCGACTGTGTGGCTCAACGACGCGGAGCAAGGAGCGACTCGACTCGGGATCCGCCCGGTCGACGCCGGTGCAAACGTGTTCCTCATCGAACCCGCGGATGAAAGCGTGTTCGATCGGGCGGTGGTCAATGAGGGGATCGTGTACTCAGCGCCGAGCCAGATCGCGGCTGACTTGCTCACGAGCCCCGGCCGAGGTCCTGCCGAGGCGGAGGACCTCATCGCGTGGATGAGCACGCACGAGGAGGTGTGGCGTGGGTCCGCATGATTCGCGACCGTTGCGAGCGTGCCCGTGTGCCCTTCTTCTTCAAGCAATGGGGCGGCGTGCGCAAGCGTCTCACCGGCCGCGTCCTCGATGGACGGACGTGGGACGAGATGCCGATTGCTCCGCCGACGCAGTCGAGCCGAGTACTCCCGGTGATCAGCGGGTAGCGGCGGGACAGAGATCGTCGAGGTGACCGTCGGCGTAGCGCTTGTAGGTCGTGCGCCTGCCGGTCCGGTGGTGCGTCACCTGGTCGCGCTGGATGGCGAGCGTGATGGCCTTGTCGCCACGCTGTCCGCTGCCCACCATGCCGCGGCGTGATTGGTTGGCCGCAGCCTCTTGCTCGCCCTGGGCGAGCTCGTGCAGACGCGCGCGGAGGACAGCGAGCGCGTTCGCCTTGTTCTGCTTCTGGCTGCGCTCGTTCTCGCTGCGGATGATGAGACCGCTCGGCAGATGCGTCAGGCGCACCGCCGTCTGGTTCTTCTGTCTGGCCTGCCCGCCAGCGCCGCTACCGATCATGTACTGCCAGTCGAGGTCGGCCTCGCGGATGGGCACCTGGGCCTCGCTCGGCTCCGGCAACACGGCGACCGTCACGGTCGACGTATGGACACGCCCCTTGCGCTCGGTGGGCGGGATCCGCTGATAGCGGTGCCCGCCCGTCTCCTGGGCGAACGCCGAATGAACGGCGTCGCCCTGAATACGGATTGTCGTGACACCAGGGCGCTGGCTGACGATCTCCACCTGGTAGCCCTTGCGGGCGCTGAACTTCGCATAGACGGCGAGCTGCTCGTGCACCAGCAACTTCGCGTCCTCGCCGCCTTCCGCGGCTCGGATCTCCACGATCACAGATTCCATGACACTCTCCTCGAGAGAGATCCGCCCAGTGATGAGCGGACCGCAATGCGACGGCGGATACACCGTCGCGTCAGCGACAGAACGTGGTGGTTCTCTCAGCTAAACGGGATGGGTCAAAGGCGATCGAGGAGGAACCGCATGGGACACTTGCACCACTGAGTTTGCCGGTGGGCATGGCCAGTGTCAACTCCATCCCCGTTCGGATAACGCGGCCAAGACCGCGTGAGAACTTGAGAAAGGGCCGTCGTTCCCCCTTTGTTGGGCTTGTCCAGAGTCCAGCAAGGAGAGCGCGATGGCCCGAGACCGAGG
>JAHFDS010000635.1 GCA_023248855.1 Myxococcales bacterium
CAGCACTAGGTGTCTCGTTTGCTCGCGCTCTGCGCTCGCGAGTGCCGCACGCAGGGCGTTCGACGATTTCTCTCCACAACTCTACTCCGGTCCAACTTCTGACGAGCGGCACTAGTGCCCGTCCTTCGGCTCGAGCCGGATGCCGCGCGAGAGGAGCGCATCGACCTCCAGCAGGAACCTCCGGAAGGCCACGTACTCCGCCACCGGGATGCGGTCGCGCCGCACCTCGAGCGCGGTCTCGAGGACGACGCGCTCGCCGGCCCGGCGCACCGCGAGGCGCGCCTCGCCGAAGCGCGGATCGCTCACGGTGCCCGCCTCGGGCAGGGCCGTCACCGCAAAGCCGACCGGCGGCGCGACCGAGAGCTGGTCATCCCAGCGCCAGGGATACCCGATCACGAGATCGTGCGCCCGGGTCGAGAGCCGCGCGTAGGCCCGCGCCAGCTCGCTGTCACGCAAGCCCGGCTGCACGAACAGCGCCCGCCCTTCGGCCCGCGCGGCCCGCGCCACGTCGACCACCGCGGTCGCCACCGGCGCCTCCTCGCGCGCACCGGCGATCGCGACCTCGACGATGCGCGCGCCCGGGTGCGAGCCCGCCCACCACTCCTGGTAGCGCTCGCGGCGGCTCTGCTCGTTCTCGTAACGCTCGCGCCACTCCGACGCCGACTCCCCGCGGACCACGATGCGCTCACGCACGCGACCTGCCCCGGTCGGCTGAAGGTCCAGGCTCGCCTGGCGCTCGAAGCGATTCCTCGCGGCGCCCTGCACGGGCGTCGTCTGAAGGCGCGCGCCCGCCGGATCCATCACCAGCGCGATCGCCCCCTGGTCCATCGCGGGCAGCTCGCCCAGGCCCGCGAACTCCGCCGTGCCGTCGATCCACAGATCATGGGCGGGCACGTACACGATGGCGTGGTCGAACGCCGCGAGCGACGCCGGGGTGGGCGCCAAGAGGCCCAGGCGCCGCGTGCGCAGGAGCACCACGTGCGCCGGGATGCCGGCCTCGCGCAGCATGACCACGAGCAGCGCCGCCTTGTCCTTGCAATCGCCGAACTTGCGCTGGAAGACCTGCGTCGCCTTGTAGGGCTTGTAGCCGTGGATCCCGAACTCGAGGCCCACGTAGCGCGTACGCCGGCCGACCCAGGCCTGCAGGGCGCGGATCCTGTCGAGCTCGTTGCCGGCGCCGCGCGTGGCCTCGCGCACCGCACGTCGCAGCTCGGCATCGGCGACCAGCTGGGGGCCCAGCAAGCCCTGGTACACGCGTCCGACCTCCGTCCACGACGCCAGGGTCGAGACGTGGACGTACGGCGCCACCTCGACGAAGCCGGGCATCCCGGGCTCGAGCGGCACTGCGGGCACGTCGCGCGCGAACAGGCGCAGCACGCGACGATTCCCCTCGGACTCGTCGCGCCGTTCGACCGTCACGCGCCCGCGCCCCGCGACCTCGCGCGACGGCTGGTTCACGAAGACCGGCTTTTCGGCCGGCGACTCCACCAGGTACTCGCTCTCGAGGCGCGGGATCTCCTCGGCCAGGAAGGCCACGTCGCCGAACGCACCGCCGAGCTGGTTCTCGCTCGCGACGTCGGACAGCACGTACTGCACCTCGATCACGTCGCCCGGCTCGACGCCGGAGAACACGACGATCTCCGCGCGCGCGTCATAGTACCGACCCGCCCAGGGCTCCGAGAGGCTGCGTTCGTCGCGGTCGTTGGCCTCGGAGACGCTGCCATCGGCGCGATGGATGCGGGCCACGCGCACGTCCACCACCTGCTCGGACGGCGCGTAGCGGATGCCGTATCGCAGCTCGCCCGCCGCCCGGCGCAGATCGTTGATGCGGACGAGGCGCTGGCCGAACACGTCCGACAGGCCATTCTTGTGCACGCGGACCGCGCGCAGATCGTAGAGGACCACCGCCGGCTCGTGGCCGAGGCGGGCCAGCGCCGCGCCGCGCCGGGCCATCGCCACGAGGGACTTGCCGTCACGGCCGTAGCGCTTCGGCAGGTCGTCCGCGTCGTCCGCCTGCAGCTCGCCGAGCAGCGTGCGGAGCTCCGGGTTCTGGGGCTTTCTCGCCAGCGCCTCGCGGATCCAGCGCACCGCCAGATCGCTCTGGCCGAGATCCGCATGGAGCCGGCCGAGACGCTCGGGCCCACGGGCGTCCTCGGGCAGCTCGCGCGCGATGGCCTGGTAGCGCCCGCTCGCGTCGTCCGGCCGGCCCGCCCCTGCCTGCTCGGCGGCCTCGAGGCGTGCCGACACCAGCTCGGGACGCAGCGTGGCCAGCCGATCGAGCAGCTCCACCGAGCGCGTCACCTCGCCGCGCGTGCGCCAAAGACGCGCCAGCGTGCGCACGACGTCGGCGTCGCCCGGCGCGAGCGCGAGGGCGGCGCCGGCCAGCTCGAGCGCCGCGTCGGTGCGCCCGAGCCGCTCGAGCACGCGGATCCGGGCGGACGAGAGACTCATCTGCCTATCCAGATGAGTCTCTGCCGCCAGCGCCTCCGCCGCGCGCACCGGCGCGCCCAGCTCGGCGAGCAGCTCGCCGTGGGCAATCGCCACGGCCGACTCCTCCGGCCATCGGGTTCGCGCCAGCTGCAGCAGCGCGATGGCCCGCTCTGCCCGCCGCGCGCGCACCTCGAGCGGCGCCAGCCGCAGCGCAGCCTCGGCCGAGTAGCGCCGCGTCGTGACGTCCGTGGCGGCCAGATCCACCAGCGCCTCCAGCTCGAGGCGACGCGCCGCGGGCTCCGCGAGCAAGTCCGCGCGCAGAAGGCGCGCGCGCGGGCCGCGCTGGTCCGCAAGCCGAGCTTCCGCCGGGCCCTGGGCCTCCTCGCCGCCGCGGCGAACCTCGAGGCGCGCCTGCACGATGGGGTCCCGGACGGCCTCTTCGAGCGTGGGCACGGACAGCCTGCGCGGCGCCGCGCGCAGGGTCGCCTTCGCGCACGAGGCGTCCACCGGCAGAACGAGCGGAGCCCCGTCCGGCAACGACACGCGCAGGTAAGCCGCGGCGCCACCTCGCGCGCGCAGCACGAGGCGGTGGGTGCCGCTGGCGAGCTCGAGCCCCACGACGTCCTGGTCGGGTGCGACCGCGCGATCGGCCGCCACCGCGAGCACCTCGGCGCCGTCGACCTGCAGCCGGTAGCGAGCGGCCGACCCCACCCGCAGCGCGATCCTGCGGCGGCCCTTGGTCTGCACGCACACCTGGAAGGCGACGTCGCCGTCGGGGGGCGCCGCCGCGCGGCTCGCCGGGAGGATGAGGCCGTCGGTCGCGCCCGCCGGCAGCGTCCGCCATGCGGCTCCGGCGGCGGGAAGCGCAGACTCCGCCGCGATCGGCGCGACGGCGACCTCGATGAGAAAGCCCGCGTTCCGCGCGATCCTGCGCGCCTC
>JAHFDS010000636.1 GCA_023248855.1 Myxococcales bacterium
CGTCGGCGCCCGCCGCCGCCGCCGCCGCCGCCACCGCGATCGCCGCCGCCCGGGGGACGGCCGGACGGCCTCGGCCCCCCACCCGCCTCGAGCCCGCGCACGTACTCGAGGAAATGGGCGCTGTCATCCATGATGCCGTGGTAGCGCGGGCCGTAGCCACGCTGAGGACGGCCATCGACGCGATTGCCGATGTCATCGTGTGACTGTCCTTCCGGGCGGCCCGGCCCCTGCTGGGCGCGCGGCCGTCCCGGCCCGCGCGCGCGGCGGCTCTCGACCGCCGCCGATAGGATCTCACCCGCGAGCTGGTCCACGGGCACGCCCTCCTGCCGCGCCGCCCACAGGAGCTCGCGATGGGTGCTCTTCGAAAGGTGCACCTGCAGCTGACCGAGCTTGCCGTCGTCGACCTCGTCCACGGCCGCTGGCGGGTGGCCTCCGTGCTGGGCGATGTTCGCGAGCTGCGCGGCCATCTCCTCCTCGAGGCGCCCGACCGCCTCGGCGCGGCTCGCGCCTTCCGAAGCGCATTGCTCGAGCTCGGGAGCCCGTGCGCGGAAGATGCGCTTTTCAGGATCGAAGCTCACGATGATGCGGTAGTTGCCCTGGGCCATGTGCTCACTCCGACGCATCGGCGTCGGTCCTTCTCGCAGAGGTTTCCCGGCTGCACCCGTCGCGGGTCAGCGAATCGACAATGGCGAGGGGGTCTCGCCTCCAATATTGGGTCAGTCGAGCGAGCGTCGGCCCGTCCAGCTCATTACGGCGGCGTGGAGACGGGGAGCGGCTCGGGTCGCGATTGCCGACCTCCTGGCAACCTTCAGCCGCTCCGCCTCGGCTGTCAAGTCGAAAGGGCGCCCAGCACGGAGCCCGAAGCGAAGGACAAGGCATCGGTGGAGGGCGTTCGAGCGGTCGACTTCTGACGAGCGGCACTGGTGCAGACCCGCGCATCTCGTCTAAAGTTCGGGCAGATGGCCCTTTGTAGCCTGCGCTCGGTGGGGCGCACGGACGTCGGACGAAAGCGCCCTCACAACGAGGACAGCCTCTTCGCGGATGACAAGCTCGGCCTCTACGTCGTGGCGGACGGGGTGGGCGGCCATGCCAAGGGAGAGGTCGCGAGCGCGGAGGCCGTCGACCAGATCGTCTCTTGGGTGCGCAGCAAGGACACCCAGGCGGCCGTCGCCTCCTTCCTGGCGGAGCCGTCGGAGGACAACCGCCGGGTCCTGCGGCGCCAGGTCGAGAGTGGGGTGCAGCAGGCTTGCTACATGGTCTTCGGCATGGCCGAGCAGGATCCGGAGCGAAAGGGCATGTCGACCACGATCTCGGCGCTCTTGATGGTGGGCGATCTGGGGCTCATCGGTCAGGTGGGTGATTCACGGGTCTACCGCCTGCGCGAGGGTACCGTCGTGCAGCTCACCGAGGATCACACGCTCGTCAACTACAAGCTCAAGCGCGGGCTCATCACGCCCGCAGAGGCGGCGGCGGCACCAGGCAAGAACGTCATCACCCGCGCCGTAGGCCACAAGGACTACGTCGAGGTCGACACGCTCGAGATCGACGTGCAGCCTGGCGACCGGTACCTCCTGTGCTCCGATGGCCTGCACGGCTACGCGGACCTGCCGGACATCCAGCTCGTCCTCGCCCTGCCGACGCTCGAGGCGGCGGCCGACCGGTTCATCGACCTCGCGAACGACCGCGGCGGCAAGGACAACATCACTGCCCTGGTCCTCGCGGTCGAGTGACCCGAACCACGTCCTCTGACACGGAGGACGCTAGCCCCGGACCTCGGCCTCGAGCCAGCGCGCAAGGCGCCGGGGGACGGGGGCGGCCGGCGGCTCGGCCGCGAGCGGCGCGAGATCGACGCTCGAGTAGGTGTTCCAGAAGAGCACGGTGGCGCGTGCGAAGCGCTCGCCCCGCGCAGCCAGCGCGGCCAGCGCCTTGCCCGTATAGGTCGTCTCGAGCTGCAGGCCGGCGTCGCGGGCCGCCTGCGTCGCCTCGAGCCCGGCGGGCGTGGGATGCGCATAGCCGCGACCGAAGGCGTCGTGTACCACCTCGAGCGCAGGGCGCCCGGGCGGGACCGCGAGGCCGTGCCGCCCGAGGAGCGCCGCCGTGCGTGCGGCCAGCCGGCGCGTGCCCGACTCGTTCGTGATGAGGCGGTGCACCACGGCGACCGCGAGGATCGGGAGGTCGAGCTCGGCGAGCGCGAGGCCGACCAGGAGGCCCGCCACCGTGCCGCCCGAGCCGAGTGGCAGCACGATCACGTCCGGCCGCGGGCACCGGCCGCCCGCGATCTGCCCGGCGAGCTCGAGCGCGGCGTCCACGTAGCCGAGCGAGCCCAGCGCCGAGCTCCCCCCCGCGGGGATCCACTGGGCGCGCGGGCGCCCCGCGCGGGCGGACACCATCGCGGCCGGCAGGGACGCCGCCGAGCGTGCCACGTGGTAGCGCACTCCGGCGGCAAGCGCGGCGCGGACCGAGCGTTCCGACGACACGCTCTTCGGGTGCAGGAACACGGCCGCGTCGAGCGAGAGCCCGAGCGGCCGCGCGTACAGCGCCGTCGCGAGGACGTGGTTCGAGCCTATCCCACCGACGGTGGCCAGGCGCTTGGTGCCACGCGCCTCCGCGCTGCCGAGCAGCCACTCGAGCTTTCGTACCTTGTTGCCCCCGTAGAGGGGGCCCGAGCGATCGTCGCGCTTGACCCACAGGGCCCCGACCCCGAGCGCGCGGGCGAGCGCCGGCGCCTCCTCGACGGGCGTCGGCAGGGTGGCGAGGGGCAGGCGCGGCAGGTCGAGGGCCGAGAGATCGCGCACACCGAGGATGATGGGCGAGTCCGGGCGCGGTGGGAACCCGCTCTGCGGGCCACTCGCGCGGGGCCCTGCCGGTACGAATCGGTCCCGGCCCCTGCGCGGCGTGATATAGGACCGCGGTGCAGGCCGAGAGCTTCCGTGGTCGACGCATCGTGGCACGTCTCGACGAGGGTGCCGAGCTCGTGGCGAGCGTGGTCGCGCTGGGACGCGGCGCGGCGGTCCGGTCGGCCCTCGTCCGCGTCGTCGGCACGCTCGACGACGTGACCCTGTCGGCGCCCACGGGCCCGCGGCGCGTGCTCGGGGGGCCGGCCGACATCGTGAGCTTCGAGGGCATGCTGTGGGAGCAGAGCGGCGCGCTCACGCTCGACGCGACGATCGCGGTGGCCCGGGAGAGCGACGCCGGCATCGAGGTGCTCGGCGGACGCGTCGAGCGGGCGCGCGTGGCGACGGCGATCGTGGTGCTCGAGACCTTCGACGACCTCGTGCTGCGCCGCGACGACGGCGGCGGGCTTGGCGGCCTGGCCCCGCTCGCACCCGAGCCCGTGCGCTCGCCCGAGCCGGCGCGTCCTGCCGCT
>JAHFDS010000211.1 GCA_023248855.1 Myxococcales bacterium
TGGCCTCCGAGAACCGCGTCGACGACGCGATCGCGCTGCTCGAGCGCGCCGTGGCCCGCGACCGGGCGGGCGGTACGCCGGTGCCGTGGCGGACCCTCGCCCGCCTCGGCGAGCTGTGCTGGTACGCCGATCGCACCGAGCGCGCGCGGGGCTACCTCGGGGAGGCGCTGGCGCTGGCGCAGGGCGCTGGCTCGGCCATCGGCGAGGCGCGCGTCCACGCCTTGCTAGCGGGCCTTCTGCAGCGCCTCGGCGAGGCCAGCGCGGCCGAGTCCCACCGCACCGACGCCGCGATCTCGCTGCGTGCCCTCGGGGATCGCGCGGCCGCCCTCGAGGTGGAGCTCGACGGGCTAGCCGCGACCCAGCGCATCCCGGAAGCGCCTTGATCGCGTGGGGCGCGCGTCATTGACGACGCGGCGCAGCAATTGGCCCGGCAGGGGATGATCCGGGAATTTTGCACCTCACCCCTTGCCAGGGGCGCAAAGAATGTCAGATTTGGGATCAAGAGCGTGCGCATCTAAGAGCGTGCGCTCCTGCACCCCTGGCGTTCCCCCCCTCTGCGCCAGGGGTGTTCTTTTTTCTGGGGTCCTGTTTCTGCAGGTCAGGCGTTGGCCGAAGCGCCCTTGGCGGGCTTCTTCTTGGCCTTGCCGGCAGGCTTGGCGCTGCCGTTCTTCGCGTGGCCATTGGCTCGTCCGAGGTGGGCGATGCCCTCCGCGAGCGCCTGCGCGCGATCGGTGCGCTCCCAGCTGAAGCCCTTCTCGCTGCGCCCGAAGTGACCGTACGCCGCCGTCGCCTTGTAGATGGGCTTGAGTAGATCGAGCTCCTCGATGAGGGCGCCCGGGCGGCAGTCGAAGTGCGCGCGCACGAGCTTGGCCAGCTCCTCGTCCTTGTGCGGGCTCGTCCCGAAGGTGAAGCAGTTGATCGAGACCGGCTCCGCGACGCCAATCGCGTAGGCGAGCTGCACCTCGCAGCGGCGCGCGAGCTTGGCCGCCACGATGTTCTTGGCGATGTAGCGCGCGTAGTACGCGGCCGAGCGATCGACCTTCGACGGGTCCTTGCCCGAGAACGCGCCGCCACCGTGGCGACCCATGCCGCCGTAGGTGTCGACGATGATCTTGCGCCCGGTCAGCCCCGAATCGCCCATCGGTCCGCCGATGACGAAGCGCCCGGTGGGGTTGATGAAGAACTTGATGTTGCCCTTGAGGAGCTCCGGCGGGATCTCCTTCTTGATCACCTCGTCGATGATCGCCTCGCGGAGCGTCTCGTACTTGACGTCCTCGGAGTGCTGCGTCGAGACCACGATGGTGTCGAGCCCGACCGGCTGGTCGTTCTCGTACCGCACCGAGACCTGCGACTTGCCGTCCGGGCGAAGGAACGGGAGGATCCCCTTCTTGCGCACGGACGCGAGGCGGCGCGCGATGCGATGCGCGAGCGCGATCGGAAGGGGCATGAGCTCCTTCGTCTCGTCGCTGGCGTAGCCGAACATCATGCCCTGGTCGCCGGCGCCCTGGTCCTTCTTGGTGTAGACGCCCTTGCCGTCCACGCCGCGGGCGATGTCGGGCGACTGCTGCTCGATCGCCGTGAGCACGCCGCAGGTGCGGTAGTCGAAGCCCATCGCGGAGTCGGTGTAGCCGATCTCCTTGACCGCCTCGCGCACGATCTTGACGGTGTCGACCCACGCCGAGGTGGTGATCTCGCCGGCCAGCATCACGAATCCGGTCTTGGTGACCGTCTCGCAAGCGACGCGGCATCCGGGATCCTGCGCGATGATCCCGTCGAGGATCGCGTCGGAGATGGCATCGCACATCTTGTCGGGATGCCCCTCGGTCACACTCTCGGAGGTGAAGACGTAGTCAGCCATTGAACCTCGGCTCCTTGCTTGCCGCGAGCGCGCCCGCGCCTGTTTGTGTTCCGGTCAACTCTTCGTGGCTCGGTCACTCTGCGCAAGCAGAGCTTTGTGCGAACGGGGTCGAATATCACCTCGCAGCGTGGCGGTCAATGCCCGCCGTGACCGCCACCCGGGCTGCCACCTTTGGCCACCACGCGGTCGCGCACGGCCGCGTGGCCCTGGTGTGCGGACGAGTGCGCGGTCTGGCGCAGGAGGTCCTCCTTGCCGAGCACCGCGTCACCGCGCGCGTACACCGGTGGCATGTGGACGCCGGTGTCCATGCGAATGGCGTCACAAGGGCACGCCTCGGCGCAAAGGCCGCAGACCACGCAGCGCAGCTCGTCGATCTCGAAGATGCGCGGCCGCTTCTCGGTCGTGCTGTCACCGGTCTCCTCGGGCACGATCGTGATGCAGTGCGCCGGGCAGACCGTGGGGCACAGCATGCACGCGACGCAGCGCACGCTGCCATCGTCGCGCGTCATCAGGCGATGCAGACCCCGGAAGCGCTCCGGATAGGGCGCCTTCTGCTCGGGGTACTGCACCGTGACCGTGTACTCGCGGCGGAAGGTGTTGCGGAAGAAGTGCCGCATCGTGATGCCGAGGCCCTCGATGACGGCCGGCAGGAACGACTGCTGCGCCAGGCTCTGCGGGCGCGCGACGACCTTGACCGTCACGCCTTTCTTGGCGGTCTCGTGGACCCCGTGGCCATGTCCGTGGTCGGGTTGCGCGTGTCCGTGGCTTGCCATCATGGAGCTCCTGATTCCTCTTCCACCGAGTCAGCGCGCGCCGAGCAAGACCACGCCGATGGCGGTCGCGACGACGTTGACTATCGACGCGGGCAAGAGCCGCAGCCACCCGAGGCGGATGATCTGGTCCGGCTTGAAGCGCGGCAGCGTCCAGCGGATGAGCAGCTGGAACCAGCACAACACCAGCACCTTGGTGCCCCACACGCCCATGCCGACCAGGAGGGCCAGGACGTGCGGCAGGCTCTGGGCGTAGTCCCAGCCCGGCAGGTACCAGCCCCCCAGGAACACCGTCACCATGATCGCCGACGCCAGCACGACCTCGATGAATTCCCCGAGGTAGAACATGCCGAAGCGCATGCCGGAGTACTCGACGAAGTAGCCGATGATCTCCGGCTCGCCCTCGACCGCGTCGAACGGCGTCCGCTTGGTCTCGGCGATCGATGCCACGAGATAGAGGACGAAGGCGAGCGGCTGCGTGACGATGCCCCAGTGCAAAAGGCTCGTGCCCTGGGCCCTGGCGAGCGCCCCCGGCTCGAGCGTGCCGTACACGAGGAAGATGCCGAGGATCGCCATGCCCATCGTGACCTCGTAGGCGATCATCTGCGAGCTCGCACGGAGCGCCCCGAGCAGGCCCCACTTGTTGTACGAGGCCCAGCCCGCGAGCATTGCGCCGTACACCGACAGCGACGCGATCGCGAAGTAGAACAGCATGCCCGCGTCGAGCACGGCGATCTGCATGGGAGTCGTGCTGCCGGTGCACTGGGCCGCCGTGGGGATCTTCTCGAACAGCTGCGAGGAATTCAGGCAGAGAAAGTCCCCGAACGGCACGATCGCGAAGATCACGAGCGGCGGCACGAGCGCCATCACGGGCGCCAGCGTGAACAGGGCCTTGTGCGCCTTTGCGGGGATGAAGTCTTCCTTGAAGAACATCTTGAGGCCATCGGCCGCGATGTGCAGCAGCCCCCAGGCCTTGTACTTGCCGATGTTCGCGCGGTTCGGACCGACGCGGTCCTGCATCATCGCGCTCTGCCGCCGCTCCATCCACGTCAGGAGCGACGCGACCGGCATGACGAACGCGAACACCAGGAAGACCACCTTGACGAGCGCGAGCAGCGCGATCAGCAGCATGGACATGGTCAGCCCCTCGATCCAGCGAAGCGCAGCGAGAACGGGGCGACGTCGCGACCGAACTCGGCCCCCGCGAATTCCGTCACGCGCGCGGCCAGCTCCGCGAACACTGCGCGCGCGTCCTCGTGCTCGAGCGTGGCGCCGGTCTTCCGCGCCAGATCCCGCACCACGCGCCAGCCCGGTCGCACGGCGCCGGGCGCCGGCAGCGCCTGGCGGAGCCGCTGGGTGCGACCGTCCCGGTTGGTGATGGTGGCGTCGACCTCGGCCCAGGCCGCGATCGGCACGGCGAGGGTGGCCGCGCGCGCGAGCTCGCCGTCATGCGTGCCGAGGACCACCAGGAGCTCGAGCCCCGAGAGCGCGTCCATCGCGCCCGGCAGGTCGTTGCCGAGCACGATCAGCGCCTTGAGCGCGCCGCCGCGAAGGTCCGCGGCCAGCTCGGCCGCGCCGGCGGCGCCCGGGCCCGCGATCGCGCGCACGCCGCGCGTGTTGGCGTTGATGTCCGCGGTGCGCAGGATCTTGTCGTCGCGCTCGGGCACGGCCGGGGAGCCCACCACGTACACGCGCCCGATGCCGAGGTGGTCCACCGCCAGCGTGCGCAGCGCGTAGGCGTCCTCGTTGACCATGTCGGCGGTCAGGACCAGGCCCACCGAGGCGCCGTGGGCCGCGAGCGCGGCCTCGAGCTTGCCCGCGAGCTCACCGAGCACGGCGTCGTACGCCGCTGGCTTGTTTCCCAGGCGGGGCACCGCGAGGCGCCCCTCGTGGATGAGCTTGTAGGTGAAGCGCCCCTCGTCGCACATCCAGTACTGGTTGACGTCGGGGTTCTTGCGCGGCACGAGCCGGTGGATGCGTCCCTTGGACGTGTGGATCTCGAGGTTGCAGCCGGTCGAGCAGCCGTTGCACACGCTCGGCGTGGCCGACAGCTCCCACGCACGCATCGAGAAGCGGAAGTCCTTTGCCGTGAGCGCTCCCACCGGGCACACGTCGACGGTGTTCAGGGAGTAGGCGTTGTCGAGCTTCTGCCCTGGCGCCGTGGTGAGGATCTCGCGGTCCCCGCGCCGTGCCATCGTCAGCTGTGGCTCCTTGGCCACCTCGTTGCACACGCGGATACAGCGCGTGCAGAGGATGCAGCGCTCCTGGTCGAGCACGATGTGCGGACCGACGTCCACCACCTTGTCCTTGCGCACCTTGACCAGGTCGAGGCGCGAGGCCCGGTGGTCCCACTCCTGGTAGAGCTTCTGCAGGTGGCACTCGCCCGCCTTGTCACAGATGGGGCAGTCCACCGGGTGGTTGACCAGCGTGAACTCCAGCATCTGCCGCCGGGCGGTCAGCACCTGCGGCGAGCTCGTGGTCACGTCCATGCCCTCGCTGACCGGCGTGTAGCAGGCCGGCACCAGCTTCGGCATGCCCTTGACGGACACCAGGCACTGCCGGCACACCGCGGGCGACGACAGCCCCGGGTGGTAGCAGAAGAACGGCACCTCGATCTCGGCCGACTTCGCTGCCTCGAGGAGGTTCGTCCCCTTCGGCACCTCGACGTCGAGGCCGTCGATCTTGAGCTTGACGAGGTCAGTAGTCATGGAATGTCCCGTTCAGGAGCTAGCGGTCGCACTCGCCGCCGATCATGTTCAGCATGCCGAAGGTCGGCACCACGTCCGGGATCATGCGCCCCGTGATGAGCTGCGACAGCGCCTGGGTGATCGCGAAGCAAGGCGGGCGCACGCGGCAGCGGAACGGCCGGCCGCTGCCGTCAGCCACGATGTAGAACCCGAGCTCGCCGTTGCCCGCCTCGGAGAACGAGTAGGTCTCGCCGGGTGGCACGCGGATGCCGTCCACGATCATCTTGAAGTGGTTGATCATTCCCTCGATGGTCTCGTAGGTGTCGGGCTTGGGCGGGATCATCACGAGCGGGTTTTCGGCCATGATGGGCCCCGGCTGCATCTGGTCGAGGCACTGCTCGACCATGCGGATCGACTGCCGGATCTCCTCGGCGCGGACGGCGAAGCGGTCGAAGTTGTCGCCGGTCGAGCAGACCGGGACCTCGAACTCGAGCCGGTCGTACACGCCGTAGGGGTGGTCCTTGCGCACGTCGTACGCGACGCCAGTCGAGCGCAGGCACGGCCCGGTCCAGCCCCACGCGATCGCGTCGGCGGCGGAGATCACGCCGATGTCGTCCATGCGGTCCCGGAAGATGCGGTTACGGACCAGCAGCCGCTCGCACTCGATCAGCGTCTCGAGCACCTTCGGCAAGAGCCCCCGCATGCGGTCGGCCCAGCCGGCCGGCAGGTCCTTGACCACGCCACCTATGCGGACATACGAATACGTCAGCCGGGCGCCCGAGAGCTCCTCCAGCATCTCCCAGATCCACTCGCGCGCCTTGATGCCGTAGAGGAACGGGGTGAACCCGCCGAGCTCCATCGCCGAGGCGCTGTTGCACGTCAGGTGATCCGAGATGCGCGACAGCTCCGAGACGATGACGCGGATGTACTCGGCGCGGTCGGGGATCTGCTTGCCGATGCCGAGCAGCTTCTCGACCGCCATCGCGAAGCCGACGTTGTTGCACATCGGCGAGACGTAGTTGAGGCGGTCGGTGTACGGGAAGATCTGCGTGTAGGTCGCGTGCTCCGACTCCTTCTCGAAGCAGCGATGCAGATAGCCCACCTGCACGTCGGCGTGCTGGATGGTCTCGCCGTCGAGCGTGACCACGATGCGGACGGTGCCGTGCATCGCCGGATGCGACGGCCCCATGTTGACGATCATCGACTCGGTGGGCAGCGCGTCGTCATCGAGGTCGGAGACCTCCTGGGCGCCCATCACCACGCGTCTTGGCTGGCTCATCGGGTCTTCCTGCCGTTTTCTCTCAAGTGGCCTCGGGATCGCGGCGCACGAGCGGCTGTCGCCGCTCCTTCGGGTAGTCCTTGCGCAGGGGATGGCCCACGAACTCCTCGTACATGAGGATGCGACGCAGATCGTGATGGCCGACGAAGCGGATCCCGAACATGTCCCACGCCTCCCGCTCGAACCAGTCGGCGCCCTTCCAGACGCGCGTCACGGTGTCGATCGACGGGTCGTCCTCGGGCACAGGGGCCTTGAGGCGGACGCGCTGACGCGTCGAGATCGAGTACAGGTGGTACACGACCTCGTAGCGCTCGCCCGTCCGTCGCTTGGGCCACGTCAGGTAGTCGACGACCGTGAGGTCGGTCAGCATGTCCATGCGCAGGGCCGGATCGTCGCGCAGGAAGGTGCAGATCGGGATGATCTCGCCGCGGCTGACGATCGCGGTCTCGTCGCCGTGCTTGGCGTGCGTCTCGAGCACCGAGGAGCCGAACTGATCCAGCACCCGGTCGATCGCGAGTTGACTCATTGGCGCCTCATTTCACGACCGGCAGGTGTCCCGCCGCGCGCGCCGGCAGGGCCTTCTTCGCGACCTCGGCCTCGTGGCGCAGCTTGCCGCGGATCTGGTTGTGGCCCTCGCCGCGCTGGATGCGATCCATGAGCAGCATGAGCCCGTCGAGCACCTGCTCGGGCCGCGGCGGGCAGCCAGGGATGTACACGTCCACGGGGATGACCTGGTCGCAGCCCGGCATGGCCGAGTAGTTCTGGTAAAAGCCCCCCGTCGAGGCGCACACGCCGAAGGCGACCACCCACTTGGGCTCGCACATCTGGTCGTAGACGCGCTTTAGGACCGGTCCCTGGCGCTCGGTGATGGTGCCGACCACGATCAGCAGGTCCGCCTGGCGCGGCGAGAAGCGCGGGAACTCCGCGCCGAACCGGGCCATGTCGTACTTCGACGCGGCCGTCGCCATGAACTCCATGCCGCAGCAGGCGGTGACGAACGGGTACTGGAAGAGCGAGTATTTGCGCCCCCAGTTGACCGCGTCCGCGAGCTTGGACGTGTAGAACTCTACTCCCATCCGATCGCCTTCTTTCTCCAGACATAGACCAGGCCCACCAGCAGGATGGCGAGGAACGTCAGCATGATCCCGATGCCGAGGAAGGACGCGGCGCCCTCGGGGGTTCGCGACATCTCCTTGAAGGTCACCGCCCACGGGTAGAGGAACGCGCTCTCGATGTCGAAGATCAGAAAGAGGATGGCGATCTGGTAGAACTTGACCGAGAAGCGCCCGCGCGGGGAGCCGATCGGATCCGAGCCGCACTCGAAGGGCGCGGACTTCACCGCTGTCGTGTGCTTCGGTCCGAGCAGCGCGGCGCCCGCCAGGAACAGGCCGGAGAACGCGAGCCCGAACAGGATCGTGACCAGCGCGGGGATGTACTGGCTGAGCATGGGCCTCCGAGCTGAGCGGCCCACCTTGCAGGCGGCCGGAGAAAAATACGCGATCGAGCGAGCGCCCTGAAGCACGCCCCAAAAAACGCAGCGCCCCAAAAACGCAGCGCCAAAAACGCAACGTACGCTACCCGCTGGCCGCCCTGGGTGTCAAACGCCCCGAGGTGGGGCGAGCGCGCACCCGAACGTGATCCGAACCCCGCGAGTTGACGAGGCTTTCATCCGAGGGATAAAGTGGCGCTGGGTACGCATCCGCGTGCTGTCACAAGGGGGCTCTGTGAGAAAGCAAACGTATCCACGCGCCGGCGGCGCGAGCTTCTGGGGCTTTTGCGTCGGCGCGGCGCTCGGGGCGGGCCTGCTCGGCGCGGCCACGCCAGCGGCGGGGCAGGCGATCCCGTTTGGCGGGCGCACCGCCGCGATGGGCGGCACGGGCATTGCTCACGGCGACGACTCCGCCATGCCGGTGCTGAATCCGGCCGGCGTCGCGCTGGTGTCGAGCACGACCCTGTCCCTGTCGGCCTCGCTGTATGCGTTCCACCACGTGGACGTGCCGCACTTCAACGCCGACGCGGACACCCTGTCGAACGGGTTCCAGAGCATCGAGGTCTCGCAGCAGGGTGTGGCGTCGAACACGGTCGAGACCTTGCCCTCGTCGCTCGCCTACATGCTGCACCTGTCCCCCGGCAACGTGTTCGCCGCGAGCGTGACGATCCCGCGGTCCACGACGCGCCGGTTCGTCCAGAACCTGGACCTGGCCTCGAAGGACCCGACGGGCCAGACCGGGTTCGTGGTGCGCGATCAGCTCACGTTCGTCGAGAACTACGGGCAGTTCGTGCTCGGCCTCTCCTACGCCCACGGGTTCGGAGACCGGTTGCGGCTCGGCGCGACGCTCGGCACCGTGTACACGAGCTCGCTCGTCACCACGCAGGCGGACCGGCGCCAGTTCCCTGCCAATGCCTCGGAGTTCGATCACATCGTCGACAACCTGACCCGCGACTCGTCCAGCCTCGATCTCACCGGCATCTTCGGCATCCAGTACGACCTCACCGATCGCTTCTCCGTGGGCGGTGTCGTCCACTCCCCGGCGCTCCACGTCAAGGGGCGATGGGAGTTCAACCAGGACAACGATCGCGTCGAGACCGCGGGGACCTCGAGCGCGAGCAAGGTGCGCGAGTTCGGCGACTCGATCGACGCGCCGCCCATGAAGCTGGGCGCGGGCGCGCATTACCGTCACGGTGATTGCTGGGCGGTCGCGCTCGACGTGACCGCGAGCCTCGCCATCAAGAACGATCGGCGCATCAAGGCGACGCGCACCGAGTCTTCGGTGACGGCCGGCTCGAACCCCACGGCCTCGACGACCAGCATCGACCGCGAGCGCCAGCGAGTGAATCGCGTCAATGCCTCGGTGGGGGGCGAGCTCCGGGTGGGCGACGAGCAATGGATCCGCGCGGGGCTCTTCACCGATCTGTCGCTCGATCCCGCGGTGGGCGACAACACCGACTTCGCCAAGCAACTGGATCGCGCCGAGGTGCTGACGTTCCCGTTCAATCGCTACGGCGGCACCGTGGGCCTCGGGACGATCACCGGGCCGGTCGACAGCACCGTGGGCCTGGCCGTCGCCTACGGCTCGGGCGACACGGTGCGTCTGGATCCGCTGCGCCGGCGGGCGATGATGGGCGACGTGGAGCTGCAGAGGACCTCGCTCGAGAAGACCTCGGCGAGGCTCTTCGACGTGATGTTCTTCGTCACCGGCACCGTGGACTTCAAGAAGGCCGCGGGTGGGGTCGGCGGAAAGCTGGGAGGTTCGTGATGCGCGACCGCAAGATCTTCGGCCTCGCGTTGCTGGCCACCGCTGCCACCTGCACCCCGCAGGTCAGGGAGGTGACCTGCAGCGACAATGACGACTGCAAGTCCCAGCCGGGCACCGAATGCAACATCCTGACGGGCCTCTGCCAGCCGCAGCAGAGCCCGCCCGCACGCGAATCCGCGGTGATTGGACAGTTCGACTGTCCCATCCAGAGACTGGGAGGGGGACCAGGGCCCGGCATGGGCGGCATGGGCCCCCGTCCGGGATTGGGTGGCATGGGGGGCATGGGCCCCGGTCCGGGATTGGGTGGCATGGGGGGCATGGGATTGGGTGGCATGGGGGGCATGGGCCCCGGTCCGGGATTGGGTGGCATGGGGGGCATTGGCCCCGGGGGGTTGCGCTCCCTGTTCGCCCTCGGCCAGCTCGGTGCCGCGGGGATCGGGGGCGCGGGTGGGATGGGCCCGATGGGACCCCTGCCTGGCGGCGGACCTCCGCCCCCGCCTCCGAACGGCCGCTTTCAGGCCAAGGTGAACAGGCCGGGCGTCGGGATCTGCAAGCCCAAGATGGGCGATGCCCCGGCGGGTGGCATGCAGATTGGCGACGACTGCACCCAGGCCGGCTCCTGCTACGTGACCGAGCTCAGCATCGGGGATGACGACGCGCTGTTCGTCATGGTGCTCAACGAGAAGAAATCCGGAGTCACGCAGTCGTCGGCCGTCCTCTTGTCGCGCAAGTCCTCCATCCAGAGCACCGGCGAGACGAAGCTCCTCGCGCCCGAGAAGATCTTCGGCGCCGCCTACAAGGTGGACAAGGACAGCATCCTTCCGTCCGAGAACCCGAACCGGCTGCAGTTCTTCTTCTGGGGAGGGTCTCTGACGGTGTCGCGTTTCTCGGACATGCAGGGAAATGCGCGCGCCAAGGGCAACTTCGACCTGGATCTGCTCAATCCCGCGGCGATGGGGCAGGGGGCCTTCGGGGGCGAGTGCCGGCTCGCGCACAAGTGCTCTCCGAATTCGGCCAGCGGCGACGAGCGTTGCTTCAAGGAAGAGAACATCAGCCCGGATTGCGGCGAGCGGACCTGCCTGCCGCTCAACAACGGCACCGCCAAGGGCTTCTGCTTCAGCGCGTGCGACGAGCCCAAGGACTGCAATCCGTTCGATGAACGGAGCGACTGCCTGCTCGCGAACACGCAGCCGATCGGGGTCTGCGCGCACGTGTGCACGTCCGACGCCGACTGCTCGGGCCTGTTCAAATGCCTTCCCCCGTCCAATGACTCCTCCGTCCGCGGGGTGGGAAACCGGAATTACTGTCAGTACCAGGGCGGGCGCATGCTGCCGCCAACGGGGGGAGGCGGCATGGGAATGGGCGGATTCGGAGGTCGAGGCGGGATGGGAGGAATGGGCGGATTCGGGATGGGAGGAATGGGCGGATTCGGAGGTCGAGGCGGGATGGGAGGAATGGGCGGATTCGGGGGCATGGGTGGGATGGGAGGAATGGGTGGATTCGGGGGCATGGGCGGGATGGGAGGAATGGGCGGATTCGGGGGCATGGGCGGGATGGGAGGAATGGGTGGGACGGGCGGCGCAGGCGGCATGGGCGCGTGCTCCTTGGTGCCGCAGGCCGGCTGCCCGACAGGACAGGCGTGTTACCCGGGCAGTGGCAGCCCGGTGTGCCGGCCACCCGGGACGACCGCCAATGGCCAGGCGTGCACGAGCCCGGAGAACTGCGTCACGGGCAGCACGTGCGTCGCGATGACCTGCCGCGAGCTGTGTAGCGCGACCGCTGGGGTCGGCCCGGCGTGCCCGGCTGGCACCACCTGCCGCACCCCGATGGGTGCCGCGACCGGGGTCTGCCTCTAGGCCAGAGTCGCGTGAGCTCGGGATCATCCTGGTCCTGGTCCTGGGCCATCTGCGTTGTCGACACCCCCGCTCCTTCGTCGTCTCCGGCTGCCCGCCAGCTTGCTGGGGCTCGTTGGCGCCGTGACCCGGCCCGCGCCCGCGTTGGCCGCAGGGGACGAGGTGCAGGCGGAGGCCAGGGCGACGGGCTGGAGCGGCCCACTCTTTTTGCCCACGAGCGGCCTGCGGCTCGGGGGTCTGGTCGTGAGCCCGTCGGTCAGCATGGACGTCGGCTACGACACGAACCCCTATTTCCTGTCGAGCGCGGTGGCGGGCTCGGGGTTCATTCGGCTGGGGGCGGCCGCGGACGCCCACCGCAAGTCGATCGGCGCGTCGTATCTGCCGTCCGTCAATGTGGGGCTCTCCGCTGGCTATCGGGAGAATTTCGAGGGTGACCCGCGCGGCTCGCGGACGATCTCCGGGAGCCTCCAGCTCGCCCTCGCGTTCCAGCCCGCAGAGAGCCTCGAGATCGCGCTCCTCGACGCGCTGTCGAGACAGCAGGAGCTCGGCGTGCCGGCATCCGGCCCGGTCGCCGTGAACAGGAACGCTGCCACGGTGGCCGTGTCCTTTCCCATCTCGGGGAGGAAGTGGCTCGGCGAGGCGACGTACCGGCACGAGATCACCCACCACGACGGCCAGCTCGCCGAGCTCGACGCAAAGGCGCATACCGGGATGCTCGGCTTGCGATGGCAGATCAGCGTGTCCGACTCGGCCGGCTTGCACGCCTCGGTCAACGCGACGACGTATGACTCGCCCGAGCGGCACCCGTCGTCCTACCCGGTGACGATCGACGTGGATGGCAAGCACCTCGTCGGCAGCGCGACGGTGATCTCGGCGACGCTCGGCTACAAGAAGGCGTACTACCAGCGGGTGGAGGACGCGCAGGGCATCATCGGCGCGATCACCCTCAGGCACCTGGTCGGGCCGCGCACGCAGGTATCCACCTCGTACGCATACTCGATCCTCGACTGGAAGTGGGGCACCTACCAGCGCGAGCACGCGGCGAGGCTGGTCCTCGAGCAATCCCTGACGCAGCGCTTCGACGTCGCAGCGCGCGCCGGCTTCGCCCATCGGACGTACGGGCCGATCACGGCGCCCCCCGACGAGGTGGTGCGCGTCGCGATGAGCGGCTCCTCACGGTCCGACGACGTGATCTCCGTGGCGGCCATGAGCACGTGGACGCTGCGCCCCTGGCTGAGCGCGAATACCCACGTCGAGCTCTCGGCGACGCGGAGCGAGCTTCGCTCTTCCGAGGGCCAGCTTGGGTACCGAGAGCTGTCCGTGAGCTGCGGCGTGCGTGCGCACTATTGAACCTGCCCGCCCATCACCGGGTGAGCTTGGATCTGTGATCGCGCTGGCTTGACCGCCTGCGCGCGCGGAGGTATGCGCTGGCAGTGCGCCTGCCGGTCCTCCTCGTGAGCATTTTTCTCGTCGCTGGCTGCAAGGTTCCCGATCCGAACAACCATTGCGTGCACGATGACGCCTGCGTTTTCCAGGGTTTTCAGGGTCGTTGCGTGAACACCTGGTGCGCGGTGCAGGACGACAGCTGTCCCTCCGGGTTGCGCTATCACGACACCGCGGGCAGCGGGCTCTCCAGGCTGTGCGCCCCGGCACCGAGGCCTGACGGCGGAGCGGGGCGCGGCCCCGGCGGCGCGGGCGT
>JAHFDS010000212.1 GCA_023248855.1 Myxococcales bacterium
GCCGAACCGGCCCTCGCCCGCGTCGCTGTCGCGCTGCGCTGCTGCGCTCGCGCCCGCCGCGCGGTAGGTGATGCGGTGGAAGGCCACGCCGAGCTGGGCGGCGGCGTCGCCCACCGCGTCGAACGCGCGATCGTGCGAGACCACGTCGATCTGGTCTCCGGGGCGCGAACGCCCGAGCCAGATGCCGGCCTGGACGGCGATCCAGAGGTCACTCCAGTCGGACACCCGTGCGGCGGGCGCGCTGTGCACCAGGCGCGCGCCGAGCTGCGCCAGCGAGCGTCCGAGCTGCTGACCCACGACCCGCCAGTTGCCGATCGCCGTGACCTCGGTCGAGCCACTCGTGAGATCGATCCGGAGCTCGTCGAGCACCCGCAGGAGCTCGGCTTCGCTGCTCGTGTTCTCCACGTCGATGAAGACCACGCGGCGGGGGCCGACGGGCGGGAGGCTGGCCGCCTCGGCACCTGCGGGCTGCTTCGCCTTCGCTCGGCCTGCGGGCTTGGCCTCGAGCGTCGCCTCCGGTGCCTTGGCGTCGGCCGCCGCCTTGGGGTCGGGCGCCTTCAGCTTGCCGGAGACCTTGCTGGCGGCCTTCTTGCCGGGGGCCTTCTTGCCGGGGGCCTTCTTGCCGGGGGCCTTCTTGCTGGAGGCCTTCTTGGCCGGTGTCTGCTTCTTCGCGCGCGCGGGGGGCTTTGCGCTGACGCGAGCCTTGGTCGCCATGCGCACCCTTATACTACTAAGCGAGCTCGTGATTCCGCTCCGCGGCCTCACGATCGGGCCACGGGCCACGGGCTCGAGCCCGCCGAGTGGCGTAGGCGCCCGGACAGCGCCACAACCAAGCATGGAAAAGCGAGCGAGTGCCCAGCGGATCGATCGGGTCGCACGCGAGACGCTGCAGCTGGACTTCTCGATGGTGGCGCCACCCCGACTCGAGTTCCAGAGCGGTCAGTTCATCACCGTCCGGGCGGGCGAGGGGCCGAATGCCAATCGTGCCTACTCGATCGCCTCGACGGCCGATCGAAGCGATGGCTTCGAGCTCGTGGTCAAGCTGCTGGACGGCGGCGCGGCGTCGAGCCTCCTCGGGGGCCTTCGTCCCGGGGACACCCTCGACTTCACGGGCCCACGCGGCTTCTTCACCCTCCTTGCCGAGCACCCGGGCGACGTCGTCTTCGCCGTGACCGGGGTCGGTCTGGCGGCTGCGTTCCCGCTGCTGGTCGAGACCCTGCGCCGCGGCCAGGAACACGGGCGCGTCCTCTTCTTCTGGGGCCTGCGCACCGAGGCCGATCTGTTCTGGACCGGTCGGCTGGCCGAGCTCGCGACGCACGCCCGGCTTGAGCAGCACGTGTGCCTGTCGCAGCCCGACGCGGGCTGGCCCGGCGTGCAAGGTCGCATCACCGAGCCCATCCTCGCCGCCCTGCCGGGCCTCGTCGCGCCGACGTTCTATGCGGTCGGCAACGGCAGCATGACCCAGGCGCTCACCACCGCCCTGGTGGCGCGCGGCGTCGATCGTCGAAAGCAGATCCGCACCGAGCAGTTCTATCCGGTCGAGGAGCCCTGAACCCGGTTTCGCGCTACGCTTGCCCCCGTGGATCCGGGCGTGGTGTACGAGGAGGAGCAGCGATTCCGGCAGCGCTGGCTGTGGCTGCTCATCGGCGGGACGTTCACGGCCGTGTTCGGGCTGCTCGCGTGGATGGCCTATCAGCAGCTCTTGCTCGGGCATCCGATGGGCCATCATCCGATGAGCGACCGCGGGCTCGGGCTGCTGATCGTGGGCATCGGCGCGCTCGACCTCGGCATCCTGGTCATGCTCTGGACTGCTTGCCTGCGTGTCGTGGTCGATGCGCAGGCGGTGCGCGTGCGGTTCCGGCCGTTTCACCGCAAGGAGCGCGTGTTCCCGCTGGCGGAGATCACGCTGGCCGAGGCGATCACGTACCGGCCCATCGCGGAGTACGGCGGCTGGGGCATCCGGCGCGGTCGCGCCGGCTGGGCCTACAACGTGTCCGGCAATCGCGGCGTTCGCCTGACCTTCCACGACGCCAAGCGGTTGCTCATCGGCTCCGCGCGGGCCGACGAGCTGGCGCGCGCGATCCACCAAGTCAGTGCTGCCCGCCGCTGGGAGTAGCCTCGCCACACGACGCAAAGAGCCACGCTTCGGGGACCGGCGCCCTCGTCATCCGGCGCGTGGCGGAGCGTAGCGTGGCGGAGCGGCTGTATGCGACGAGCCCGCTCCGGCTCCTCGAGCCGCGCGGCCTCGGGCCGGCGGCGTGGATCGTGTGCGCCACCCTCGGAGGTGGGCTGGTCGACGGGGACGGCATCGCGCTCGAGGTGCAGGTCAAGGAGGGTGCGAGCGCGCTGCTCGGCACACAGGCCTCGACCAAGATCTATCGCTCGCCCGGGGGGACCAGCCAGCGCCTCACTGCAGAGGTCGCCGAGGGCGCGCTCCTGGCGGTGCTGCCCGATCCGGTGACCTGCTTCGAGGGCGCGCGCTACACGCAGGAGACGAGGGTGGCGCTCGCGGCCGGGGCGTCGCTCGTGCTGCTCGACGCCGTCACGGCGGGGCGCTCGTCGCGCGGGGAGCGCTGGCTGTTCGACCGCTACCTCGCGCGCATCACGATCGAGCGGGCGGGCGTGCCGCTCCTGACCGATGCGCTCGAGCTCGACCCCGCGCACGGGGCAGTGCCGGGGCGGATGGGGCGCTTCGAGGCGCTCTACACGCTCGTGGTGGTCGGGCCGCGCGTCGCGCCGATCGCCGACGACGTGCTCGCACTGCCGCGGCCGCTCGGGCCGCGCCCCGACGTGCTCCTTTCGCCCTCGCCGCTGGCGGCGGACGCCGTGATGTTGCGGCTGGCCGCGCGCTCGGTCGAGGCGGGCACGCGGGTCGTCCGCGCCGCGCTCGCGCGCATCGCCCAGGTCCTCGGCGACGACCCGTTTGCGCACACGAGGTGACACACTTGGAACGACAGGAAACCTGCAAGAAACGGAGCCCACCCACAATGAGCGGTCATGCACCTCGCACCTCGTGAGCTCGACAAGCTCCTCCTGCACGGCGCGGGTTTCCTGGCGCAAAAGCGCCTCGCGCGCGGGCTGCGCCTGTCCTATCCGGAGGCGGTGGCGCTGCTCGCGACGCAGCTGCTCGAGCTCATCCGCGACGGGCGGCGTGTCGCCGAGCTCATGGACCTCGGCCGGCGCATCCTCGGCCACGCACAGGTCCTGGACGGCGTGCCCGCGCTCATCGCCGAGGTGCAGGTCGAGGGCACGTTCGAGGACGGCACCAAGCTCGTGACGGTGCACGAGCCGATCTCGCTGCCGCAGGGGGACCTCGCCCTCGCGTTCCACGGGAGCTTTCTGCCGCTGCCCGATCCAGGGCGGTTTCCCGACGTCGCGCCGCCTGCGCTGCTCGCGGGCGAGGTCGTCACGCCGCCGGGCGAGCTCGAGCTGTGCCCGGGCCGCCGCCGGCTCAGCCTCGAGGTCACCAATGGCGGCGATCGCCCGGTCCAGGTGGGCAGTCACTTCCCCTTCGTCGAGGTGAATCGCGCGCTGGCCTTCGATCGGCCGGCGGCGCGCGGCATGCGCCTCGACGTGCCGGCGGGGACGGCCGTACGCTTCGAGCCGGGCGAGACGCGCACGGTGAGCCTGGTCGCCTACCCGGAGACGCCATGACGCGCCTGTCGCGACGCCACTACGCCAACCTCTACGGCCCGACCACCGGCGACCGCGTGCGCCTCGGCGACACGGACCTCATCGTCGAGGTCGAGAAAGACCTCACGGCCTACGGGGACGAGTGCAAGTTCGGCGGCGGCAAGGTGCTGCGCGACCGCATGGGCCAGGCCGAGGGCGTGCCCGACGCCGAGGCGCTCGATTGCGTGATCACGGGCGCGCTCGTGATCGACTGGAGCGGCATCTACAAGGCCGACATCGGCGTCAAGCGCGGGCGCATCGTCGGCATCGGCAAGGCCGGCAATCCGCGCACGATGAGCGGCGTCACCCACGGTATGCTGATCGGTGTCACGACCGAGGTGATCTCCGCCGAGGGGCTCATCTGCACTGCCGGCGGCGTGGACACGCACGTCCACTTCATCTGCCCGCAGCTCGCCGAGGAGGCGCTCGCCAGCGGCCTGACCACGCTGCTCGGGGGCGGCACGGGGCCGGCGACCGGCACCAAGGCCACCACGTGTACGCCGGGCGTCTGGCACATCGAGCTCATGCTCGCGTCCACCGACGCGATGCCGGTCAACATTGGCCTGACGGGCAAGGGCAACGCCTCGCACCCGGCGGGGCTGCGCGAGCAGATCCGCGCCGGCGCGGTCGGCCTCAAGCTGCACGAGGACTGGGGCAGCTCGCCGCAGGCGATCGACACCTGCCTGGTGCTCGCCGAGGAAGAGGACATCCAGGTCACCATCCACACCGACACGCTCAACGAATCGGGCTTCGTCGACGACTCGATCGCGGCGTTCAAGGGCCGCACCATCCACGCCTATCACACCGAGGGCGCGGGTGGCGGGCACGCGCCGGACATCATCCGTGTATGCGGAGAGCCGAATGTGATCCCGAGCTCGACCAACCCGACGCGGCCCTTCACCGTGAGCACGCTCGACGAGCACCTCGACATGCTGATGGTGTGCCACCACCTCGACCGCACCAGCCCCGAGGACGTGGCCTTCGCCGAGAGCCGCATCCGCGGCGAGACCATCGCGGCCGAGGACATCCTGCACGACCTCGGCGCGATCAGCATCATCTCCAGCGACTCGCAGGCGATGGGGCGCATCGGCGAGGTGGTCACGCGCACCTGGCAGACGGCGCACAAGATGCGGCAGCAGCGCGGGGCTCTGGCCGGCGAGCGCGGCAATGACAACCTGCGCGTGCGACGGTACGTCGCCAAGTACACGATCAACCCGGCGCTCGCGCATGGCTTCGGGCACGAGGTGGGCTCGATCGAGACCAAGAAGCTGGCCGATCTCGTGCTCTGGCGGCCGGCGATGTTCGGCATCCGGCCCGAGCTCGTGATCAAGGGCGGGATGGTGGTGCACGCGCAGATGGGCGACGCCAACGCCTCCATCCCGACCCCGCAGCCGGTCCTGCCGCGGCCGATGTATGCGGCGTTCGGCGGGGCGATCGGCGCGACCTCGGTGGCGTTCGTGTCGCAGCGTGCGCTCGAGGAGGGCTTCGTGGCCGCGCTCGGCCTCGACAAGCGCCTGGTGGCCGTGCGCGGCTGCCGCACCGTGCGCAAGGTCGACATGAAGTGGAACGACGCCTTGCCGAAGATCACCGTGGATCCGGAGACGTACCAGGTGCGGGCCGACGGCGAGCTGCTGCGCTGCGAGCCCGCCACGCGCGTGCCCCTGTCGCGCCTCTACACGATGTTCTGATGCTCTCGTTCCGGGTGCTGCAGCTCGCGGACGCGGCCTTCCCGGCCGGAGGGCTGCCGCACTCGGGCGGGCTCGAGGCGGCGGTGCAGCTCGGAGAGGTGACGGGGGTCGAGGAGGTGGTGGCGTTCGTGCGGCAGACGCTGTGGCAGGTCGGGCGCGGCGCCTTGCCGTTCGTGGCGTCGGGCCACCGGCAGCCGGAGCAGCTCGTCGCGCTCGACCAGCGCTGCCAGGGGCGGGCGTTCGTCGCGGCGTGTGCGCGCAGCTTCCCCGAGGTGGCCGGCGCCCGGCGCCTCTCGGAGCTCGTGCGAGCGCGGGCGATCGAGGGGCACCTGCCGCCGATCTTCGGGGCGGCGCTCGCGGCGCTCGGCGTCGAGCGGCTGCAGGCCGAGGCGCTCTACCTGCATCAGGCCGTGCGGGGGCTGCTGTCGGCCGCGGTGAGGCTCGGTCGCATGGGGCCCTTCGAGGCGCAGCGGGTGCAGCACTCGCTGGCGCCGCTGCTCGACCAGGTGCTCGCGGCGTGCGCGGGGATGGCCGCGGAGCAGGCGACCCAGGCCGCGCCGCTCGTGGAATTGCTGGGTGCCCAGCAGGAACGGTTGTTTCATCGGCTGTTCCAGTCATGATGGGGCAGGAGCGGGCATGCACGGACACGGACACGGAGAGGGCGACCACGACCATGACCACGCGCACGATCATGCGCATGGGCACGAGCACGGACACGACCACGAGCACTGGGAGCATCCGGGGTTGTTCTCGCAGCGGGAACCGAGCCTGCCGCGCAACTACGCCGAGCGGGCGTTCACCGTCGGGATCGGCGGGCCGGTGGGCAGCGGCAAGACCGCGCTCCTGCTCTCCCTGTGCCGCGCCCTGCGCGACGGCATGCGCCTCGGGGTGGTGACGAACGACATCTTCACGCGCGAGGATGCGGAGTTCCTGCATCGCCACGAGGCGCTCGCGCCGGAAGCCATCCTCGCGGTCGAGACCGGCGGCTGCCCGCACGCGGCCATTCGCGAGGACATCAGCCCGAACCTGCTCGCCCTCGAGGACCTCATGACTGCGGTGCGCCCGGAGCTCCTGTTCGTCGAGAGCGGCGGCGACAACCTGGCGGCGCAGTTCTCGCGCGAGCTGGTCGATTACACGATCTACGTCATCGACGTCGCGGGGGGCGACAAGGTGCCGCGAAAGGGCGGGCCGGGCATCACGCAATCGGACCTGCTGGTCGTGAACAAGACCGACCTGGCGCCGCTCGTGGGCGCCAGCCTCGACGTCATGGCGCGCGACGCCGCGCGCATGCGCGAGGGCGGTCCCGTGGTGTTCGCGCAGGCGCGAAACGGCGTCGGGGTGACCGACGTCATCGAGCACGTGCTGGGCGCCTGGCGCGCCGCGGGCGCCCTTCAGACCCCATAGCCACCGCGCCCTTCCAGCCCGGTTCTAGACAGAGTCGCATTGATCCGGCGCCGTCCGAAGCCGGTCCCGGTCCCGCTCCCGGTCCCGATCCGAGTCCGGTGTTCGAGCTGGCTCAGCCGCTGCGGTCGAGGAACCGGGGTCTGAGGTCGCGGGCGCGGTCGCGGGCGCGGTCGTTCTTGGATCCGGCTCTGGGCGATCCTGGTTAGCCCCTCCCACGCCGGCCGAGTTCGTGCGATCTTGCGGGATCCACGATGCCGCCGAGCGAGCTCCTAGATCTTCTGGTGCGGTGGATCCACCTGATCGCCGGGATCATGTGGATCGGCAACTCCATGCTGTTCAACTGGCTCGACCGCAACCTCGTCAAGCCCGAGGGCGCCCCGCGGCCCGGCTCCGATGGCGTCATCTGGATGGTGCACTCCGGCGCCTTCTACGAGGTCGAGAAGAAGCTCCTAAAGCCCAATCAGCTGCCCGACCAGCTGCACTGGTTCAAGTGGCAGAACGGCGTCACCTGGATGAGCGGCATCTCGCTCCTCGTCCTCGTCTATTACCTGAACGAGGGGGCATTTCTCACGGATCCGGCGGTCTCGACGCTGGGGCGCTGGCAGGCGACGGGCCTTTGCGTCGGCGCCCTGGTCGGCGGCTGGGCGGTCTATGACCTGCTCTGGCGGGCCCTCGGCACGCGCGCACCCAGGGTGGCCACGGCGCTGTCGTTCGCGCTCCTCTTCGGCACGGCGTACGTCTTTGCGCACACGATCTCGGGGCGAGCGGCCTACATCCACGTGGGCGTCCTCATGGGCACGCTCATGACCGGCAACGTCTGGATGATCATCCTGCCGTCGCAGCGCGAGCTCCTCGCGGCCACCCGGGAGGGACGCGAGCAGGACCGTGCGCTGTCGCTGCGCGCCAAGCAGCGGTCCATCCACAACAACTACATGACGTTCCCGCTGCTGTTCATCATGATCTCGAGCCACTTCCCCAACACCTGGGGCAGCGAGCAGCGCTGGGCCGTGCTCCTCGTGTTCCTGGTGGGCGGCGCGCTCGTGCGCCACCTCATGAACGTGCGCTTCTGGTTCCGGCCCTGGCTCAAGCTCCTCGTGCCGACGGTCGCGCTCACGATCCTCGGCGTCTTCCTGCTGACCGCGCGAAAGCGCGTCGCGGGCGCAGAGGGCGCGGCGGTGGCCTTTTCGAGCGTACGCGACGTGGTGTCCCGGCGCTGCCAGTCGTGCCACAGCGTCACGCCCACCGAGAAGATGTTCCCCGCCGCGCCAGCCGGTGTCATGTTCGACACGCCCGAGCAGATCCGCGCGATGAGCGCCCGCATCCGCGAGCGCACGGTGGTCCTGAAGACCATGCCGTTTCTCAACAAGACGCAGATCACCGAGGACGAGCGCCAGCTGATTGGCCGATGGATCGACCAGGGAGCCAAGACGCAATGACGACGCACGCGGTGCGGAGCCGGCGCGTGGTTCGCCCCGAGGGGGTCGGGCCGGCGACCGTCGTGATCGAGGACGGGCGCATCGCGGGCGTGGTCGGCTGGGACCAGGCGCCGGCGGGTGTGCCACTCGACGACGTGGGCGAGTCAGCGCTCCTGCCTGGCCTCGTCGACACGCACGTGCACGTCAACGAACCCGGCCGCACGGAGTGGGAGGGGTTCGCGACGGCGACGCGCGCGGCCGCGGCGGGGGGCGTCACGACGCTGGTCGACATGCCGCTCAATTCCATCCCGGCGACGACCACGGCGGCGGCCCTGGAAGACAAGCGCCGCGCGGCGGCCGGTTCCTGCCACATCGACGTCGGGTTCTGGGGCGGCGTGGTGCCCGGCAATACCCCCGAGCTCGGGCCCATGAAGCAGGCGGGCGCGCTCGGATTCAAGTGCTTCCTGGTCGATTCGGGCGTGGATGAATTCGGCTGGGTCGGCGAGCGACAATTGCGGCCCGCAATGGCGGAGCTGGCCTTTCTCCGCCTGCCGCTCCTGGTGCACGCCGAGGTCGCGGGCCCCATCGACGCGGCGGCGATCGGGCTTGCAGGCGCGGATCCGCGCAAGTACGCCACCTACCTGGCGTCCCGGCCACAGGCGGCCGAGGTCGAGGCGATCAAGCTCGTCGTCCGGCTCGTGCGCGAATTCCGCGCGCGCGCACATCGTGCACCACTCGGCGGCGTCCGCATTGCCGCTGCTCGCGGCCGCGCGGGCGGAGGGATTGCCACTGTCGGCCGAGACTTGTCCGCATTACCTGCACTTCGCGGCCGAGGACATCGCCGACGGCGCGACGCCCTTCAAATGCGCGCCGCCCATCCGTGAGAGGGACAATCGCGAGGCCCTCTGGCGCGCGCTCGGCGAGGGTACGCTCGACCTCGTCGCCTCCGATCATTCGCCGTGCACCCCCGCGCAGAAGCAGCTCGAGGCGGGGGACTTCGAGCGCGCGTGGGGCGGCATCTCGGGGTTGCAGCTCGGCCTCTCCGTCACGTGGACCGAGGCGACCGCGCGAGGCTTTTCGCTCGACCACCTCGCGCGGTGGATGTGCGAAGGGCCCGCGCGGCTGGCGCGCCTCGAGGCGACAAAGGGCCGCATCGCGCCGGGGCTCGACGCCGATCTGTGCGTCCTCGCGCCCGAGGCGCGCTTCTCGGTGGCGCCGGCGCGGCTCGAGCACCGGCACAAGGTGACGCCCTACGCGGGCGCGGAGCTTTTCGGCGTGGTCGAGGCAACGTATCTCGCAGGCCGCAAGGTGTTCGACCGCGGCGAGCTCGTCGGCGCACCGGCGGGGCGACTCATCTGATGGGGATGCCATGACGGATTTCACCGATCTGCCGGACCTCGCCTCGGAGCGCGTGGGCGGCGTGGCCCTTTCGTGCAATGACGAGTTCTTCGCCGAGCGCGAGAACCTGCTGCGCTCACACGAAGCGGAGTGGCGCGAGCACGCGTACACGGACCGCGGCAAATGGATGGACGGCTGGGAGACCCGGCGCCGCCGCGAGCCCGGGTACGACTGGTGTGTGGTGCGACTCGGCCTGCCCGGGGTCATCCGCGGGGTCGTGGTCGACACCCGGTGGTTCCGCGGCAACTTCCCCGAGGCGTGCGCGCTCGAGGCGTGCGAGCTCGCCGGGCCGTTCGATCTCGCCGAGCTGGAGCGGGCCGACTGGGTCGCCCTCGTGCCGAAATCGCCCCTGCAGGGGGACGCGAAGAATCCATTCGCGGTCGACATTGCGCGGCGGTTCACCCATGTCCGGCTCAACATCTTCCCGGACGGGGGAGTGGCGCGCCTGCGCGTGCATGGCGAGGCGACCCCCGACTGGGCGCGATTGACGGCCCTCGGGGGTCCCGTGGACCTGGCGGCGCTCGAGAACGGCGCGCACGTGATCGCATGCAGCGACATGTTCTTCGGATCGCGCCACAATCTCATCCGTCCCGGTCGCTCGGTCAACATGTCGGACGGCTGGGAGACCCGGCGGCGGCGCGGCCCCGGGCACGACTGGTCGATCGTGCGATTGGCGCGGACCGGCACGATCGAGCGCGTCGAGATCGACACCACGCATTTTCGCGGCAATGCGCCGGGCCGGTGCACGCTCGAGGGCTGTACCGGGGCGCGCGACGCGACGCCGGAGGGGCTCTTGGGCTGGCGGATGTTGCTCGAGACCCCAATGCAGCCGCACACGCGGCATTTCTTCGACGATGCGCTGCGGCGCATCGGGCCCGTGAGCCACGTGCGGCTGTCGGTGTTCCCCGACGGGGGCGTGGCGCGGCTGCGCGCCTGGGGCGATGCGGGCAGCGAGGGGGTCGGCCGGCTGGATGGCGTCGAGCCCGCAGCGGCGGTGGCGGCGTTTCGCGCCTGTTGTGGCTCGGTGCGCTGGGCGGAGGAGATGGCCGCCGCGCGACCGTTCCGCTTCGTGCCGTCCCTCCTTTCGGCGGGCGAGCGGCTGTGGTGGTCGCTCGGGCCGGCCGACTGGCTCGAGGCCTTCGCCGCGCACCCGAAGATCGGCGAGCACGGCGCGCCGGCGACGGGGCACGCGCGCTGGTCGGAAGCGGAGCAGGCGGGTGCCGAGGGCGCCTCGGCCCAGCTGCGCGGGCGCCTCGGCCAGCAGAACCAGGCCTATCTCGCCCGGTACGGTTTCATCTTCATCGTGTGCGCGAGCGGCAAGAGCGCGGCCGACCTGCTGGCGCTGCTCGAGGCCAGGATGGACCACGACCGGGACGACGAGATCCGTACCGCAGCCGAGGAGCAGGCCAAGATCACGCGCATTCGCCTGTGCAGATGGATCCAGGAGAACCCATGATCACGACGCACGTCCTCGACACCGCGCTCGGAAGGCCCGCCCAGGCGGTGCCGATCACGCTGGAGCTGGCCGAAGGGGCGGGCTGGAAGCCGATCGGACAGGGACAGACGGACGAGGACGGTCGCCTGCGCACGCTGTGCCCCACGGTCGCCCCGGGGAGGTACCGCTTGCGGTTCGACACGGGGCGGTATTTCGAGAATGCGGGCACCGAGGCGTTCTACCCGGTCGTCGAGGTGCAATTCGTGGTGCGCCAGACGGGCGCGCATTACCACGTCCCCCTGCTGCTGAGCCCATTCGGGTACTCGACCTACCGGGGCTCGTGAGGGAAGGCCTCTTCGCGCGGCCGGCCGGCGTGCTCATCGCGGTGCTGCTGGCCGGGGCACAGCCGTCGCTTGCGCGCGCGGACCGACCGTGGGTCTTCGGGTCCATTGCGCCCGAGGGCTCCGTCTATGCGGACGGCTCCGAAGGGGTCGCTCGCGCGATCGAGGGGGAGATCCAGGGGCTGCGCATCAAGCGCCGCTTCGGCGGCGTGCTCGGGGACGAGCTCTCCACCGTCCGGATGGTCCAGCAGGGACGCATCGAGCTCTTCACGGGCAGCCTCGGCGCGCTGGTCGATCTCGTCCCCGAGCTGAGGGTGCTCGAGCTGCCGTACTTGTTCGCCGACGACGCGACGCTCTACGCTGCCGTCCGGCGCCTCGAGCGGGGCCGATGGGCGGAGCTGCAGCGTGCGGTCTCCGCGAAGGGGATGACGCTGCTCTCGCTGAGCGCGCTCGGATGGCGCAACGTCGCGTCGCTGGGTGCGCCCATCCGGAGCACCCAGGACCTGCGGGCGCTCCGCGTCCGCTCCCAGGCGGCCGAGGTCCATCACGCGATGTGGATCGCCTTCGGCGCGCGGCCCGTCGAGACGCCGCTCAACACCCTCTTGCAGGACCTCCGCAATAAGGACCTCCGCGCCCTCGACATCCCGGTCACGTTCCTGTTCGGCACCTCGGCGCACGAGCTGGTCCGCTCGGTGACGCTCACGCGGCACATCCCGCAGTTCGTGGTCCTCGTCGCCTCGAAGCCCGCCTGGGACGCCCTGCCGGCTGCGCAGCGTGCGCGCGCCATCGATCGCATCGACAAGGTCACGGCGCGGGCCGAGCAGCGCGCCAGCCAGTTCGACGACGAGCTCCTCGGCATGCTGGCCAGCCGGGGTGTCGAGATCGTCCGGCCGACCCCGGCGGAGCTCGCCACCTTCCGGTCGGCCGTCGCAAGGCTTTCGGACAGCCTCGGCAAGCTCACGAGCACCGAGCGCGCCATCCTCGGGTCCGTCAGGCGCGCGATCGCCGGCGAATGAGCGGCCGACCCCGAAACCTCCGTGGACGCCGCGCGTAGTAGTCAACGGTAGTCAACCCCACCACGAAAGGACGGAGATGAAGACGAGGACTCAGGTCCGCGCCGGCGGCTACGGCATCGGCGGGTAGACCGGCGGTGGGCACCGCTCAGTGCCCACCGCCGCGCCGCGGCGACTAGGGAACCACGTAGATGTGCACCGCGAAGGCGCCGAAGCTGTCGGCCAGGGAGCCGGCGGAGATCGACACCGAGCGGGCCTCCCCGTACACCGAGGCGGCGCTCGGCGTGCCCGGAACGGTCAATGCGATCCGGGCGCCCGACAGGGGAGTCGCAACGGGGTTTACGACGATGAAGTACTTGCCCGTGGTCGCTTGCCGCCAGGCGACCTGGAGCGGCGCCGGGACCGTCGCCTGGATCGTGGTCGGGTTGATCGTGCCCTGCAGCACCCGGGCGAGCGAGGTGATGGTCTGGTTCTGCTTGGTCATTTCCGCCGCGACGTCCTCGGGCGTGCCGTCCCAGCCGAAATTCGGTCCGGACACGACCTCGGGGAAATAGACGAGGCCACGAACGCCGTGCACGATGGAGAGCCAGATCTCGGCGCGCAGCTCGTCCGGCGTCACGCCCCGGGCCCCCGCGATGAAGTCCTGGTTGCTGGTCTCGACGTAATCGAATTGCGGCTTGTCCGCCCAGCTTCTGAGCCTGTCGATGGGCTCGCCGATGAGGGTCAGGTCGTAGCGACGCTGAGGCTCATTGAGGTACCCTGTCACCGGATAGCGATCATTGGAGATCCAGTCGCCGGTCTGGATGAGCTGCCTGTACATGTCGATGACCAGGCAGTCCGCGCATCCCGGCGCGGACTCGACGGCGTCCATGACGTCACTGCCACCGAAGTTGATGTAGACCGGCCGCGAGGGATCGATGCGCTTCCAGTCGGTGTACCGCTGCTGACAGATCGGCAGATGCATCCAGCCCTGGCCGCTAGCGTCCGGCTCGTCGTCCTGCATCCAGGCCAGTAGATCCGTCCT
>JAHFDS010000637.1 GCA_023248855.1 Myxococcales bacterium
CAGGCCCTGCGCCCGATGGCGTACCTTCCCGGCCCCGGCCCGCCCATAGCGCGCACGAGCCCGGATTCCTCAGCATCGACTCGCGGCCTTACGCGCGGCTCGTCATCGACGACGAGCCGGCCGGCGTCACGCCGCTCATCCGGCACCCGCTGGCCCCCGGCCCGCACCGGGTGCGCGCGCGTCTCGACAGCGGCGCCGAGCAGCGCTTCCGGGTTTTCATCCGGGCGGGTCTGCAGGCCCCGCCGAGGAGGCTCACCTGGCCGGCGCAGCCTGCGCCGTTCTGACGGCACGCGGCTCGTCAGGTGCGTTCGAGCGCGAGCAGCTCGTCGACGGTCTGGCGCCGGCGAATGAGTCGGGGCTCGCCGCCGTCGACCAACACCTCGGGGATCAAGGGACGCGTGTTGTAGTTCGACGACATGCTCGCGCCGTACGCGCCGGCGTCGTGGAACACGACCCAGTCTCCTACCTCGGCCGCCGGCAGGGGTCGCGACACGACCTCCCCGCCCTCGACCTGGGTGAACACGTCTCCCGACTCGCACAGGGGCCCCGCCACCACGGTGGGCCGCACCGGGCCGTCGCGCAGCGTGCCGTCGGGTCGCAGCACCGAGATCCGGTGGAAGCTGCCGTAGAGCGCGGGCCGCATCAGATCGTTGAACCCCGCGTCGACGAGGATGAAGCAATTGTCGCCCATCCGCTTGTGCGCGCGCAGCTCGCACACGAGCACGCCCGCCTGCGCGACCAGGAATCGGCCCGGCTCGATCTCGAGCTGCACCTTGTGGCCGAGCGAGCCCTCGATCTCCCGCCGCGCCCGATCCCACAGCTCGAAGTAGCTCTCGGTATCGACGGTCGCGTCGTCGGCGCGATACGGGATGCTGAGGCCCCCGCCGGCCGAGATCGCCAAAAGGTCCCGGCCGCTCTGCTTGACCTGCGAGACCATCGCCTCACACACGCTCTCCAGGTGCCGATAATCGACGCCGGAGCCGATGTGCATGTGAAAGCCCACCAGGTCGAGGCGGTAACGATCGACCAGGCTCAGGCTCTCGGCGAGCTGTGCGAACCAGATGCCGTGCTTGCTGTGCTCGCCGCCGGTGTTGGTCTTCTTGCTGTGCCCGTGTCCAAATCCGGGGTTGATGCGGATCCACACCGGGTGGCCGGGGCTCACCTGCCCGACCTGTTCGAGCATCTGCGGCGATCCCGCGTTGACGGGCACCCTGAGCTCCACCACCCGCTGCAAGGTCGGGCGGTCGAGCAGATCGGCCGTGAAGACGATCGGAGAGCATGGCCCCTTTGCGACGTACCCGGCCGCCAGCGCGCGCTCGATCTCGCCGCCCGAGACCGCGTCTACAAGCACGCCCTCTTGCTTCATCAGGCGCAACAGGTGCACGTTCGAGCTCGCCTTCTGCGCGTAGCGGATGACGTCGAAGCGGCGGAGCCGGGCGATCTGCCGGCGCACCACGTCGGCGTCATACACCCAGCACGGCGTGCCATACCGTCGAGCGATCTCGACCAGGGTCGCGTTCGGACTCGCGGACATCAGCTGTACCTCGCGTTCATGGATGAAGACCAGCCCGGCCACGTTGCCGCGCGGCGCCGGGGAAAGCAAGCCCGTGCCACACCTGCTGGCGATCGCGCGCGCTCGACTCGACCGCTGGGACTGGAGCTCCTCGCCCTGCTGGCCATGATCTCGCTCATCGGACGCTGGGCGGGGCGCCGCCGGCTCGAGGATCGAGTGCGTGGCGCGCAGTTCGAATGCCCGACGCACCGGACCGGGGCGTGCTGCTGCGGCTCGCGCTCGGTGAGTCCACTGCAGCCGCGGCGTGCACGGCCCGGCGGGACGTAGCGGGAGCAGGTGACCGGACCCTTGCTTTGGGCGCCTCTGGCGTCAGGCCCTTCGTGTGCCCGGCGGGATCCAGCAATGAACTCGTACACCGACGCCATGCGCCTTAGCGAATACCACCCCTGACGTGTGGTACGTCCTTTGTTCATCCACGATCGGCTAATGACGGCATGAGTATTGATCTCATGCGGGTTTTGGGCTGAGGGCGTGGGTTCTGGCCTGCACGTCCTCGAGAAGGCCGCGATGGCGCCGGCTCGGATTCGCGGCCTCGCTGGCGATGACATCGTGGATACGGCGAGCGGTGAGGAGCGCCAGTGCGAGCGGCGCCGTCGCCACGGTCAGCAGGTCCGCGGCGTAGGCGGCGAACACGGCGGCCCAGCGCGCGGGGGTGACATCGCGCTGGCGGCGTCGGAGCCCCTCCCGAACGAGCGCGAGCACGCGTCTGCTGACGAGCATGGTGAGGATCGCCGCGTAGAACAGCGCCTCCACGACGACGCGCTTGCGGCTCGGCAGGTCCTCGATCCGGTAGTTCGTCTTCAGCTCCTTGAAAAACAGCTCGATCTGCCACCTCGCCGCGTAGACAGCGGCGATGTCCTCGGCACCGAGGCGATCGGGCGGGATGTTGGTGATGTAGAGGTGGTGCTGCTTCGTCCGTGCAGTCGTCTGCCGGTCAGCGACCTGGCACGTCCGCGATGCCGGCGATGGCTGCTCAGGATGAGCGGGTTCGCGTTCTGCTGAAGCCGCCCTCGAACTCGGCGCCGCACTCGGGATTGTCGCAGCGCACAGGCCACATCTCCTCGAATCGCGAGACCCTGTCCGCCGAAAGAAGCACTCGGTGGTGCCCCTTGTGCCCAGGTTGTCCGCCGGGCTTGCGGCCGCCCGGCGGTCTCTTCGGCAGCGACGGCTTGTCCGGGCCGTCGCTCGACGGCGGCTTCGACGAGTTCTTCGAACTCTGGTTGAGCCGTTCCTCCAGCGCCGCGAGCCGAGCCTCCAGCGCCGCAGTGTGCGCCTGCAACGCGGCACCAGGCGCCTCCAGCTTCTCGATGTAGGCGTCGCGCGCCGCGATCTGCGCGATGGCTTCGTCCAGCGTCGTCGGCGGAGGGCCGAACCGCCCAGTCACGCCGCCACAATGATCTT
Source organism: Myxococcales bacterium (assembly GCA_023248855.1). Lineage (GTDB taxonomy): Bacteria > Myxococcota_A > Polyangia > JAHFDS01 > JAHFDS01 > JAHFDS01. Next base: position 2,975 of record JAHFDS010000637.1, read on the forward strand.
CTCCCGCGCGGCGTCAAGTTCCCTCACCCCACCTGAACGGATACGGAGGTGCAAGCCGCCGGACCCGGAGCGAGCGCAGCGAGCGGAGGGCGACGCGCGGGTCGGCGCGTCGCGCCCGCCCCCCCTCCCCCCCTTTGGGCAGAGATCGTGTTCGGGGGGTGCGGGTGGGGGGTGTGTCCAGAGGGGGGGAGGGTCGGCGGGGGGGCGGGCGGCCCAGGCTTGCGGCTCCGGCGGGCCACGACCTGCTCCACAGACTCCCCAATGAACCCGTCGACAGAGGGCGCGGTGCAAGGCGGGGCCGGCCGCGGCCGCGAAGCGGCCGCTTGCTTCGCGGGCTCAGGCGCGACGAGCGCAGCGAGGAGCGCCGGCCGGCCCCGCAGGTG
>JAHFDS010000213.1 GCA_023248855.1 Myxococcales bacterium
CCGGCGTCCGGCCGGCGCCCGCTGCCAGCGAGCCGGCGCGCCCCGTCTGGCCCTGGGTGGCGCTCGGCACCGGGGTCGCTGCGGTGGGCACAGGCGCGGTCTTCCACGCGCTGGCCCGCCAGAGCATGGATCGCGCGCGGGCCCTGCCCGAGGGCACCGCCTACCGCCAGGAGATCTCGACGCTCGAGCGCGACATCGCCGCCACCTACACGGGCTACGGCGTCGGCGCCGCGGCGATCGGCGTCGGCCTCTACCTCCTCCTGCGGCCCGGTGCGCGCGAGGGCACGGTCGTCAGCGCCGCGCCGGTCGCCGGCGGCGCGATCGTGGCGCTGCGGTGGGCGCACTGAGCATGGTCAGCGAGGAGCGTGCCGCGGGCGAGGAAGACGAGCGCTACTGCCCGAGCTGCGACCGCTCGTTCGACGCCGAGGAGCACCGCTGTCCTCACGACGGCACCGAGCTCGTCCGCTTCTCCGCCTCCAGGGACCCGATGGTCGGGCGGGAGCTGAACGGGCGTTACACGCTGCACGAGCGCCTGGGCGCCGGGGGCATGGGCGCCATCTACCGGGCGCTGCAGCACTCCGTCGGGCGGGACGTCGCGGTCAAGATCATCAGCCCGCAGCTGTCGAGCGATCGCACGATGGCCAAGCGCTTTCTGCGCGAGGCCAAGCTCGCGAGCCGCCTCGCGCAGCCGAACACGGTCTCCATCCTCGACTTCGGGCAGGCGCCGGACGGGCTCCTCTACCTGGCGATGGAGCTCCTCAAGGGGCGCACGCTCGCCACCCTCGTGCGAAAGGAGGGTCGGTTCTCGAGCGAACGCATGGTGCGCGTCGCCGTGCAGCTGTGCGACGCGCTCGAAGCGGCGCACGAGCTCTCGATCATCCACCGCGATCTCAAGCCCGGGAACGTGATGGTGCTCGACGAGCCGAAGGGCCGGGACCTCGTCAAGGTCCTCGACTTCGGGCTCGCGAAGTCGCTCGCCTCGACGAGCGGTTCCACCACACGGTCGGGCGTCGTCGTCGGGACGCCGGGGTACATGGCACCCGAGGCGCTCCTTGACGCACCCGTGGACGCGCGCAGCGATCTTTACTCGCTCGGGGTGATCCTCTACGAGCTCGTGTCCGGTCGGGTCCCGTTCCCCGAGGGCTCGGGGCACTGGGCCGAGCGTCACGCCTTCGAGGCTCCGCCGCCGCTCGGCGACCACGTCCCTGCCGTCATCCAGAGCGTGCTCCTTCGCCTCCTGCGCAAGAGCCCGAACGAACGATTCGCCACCGCCGCGCTCACCCGCGAGGCGCTGCTTGCCGCGAGAGAGCACCTCGGGGGCTCGCTGCGCGAGGCCGGCGCGGTGGCCGGGACGCCGCCGTCATCCGGAGAATCGCCCACGGTGAGCCTTCACCCACCAGCGGCGCAACCGGCGGCCGTCCCGCCTGCCGCTCGTCCCAGGGTCGACGCCACGGTCGAGGCTCCGATCCAGGGGATCCGCGCCGCGAGGGAAGACGCGGAGCCCCGAGACTTGCGACGCTGGAAGAGCGCCGTGGCCGCCGGTGCGCTCGTCCTCCTTTGCGCGCTGGTCTTGGTGCTGGCCCTCTCTCGGGAGGCAGCGTTGCCCTTGGCCCCGGTGCGTCCTGCGCCTGCGGCTGCGGCTGCGCCCCTGCCGATCGCCCCCGTGGCGGCAGCCCCGCCGGTGCGTGATGTGGTCCTCCGCGTGCGCTCGAGCCCGCCCGCACAGGTCCTGATCGACCGGGTGCCCGTCGGCAAGACGCCCGTCTCGCGTCGCTTCTCGCCCGGCGCCAGCCCGGTGCTGGTGGAGCTGCGCCGCGCGGGCTACAAGACCGTCGTCCGACGCGTGGTGCCCGATCGCGATCAGGATCTGGATCTGAGCCTCACGAAGCAGCCGCGGCGCCCCGAAGAGGGCTTCATCACCCCGGACTAGTTTCCGATCGGTCGCCGCGGACGGCGCCCGCAGAGGGGATGCCGAGCATCCCCTCCCCGTTCGGACAAGTCCTCACGGGCCCCCTCCCCTTGCGATTGCCAGCCGAACGGCGTCGATTGCGATTGCAGCGCCATTGGGGCGCTGGCCGCCGCAAGGCGGTCCCCACCGCTGCCGCGCCCGATACCCTCAGCGAGCTCGGGGACAGGCCCTAGTTTGATCGAGGCGAGTCGCTGGGCGCCTCACGGCTCGTCCTCCTGCTCGGTCTCGATGCCGAACCCTTGCATCCAGCGGTAGACCTGGCGCCGGCTTCGACCGTAGTGCCGAGCCACCGCGGGCACGCTGCCGCCGTGCTCGCGTAGCGTCTCCTCGAGCTCCTCGCGACAGGACGGGCGCGGGCGGCGAGCCGGCACCACAGATGGATCCGAGATCCTGGGCAACCAGGCAGGCAGGTCGCTCGTGCCCACGAGATCGGCAGCGGGGCGCACCCCGAGCTCGTGGACGAGGCGCTCGACACCACGCAGATTGTCCGGCCACCGGTGCAGCAGCACCGTCTCGGCCGCATCCGCGTCGAGGTGGATCGGAGGCGTCGTCCCAGGGCGCGCCGCCCGCCAGCGCGCGTGCAAGCGCGACACCCAGCCGAGCAGGTCCGCCCGACGCTCGCGCAGGGGCGGCACGCGGATCTCCCAAAGCGCGAGCCTGGCGTAGAGGTCGAGGCGGAATGTTCCGGCGGTGGCGGCCGTCGCAAGGTCACGGTGCGTCGCGGACAGGACGCGCACATCGACCGGCACTCCGCGCGCGCTGCCGACCGGGAAGACCTCCCCCTCCTGGATGACGCGAAGCAGCTTGGCCTGGAGCTCGAGCGGCAGATCGCCGATCTCGTCGAGGAGCAGGGAGCCGCCGTGAGCCCCGCGGAACAGGCCCGTCTGCGCCTCCGCCGCTCCCGTGAAGGCGCCGCGGACATGGCCGAAGAGCTCGCTCTCGATGAGCTGCGGGCTCAGCGCCGCGCAGTTGACGGCGATGAAGCGACCTGCGCGCCCGCTGAGGCGGTGGAGCTCGCGCGCGACGCGCTCCTTGCCCGTGCCGGTTTCCCCGAGCACCAGGACGGGGGCGGGGTCCGGCGCGGCCCGCTCGACGGCCTGACGGAGCGCTCGCGCCGCCATCGACGCCCCCGGCACTTCCTCCGTCGGGACGTCGTCGGGCGGTGTGCCCGCCGGCGCGGACTCGAGCACGAGGAGCACGTCGCCCAGGCGGAGCAGGCCGCCCTCCCCGAGCGGAGCCGAGTCGTCGGGACCGAGCGGCACACCCTCCACGGCGCTGCCGTTGTGGCTGCCGAGGTCGCAGACCCGCCACGACCCGCTCGTGCCACTGCGCTCGATCCGAGCGTGCCGCCGCGACACCGTGGGGTGGTCGAGCACGAGCGTGCTGGCGCCCGCCTCGCGTCCGAGCAGCGCCCCGTCCGGGTCGAGCCGGAGCTCGCGCGTGAGCTCCGGCGGATACACGACCCGCAGCCAGGCTCGCCCGCCGCTGCGCGGGCCTCCGCTGCGCCCGCGCTGGCGGGTCACGGTGCTCGCGGCACGCGACGCCATCGGCGGGGATTGTAGCCTGATTCGGTGCGCGCTGAGTGTGGCGCCACGAACGGACGCCCAGGCGGTACGATGCCTGTGGATGTCGGCGTCCTCGCGCATCCTGGCTGCACTGCGGAGCCCGGTCCTCTGGCCGCGACCCTCGGAGCGCCTGATGATGGCGCAGTGGCGACAGATCGCCCGCGTTCAGCTCTCCGCGTGCGTCCTTTCGATCGGCATCGATGTGGCGCTCTGGCTGGGGCTGCGCGAGGATCCTGCCATCGCGCGCGCGGTGCTCGGGCGCTTCGTGGCCGTCAACATCACGCTGCTCGCCTTCCTGGGGGCCAGCTTCGCGGCTCAGGCACGATGGCGGCGGCTGCAACGACCGTGGATCGCGGCGGTCCTCGCGGCCCTCATGTGCGGCACGGCGGTCATCTGGATCCAGACGACCGGGAGCGTCACGAGCTACTTCGCGCTCGCCGGGACCTTCATGGTGGTGGCGTATCGACTCTGGCTCGGCTGGAGCGTCGCCGCCGTCGCGGCCCTGACGCTGGTCATCCTGCACACGGGCATCATCGTCCTCGAGCGCATGGGCCTGCTGACGCCGGAGCCGCTGTTCGTCGGGGCGGCGCGGCCACTCTACACGGCCTCCGCGTATCCGCTCTCCGTCGTCGTCTCGATCGGCCTTTCCTACGTGGGCGCCCTGGTCGGCGCCAACATCGTGGTGCAGCGGTTGCGGGCCAAGGACCGCGCGCTCGAGGAGGCGCGGCGCCTGGCCGCCATCATGGCCGCGGACGCCGGGCACGGCGTGCACTCGGGGACGGTGCTCTCGTGCGAATACGCGCTCGGCGAGGTGATCGGCCGCGGCGGGATGGGAGAGGTCTACCTCGGTACGCGCGTCTCGGACGATCGACCGGTCGCGATCAAGGTGCTTCACCGCCACCTGTCCGACCAGCCGAGCCTGGTCGAGCGCTTCGCGCGCGAGGCATGGCTGCTCGACAAGGTGCCCGCTCGCTGCACAGCCGGCGTGCTCGAGGTCGGGCACGACGTCGAGCGAGGGGTGCGCTTCCTGGCCATGGAGTACCTGCGCGGCGAGGACCTCAGCGCCTACCTGCGTCGCGGCGATCCCCTGCCCCTCGACGAGGTGGTCGCGCTCGTCCAGGCGATCGCGGCCGTCGTGGACGCCGCGCACGCGGCGGGCGTCGTGCACCGCGATCTCAAGCCCTCGAACGTGCAGCTCCTCGCTGCGGAGCCCGGAAGCGCGCGGTCCTGGAGCGGCGTGCGCCTGCTCGACTTCGGCATCGGCAAGATCGCCGGCGCGAGCGAGAGCACGTTGACGAGCGCCGGGGCGGTCCTCGGCACGCTCGGGTTCATCGCGCCCGAGCAGCTCGCCGGCCAGCACGAGAGGGTGGGTCCCGCGGCCGACCGCTATGCGCTCGCGGCGCTGGCTTACCGGGCGCTCACCGGGAGGTGTCCCTATGACGCGCCCGATGCGGCGAGCGCGCTGCGAGCGATCCTGCTCGGTCAGCACCGCCCACCGAGCGCGATTCGCCCCGAGCTCGTCCGGGATCTCGACGCCGTGCTCCTGCTGGGCCTCGCGCGCGATCCCGAAAATCGTCACGCGAGCTGCGCCGCCTTCGCGCGCGACCTGGCAGCGGCCGCGCGGGCTGCGCTCGCCCCTTTGGTGCGCGAGCGTGCCGCCGCGCTCGCCCGTACGCTCGGGCCGACGCCCGAGGAGCCCGCGGCGGCGGTCTCCCCCGAGGGACCGACCCTTCGGGGCGTCGTCGACGGCGAGCCGGGCTGAGCCCGCGCGCTCACTCGCGGCGGGCCACGGGGGGCTTCGGGGCAGCCGGAGCCCGGCAGAGCCCCGCGTCAGGTACCGTGGATCCGGAGGTGGCCACCTGGCGACCCTGGGCCGCCAGCGTGAGGTGGTGGAGGTCCCGGCGCGGGGCCGTGTCGATGATCGCGAGACCATCCGCGGCGACCAGGAGCGGCACGCGCAGCGTGATCTCGGCGCGCACGTGGGCGGCGAGCGAGCGGGCGAAGGCGCGGTCCTTGTCGGAGACCTCCTCGACCTCGGCCGGCGCTGTCAGCGGGAAGTCGAAGGCAAAGGGCTCTCTCGCCGTCGCTCCCGTGCACTGCCAGACCTCGAAGCGGCCGGCGTAGCGCCTGGCGATCGTCGGCGCCGGGTAGCGCCCACGCGTGGCCGACACGACGTCGACGCGGCCGGCGTCGTGCCGCAGCACGAGATCGACATATTCGCTCGTGCGAATGGGTTCGTCGCGCCTGGCGCGCGCCCGGGGCGGCTCCGACGGCGCGTCGGACGCAGGCCTGGGCGGCCGGGCGGGCCGAGCGGGCCCGGCCGCGAAGAGCAAGGACAAGACCATCCCGATCACCGGTGGAGCCTAGCCGCATATTCGCTCCCTTCGGCCGAAATGACTCCACTTCTGCAGTGGCGGTTACGGAAGTTACACCGCGTGCCGCAGTGCGTCGAGATTCTGCCTACCAACTGTTCGGGAACCCTATACTGCCGGCATGAACGGCATCACCCGCGCCGCCACGTGCGTCCTGTCTCTCGCGGCTGCTCTCGGTTGCGATCATCCGCTCGACACCGCGCGCGAGACGCGCGAGCGCGGGACCTTCGGCGCCGAGGTGTTCGACGTCGCGTGCCAACGCGTCGCGTACGGCGATGACCTCGCGCGGGCCACCGGAAAGCTCGACGTCTCCGGCGACGACTACCGGAGGTACTGTCGCGAGGTCGTTCTGACCGGTGCCGCGGGGGCTGCAGGCGTGGGCGCTGCGGGCGCCTCGGGCGCAGGTGGCGCCTCCGGTCCGACCTCGGGCGGCGACGCGGGCCGGTTCCCGCGGGCCGGGACGCTCAAGGGCGTACGGGGCACGCTCATCGCGGCCATCGATGCCGCCCTACCCAAGCCGTACCTGGATCGACTCGAGCAGCTCCTGCTCGACCTCTTGCCGCTCTACGACGATGGCGCGATGGTCGCGGGCACCGACGCGATCGTCAAGGCCCTGTCGAGCCTGCAAGCAGACAAGGCGCTCCACGCGGCGCTCTCGAGGCTGTCCGAGCGCCTCGGCTACCGGCCGCTCGGCCCCGCGGCGCTCGGCGCCGTGCGGGCGATCGCGGCGTATCCACGGCTGCCGCAGTTCCTGGACGCGCACCTTTCGCTCCTCGACCAGATGGGCAAGGGCAACGCCCAGTGGAAGGAGGTCCTGCGCTCGACGGCTGCGACCCTGCAGTCGAGCCAGGTGCAGCCGGTCGTCTCCGCACAGGACCGCACGCTCAAGCTCGCGACCACGCTCCTCATCGAGGAGGACCCCGGCCTGCCGGCCGCCAGCCGGGCGCCGAAGCTGCTCGTGGCGCGAGACCACCGCGGCCTGGCGCTGGTGGAGGCGCGCACGAGCGGGGTCCCCTTGCCGTTCGTGGATCGCGACGGCGACGGCCTCGCGGACGCCGACGATGCGGGCAACTTCGTCGACCAGTCGGGCAGGCCCCTTTTCGTGCCTTCGCCCTTTGCGAAGCCCGGCGGCGACGGCGCGGCGCGCGATGCGATGGGGCGAGCGCTCATGGGCGGCCAGCCCGTCTACCACTACGTGGATCTCTCGAGGACCATGCTCGGCGCGCTGTCGGCCGAGGCCCTCGTCCTGGCCGATCCCGCCAAGGACACGGCGCTCAAGCTCCTGCAGGGCACCGAGGCGGTGCTGGGCCCACGCACGATGCAGACCCGCGTGCTCGACGACGGCAAGCCGTTCTTGTTCATGGGCTTTGACACGCGCGTCGCCCCGCTCCTGGACCTGACGTACTCGCTCCTGCAGCTCCTGTCGGATCCGGACGGCGACGACTCGCTCGGCATCGCCGAGACCCTGTTCCGCGACCACGCGGCGGTGACCGCCGCGGCGATCGGCGAGATGCTGGCGCAGAACGACCGCGGCCAGGCGCACGCGGAGGCGGTGCTCGACGAGAGCGCCACGTTCTACGACGACCTTGCGCAGATCCTCGTGCGCACGATGGCGGTGCCCGGGCTGGCCGAGGACCTCGTCAAGGCGTTCGCTCACCCCGACACGCAGCTGCTCTGGCCGATGCTGTCGGAGTACTTCAAGTACAATGACAAGATAGGTGTCGACCCGCAGACGCAGCGCGTCGTGGGCAACCTCGCGACGCCGGTCAACCGCGGACAGAGCGACAGCGGCTTCAACCGCAGCGCGCAGCAGCGCCTGTTCCACCTCATCGCCGACTCGAACGGCGTCAAGCTGTGCTCGAAAGCGGGCGCACGGGTCGAGGTGCTCGGCATCGGGCTACGGACCTACGACAACCCGTGCGAGCTGTTCCAGGTCGACGACACGGCCGTCTTCTTCATGCAGAGCATCGTCGAGGGAAAGAACGCGGACGGCACCCACACCGGCAAGCCCAAGGCGCGGCTCAACCTGAACCTCGGTTTTCTGGATCCGCTCACGCCCGACGCGCTCATCGAGACCCTCTCGACCATCAAGGGCTTCGGTCGCAACCCGACTCCCGAGGCGCTGGCGCGCGTGCTGTTCCTCGATCCGCCGCCGCAGTTCATCGCCAACACGCAGGACGCGCAGAAGTGCTCGGAGGGCAAGACCTTCATCGAGCACCACGGCAGCACCATCTTCGCGTGGGAGGTGCGGCCGTTCTACAAGGCGATCAAGCCGATCCTGCAGGCGTTCGCCGATCACGACTCGGAGAAGATCTTCGCGGACTCGACGGCGCTCTTGCACCGGCACTGGGCGTCGAGGAGCAGCATGGACCATCAGAGCCGCGATGCGGCGGCGCCGAGCTACGTGGTGGGCACCGGCCTTCGCAGCTACGAGCCGCTGCTCGACGAGACCTTCTCCTCGCAGCTCCTGCCGAAGCTGGTGGCGCTGACGCAGACGCTCATCGACCTGAAGATCCACGGCAACGACCCCGCGCTCCCGGCGCTCGTCAAGACCACGCGCTACCTGTTCGATCCGAGCGTGCACGCAGGCTCACCGCTGCCGCCGCGTGGGAGCTGTCCGATGCTCGGGCCCGGCGGGACGTGCCACGCCCGGCGCGGGGACGGCAAGGATGGCGGCCCCCTGACGCCCTACCTGCTCATGGCCGACGCCTACAAGGAGCGCCGCGCGGCGGTCGCGGGCGGCGGGCAGGCGGGGCAGGCCTGGAAGACCGGCACGAGCACGGTGGTCGATCAGCTGCTGTCGGTGGCGACGGGGCAGTTCAGAAACCCCAGGATGGCGCCGATGGCGGCGCGGCTGGTGGGGTTCCTGCGGGCGCGTGTTGCGGCGCACAAGCGCGCGGGAGACCTCGAGGCGTGGGTGCGACAGCGCTTGCCCGCGGACCTCGAGGGCACGATGGGCAGCCCGGTGTTCGCGGCGCTCGTGGACCTCACGAAGGTGATGTCCGAGGACGAGCCGGCGCGGGTGGAGCTCTACGCGCTCATGCAGTACCTGGTCGACGCGGCGGGCAACGACGAGGCGTTCCTGACGGCCCTGACGGCCGCCGGGGACCTCCTGCAGATGCTGATCGACGATCCGAACCTCGTGCCCGTGCTGCGCGCGGTCGGCAACATCATGGACCCGAAGCTCGGCATCCTCGACGCGCAAACGCACTTTCTCCGGCGCGCCAACGAGGTCGACAAGGCGCACGCGCTGGCCGAGCTGTTCAAGGGCCTTTACGCCGAGCACCGTCCCGGCTCGGCGCCGGTCCTCGACATCGTGGACGTGCTCGCCGAGGTGCACCGGAAGTCGCCCGGCGCCGGCGGGCGGTTCGCGCCCGAGGACTACGAGGCCGCGTTCAAGGCGGTCGCCGAGTTCGTGGGCGACGAGAAGCGTGGCCTCAAGAAGTTCATCGAGATCGTCCAGCAGAGGAAAGTGCCTTGAGCATCGACTGCCGGCGGCTGACCGCGGCGCTCGTCTCTCTGGCCGTGCTCTGGCCGGCGGTGGCGACCGCCGGGGGCATGTTCCTGCCTGGCCGCGGCATAAGGCCGCTCGGGCGCGGGGGCGCGTTCACCGCGGGGGCGGACGATCCCGGGGCGATCGCGTACAACCCGGCGGGCCTCGCGGAGGTGCGGTCGACGACCGCGCTCATCGACGTCGGCTTCGTCACCCAGGGCATCGGCTACGCGCGCGTCGACTCGGCGGGCGTCCGACAGCCCGAGGTGCAGAACCAGGGATCGCCCACGCCGATCCCGACGCTCGCGATCGCGGTGCCGGTCGGTGACAAGCTCACGCTCGGTGTCGGGCTCGTCGCCCCCTCGACCTCGCTGCCCAAGTACCCGGCAGACGGTGCGCAGCGCTACTCGCTGGTGGACCTCGACGGCACGATCATCTTCGCGCTCGAGGGCGCGGCCGCCCTCAAGCTGGGGGAGCACGTGCGGATCGGCGCCGGCCTGCAGCTGGTGGTCCTCAACTTCGCGTCGCAGGTGATGATGTCGGCCTGCCCCGGGACGACGATCTGTGCGCCCGAGGACAGGGACTTCGACTCGCTGTCGCAGGTGGTGGTCTCGAGCGTCATGCCGAGCGGCAACGTGGGAGCGCAGCTCGTGTTCGACAAGATCCGGGCGGGCGTCGCGGCCCAGCTGCCGGTTTCGGTGGACTCGACCGGCAAGGTGCGAGCCCGGCTTCCGCGCGCCGCCTTCTTCGACGGCGCACGCGTCGTGGGCGAGGAGGGACGCGTGGCGTTCACGCTGCCGGCGGGTCTTCGCTTCGGCATCGAGGCACGGCCCCGACCGAGCGTCCGGCTCGAGGCCGAGGTCGATGTCGAGCTGTGGTCCATGCACGACAAGATCACGATCGATACCTCCAAGCTGGCGATCGAGAACGTCAAGGGTGTCGGCACCTACCAGCTCGCGCCGATCGCGATCGAGCGACACTTCGAGGACGTCGTCGCGCTGCACCTCGGCGCCGAGGTGGACCTCCACCCGAAGGCCACCGTGCGCGCCGGCTACGCCTATGAGCCGAGCGCCGTCCCCTCGAAGTACCTGCAGATCCTGTCGCCGGACGGTGACAAGCACATGATCGCGCTCGGCGGCTCCGCGAACCTCGGCAAGCTCCGGCTCGACGCGGTGTTCGCGCACGTGCTGCAGGCGGATCGCGAGGTCACGGACAGCGCGGCCTTGCAGATCAACCCGATCCGCCCTTCCACGCCGGTGGTGGTCGGAAACGGCACGTACCGGGCGTCGGCGAACATCTTCGGCCTCGGCGCCGTCTACGCGTTCTAGCTTGGACGACCAAGTCTAGGCAGCCGCGGTCACCAGAGCACCTGGCGCAGGAGCTCCGGGGCCGTGGTCCCGGCCGCGCGGGTGACTGCGACCGCTTGCCGTAGCCGCTCGATGAGCGGCGCGGCGCTCGTGCGGTGCTGCTGTGGCCCGGGGATCCACTCGCGATCGTCGTCGGTCTCGGCGAGGAAGAGCCGACGTGCTCGCGCGGCGTGGGCCTCGGCATCGCCAAGGAGCTGCCGCGCCACCCGGCGGCGCTCGGGAGCCTGCGCGGGATCCTGAGCCAGGATCAAGCTGACGGCCGCGCGCTGCGAGGCGATCGCCCCACGCGCCCACACGATGTCGCCTGCGTCGAAGCGGAACCTCGCGAGCCGGCGCTCATCCCCCGCCGGCAGCGCCTGTCCGGCCAGGTCGGCCTGGGCCTCGAGCAGATCCCTCCAGCGCGGGACGTCGTGCCAGCAAGCTGGGCAGAGCTCGAGCTCGAAGGCGGGATCCCACTCGGCGGCGGCGAGGTCCAGATCCGCCCAGGCCAGGCGCTGGTCCAGACGCTCGAGCGCCGTCCGCACGACCGACGCTGGCGCCATGTCCAGCGCCCGTGGCCCGTCGATGCTGCCGAGCAGGTGCGCGTAGCCGTCGGCCGCCTTGCACACCGCGCGCACCACGCGCGCCTGGGCATTGCGCCCCTCGATCGCCAGCGCGGCGTCAGCGCTCCTCCACGCCCCGCCGAAGTCACCCAGCTCGAGCGCCGTGATCGCGGGCCAGGCATTGGCGTGTGGCCGCCCTCGGGTGGGACGGGCGGGCGCACCGCTCGCACATCCGACCAGCGCCCCAAGAGCCATCGCGCACAGGCGCACACGTCAATCATGCCGCATGAGGGAAAATAGCGCTTGACTTCATTGCGTCATTTCATTAATCAGTAGAGTTCACCAGCGCGGGAGCTGACCAACGTGATTTCCTTCACTCCAGTTCATTTCGCCGGACGGTGCTCCCGCAACTCGTAGCGATTCCACGCGCACGAAAGTCGAGAGCCCACCGGTTCCCAAGGGATCGGGCGCTCATCCACGCGGACGCCCGATCGCCGACGCCCACGCGGCCTATTGGGCGCGCGAGGCCAGGTCCCCACGCGTGCAGGCGCTCGGGCCCAAAGCCCGGGTGAGACGAACCATGTCGCTCTTTCTCGACTCGCTCCTGTGCCGTCTGCGCGCGATCGTGCCGGCGGAGACCGCCGTGTCGATCGTCCGCTTCGACGCGCGCGACCTGCATTTCGAGCTGCTTCCGCGCTGGATCGACGAGGTCTCTGCCGACGTGCAGGGCGCGCTCGTGCGCGAGCGTGAGGCGTTGCGTCCCGAGGGCGCGGCCGGTGCGCCGTGGCTCGAGGGCGTTCCCTCGGGCCTGTTCGCGCTGCGCTGGCCAGGCGGCGGACCGGTCTGGATCCACATCGAGCTGTCCGACTCGCCAGGGCAACCGCCGCGCGCGATCGCCGCGATACCCACCGCAGCCGGCCGGGACGACTTCGAGGTCCTGGCGCGCGGGTTGCGCGCGCTCTACCGGCGCGCCGCGCGCGAGGACGAGCGCGTGCTCACCGTGGGCGGTAGCCACGAGCGGCCGCGCCTCGGCTGGGACGACGTGCTGCTGCCGAACGAGCTCGGCGCGCAGATCCGTATCGCGGTCGAGACCTTCGTCTCTGGCAAGGAGCGTTACGCGCGGCTCGGACTGCCGTGGCGGCGGGGATTCCTGTTCACGGGCCCCCCCGGCAATGGCAAGACGACGCTCTGCAAGATCGTGGCGTCGGCGAGCAAGCTGCCGTTCGTGCAGCTCGAGTCGGGCGACGGCGTGGACGACTCGGACGTGTCCTGGGCGTTTGCGCGTGCGCGGGAGCTCGCGCCGGCCGTGCTGTGTGTGGAGGACGTGGACTCGTTGTTCGAAAAGGGCGTGTCGCTCTCGGGGTTCTTGAATGCAATGGACGGTTTCGAGAGCAACACGGGCCTGCTCGTCCTGGCCACGACCAACTACCCCGAGAAGCTCGATCCGGCGCTGCTCAAGCGACCGAGCCGCTTCGATCGCGTCTTTCGCGTGCCCGACCCCGATCAGGCCACGCGCCGGCGCTATCTGGGACGCCTGTTCCCCGAGCTGCCGGTCGAGGTGCTCGAGCGCATCGCCGAGCGCAGCGGGGGTTTCTCGATGGCGTCGCTGCAGGAGGTCAAGGCCACCGCGGCCACGATCGCCTTCTCCGAGGCGCGCGATTCCATCACCGAGGACGACGCGATGGGGTCCTTGCGCCTCTTGCGCGCGCAGCTCCGGGGCGTGGTGCTCCCGGGCTGCGGCGACAGGGGCATCGGCTTCGAGCCCGCGCGGGCGTGAAACCGGGGTCTTGTCGGGATCCATCGACTCTGGTAGGACGCGCCCATGCGTGGATGGTTGAGTGTGGCTCTGGTGGCTTGTGCGCTGGGCTGTGGGTTCGACGAAGGCCGGGGGGAGGACACCGCGGGCGCGGGAGGTGGACGGCGCGGGAGCGCCGGACGCGGCGGCAGCGTGGCGGGCGGCGGCGCGGGTGACGTGGGCGCGCCCGGTGTGG
>JAHFDS010000214.1 GCA_023248855.1 Myxococcales bacterium
CGAGATCTCGGCGGATCTGATCCCCGAGATCCTCGACGCGCAGCTCGCGGACATGACGGCAGGCACACCACCTGCTCTCCCCGTGTTCGATGACATCGTCCACCGGAGCAAGGAGATGGCGCGCGTCATCGAGCAAGCCGCGCGCGTCGCCCCTCGAGGTGTCCCCGTCTTGATCGAGGGGGAGTCCGGCACCGGCAAGGAAATCCTCGCGCGAGCCATTCACAGGGCCAGCGAGCGCAAGGGCAAGTTCATCGCGGTCAACTGCGGCGCGATTCCTCGTGAGCTGATCGAATCGGAGCTCTTCGGGCATGAGGCCGGAGCGTTCACCAGCGCCAAGGAGAAGCGGCTCGGTGTCTTCGAGACCGCGAACCGCGGCACCCTGTTCCTCGATGAGCTTGGCGAGCTGCCGCCAGACGCTCAGGTCAAGCTGCTCCGCGCGCTCCAGGAGGGAGAGATCACCCGCGTCGGCAGGGCGGAGCCGATCAAGGTGGACGTGCGCATCGTTGCCGCGACGAACCGCAACCTCATCGAGGATGTGGCCTCGGGGCGTTTCCGTGAGGACCTGTTCTATCGACTCGCGGTCGCGGTGCTGCAGCTCCCGCCACTTCGGGAGCGACGGGGAGACCTGCCCCTGCTGGTCGACCGCCTGCTCGCGCGAGTCAACGCCCAGAGCCAGGCCCAGGGCTTCCAGGACAAGAAGCTTTCTCCCGGTGCAAGAAACCTTCTGTCCTCCCACCCGTGGCCAGGCAACATCCGCGAGCTGGAGAACACGCTGAGCCGCGCCGTGATCTGGTCTCGGGGGACGACCATCTCGGTCGAGGAGATGCGCTCGGCGCTCCTCGTCGCGCCCAGCAAGCGCGGCGGAGACATCCTGCACCGGCCGCTCGGCGAGGGGCTGAACCTCCTGGAACTGCTCGAAGAGGTGCGACGGCACTACCTCTCCCGCGCGATGGAGGAGGCCGGCGGCAAGCTGACGCAGGCCTACAAGCTGGTGGGCTTCCCGAACTACCAGACCTTCAGCAACTGGCTGAAGAAGACCGGCGTGCGTCCGTGATGGCACATCGCTTGAAGATGACCGGTGTCGAGTCGCGCCCATGTCAGCCACCGCCGAGGTCCAGTACATGAGGTCGAGGAACTTTGAGTTCCTCCGAGCCAAGCGTGCGGTCCTCGCTGACCTCGCAGGGTTCGCGGAGCGCTACGCCCACGAGGATCCATCGAGTTCGCTCATCAAGCAGCGGACCTTCGTCGAGCACGTCGTCAAGGCCATCTACCAGCACTACCGGCTCGCGCCGCCCTATTCCGACAACCTCAATGACCTCATGAACGAGCAGTCGTTCCGCGACTCGGTCCCCGAGGTCGTCCAGAACAAGCTCCACATGGTGCGGAAGTCCGGCAACCACGCCGCACACCCACGCCGCCCGATCGAGAGCCCGCTCTCGCTCGACTGCCTGGCTCAGCTCTTCGACATCGCGCGCTGGTTCCACGTGCAGGTGGACTCTGGCGATCGAAGTGCGGCGCCGGCATTCGTGGCCCCGCCGCCAGAGACAGAAAGCAGTGCCAAGACGAAGGAGGCCCTCGAGAAGCTGCGGCTCGCGGAGGCCAAGTACGAGTCGGTGCTGCAGGCCCTCGAAGAGGAGACCAAGAAGCGCCTGGAGGCCGAGCGCACCGCGACCGTGCACGCCACCGAGCTCGCACAGCTCAAGGAGCTCAAGGCAGAGGGCGAGAAGGTCGCGTTGCTCCTCGAGTTCGACGAGGAGACGACCCGACGCCGCCTGATCGACTACGCACTGGTCGCAGCGGGATGGGATGTCGGCGCCGACTGCAAGAGCACGGAGCAGGTCGGTCAAGAGATCCGCCTGTGCACCATGCCTACCCCCTCCGGCGAGGGCTTCGCCGACTATGTGCTCTACGGCGACGATGGGAAGCCTCTCGCCGTGATCGAGGCGAAGAAGACCGCCAAGGACGCCCGACAGGGCGCTGAACAAGGGCGGATCTATGCCGCGTGCCTCGAGCGGGAGACCGGGGTCCGGCCGGTCATCTTCTTCACGAACGGCGTCGACATCTTCCTCTGGGACGACGCTCAGGGGTACCCGTACCGAAAGGTCTACGGCTTCTACTCCAAGGACAGCCTCGAGTACCTGACGCACCAGCGCTCCCACAAGAAGCCGCTCGGCAGCGTCGATCTGAACCTCGCGATCGCGAATCGACCGTATCAGCTCGAAGCCGTACGGCGGGTCGGTGATCGCTTCGAGGACCGGTTCCGGAAGGCGCTACTCGTCCAAGCAACCGGGACCGGCAAGACGCGAGTGGCCATCTCGCTCTGCGACGTGCTCATGCGCGCGGGCTGGGCCAAGCGGATCCTCTTCCTCTGCGATCGCCGCGAGCTTCGCAGACAGGCCGATCGCGTGTTCAAGGAGTTCATGCCGGGCGAGCCCCGCGTGGTCGTGGACCGCAACACGTCCAGCGATCGCGACAAGCGCATCTACCTTGCGACCTACCCGGCAATGATGAAGTGCTTCGAGGACTTCGACGTCGGCTTCTTCGATCTCATCATCGCCGACGAGTCCCATCGCAGCATCTACAAGAAGTTCCGCACGCTCTTCCAGTACTTCGACGCCCTCGAGGTGGGCCTGACGGCGACGCCAGTGCGCTTCATCGAGCGGAACACCTACGAGCTGTTCGACTGCGAGGATCGCAATCCGACGGCGGCCTTCGATTTCGAGGACGCGGTGGGCTCGACCCCCCCCTTCCTCGTGCCCTTCCGGGTTCGCGAGTGCTCGAGCCAGTTCTCGCGGCAGGGGTTCCGGTATGCCCAGATGAGCGAAGCGCAGCGCGATCAGCTCGAAGAACAGGACCCGGCGGCCCCCACGATCGACTACGACCCCGAGGATCTCGACAAGCACCTGTTCAACCGGGACACGACGCGGAACATCTGGCGCGTCCTCATGGAGGAAGGGATCCGGGAGGCGACCGGGAGCCACCCTGGCAAGACCATCGTGTTTGCTAGGAACCACCTCCATGCGGTCTACCTCACCGAAGTGTTTTCCGAGCTGTATCCGCAGTACGGCTCGACGTTCTGTCGCGTCATCGACAACCAGGAGCCCAAGGCCGAGCAGCTCATCGACGACTTCAAGAACCCTGATAGCGACCTCACCATCGCCATCTCGGTCGACATGCTCGACACGGGCATCGACATCCCCGAGGTCGTGAACCTCGTCTTCGCCAAGCCCGTGAAGTCCTACGTAAAGTTCTGGCAGATGATCGGACGTGGGACCCGGTTGCGGAAGGACCTCTTCGGATCCGGCCGTGACAAGACCGAGTTCCTCATCTTCGACCACTGGTCGAACTTCTGGTTCTTCGACGAGAAGTACAAGGAACGCCAGCCGTCACCGCAGAAGTCGCTCCTCCAGCACCTGTTCGAGGCGCGCGTCGAGCTCGCGCAGGCGGCGCTCGACAAGATGGACCAGGAGGCCTTCGATGCCGTCGCGGGACTCATCCTCGGCGATGTGCGGGCGGCTCGGGACACCAATGCGATCGATGCTCGCGACAAGTGGCGCGAGCTCGAGCTGCTGGCCGACGCTGACCGCGTGAGCCAGTTTGCGGCCGCGACGAAGGCCGATCTCCTCTCGATCGCTGGGCCGCTCCAGCACCTCCGGAGTATCCGCGGCGAAGAGGACGCCTACCGCTTCGACGTCTTGATGACGCGCCTGCAGGTCGAGCTCGTGCGGGGTGGTGCGGCTGCGCCCAAGGTCCAGGACCTCCGCGCCAGGGTCGAGGAAGCGGTCGAGCTCCTGGCCAAGAACCAGAACCCGGTGAAGGCCAAGGCCGATTCGATCAAGCAGGTCAGGAGCAAGGAGTTCTGGGCCACGGTGGAGGTCCATCACCTCGAAGGTCTGCGCCGCGAGCTGCGAGGGATCATGAAGTACCAGCAGCATCCGACAACGACCCGCGTCGCTCCGCAGGTGTTCGATGTCACCGACACGGACTTCTCGGTCGAAACCTACATCCCGCGGCTCGAGGGGCTCGATCTGGTCGAGTACAAGCGCCGCGTGGAGTCAGTGCTGCGCGAGCACTTCGCGACGAACCCGACGCTGCAGCGCATCCGCGAGGGGAAGGCCGTCAGGGACGATGAGCTTGAGGATCTCGCCAAGCTCGTCCTCCGCGTCGACGACAAGGCCAACGTGAAGCATCTGGCCGGGCACGATCCGGCGACGCGCCGCTCCCTCCTGGCCGTCTTTCGCGGGCTCGTGGGCCTCGACGAGGCCGCCGTGGAGCGCGCGTTCACGGACTTCGTGCACAAGCACCCACGCCTGTCCTCCCAGCAGCTCCGCTTCCTGCAGGTGCTGCAGAACTACATCGCCCAGAACGGCGGCGTCGAGCTCGAGCGCCTGTACGAACCGCCCTTCACGAACATCCACGCCGAGAGCGTCGACGGGATCTTCCCCTCCCCTGGAGACGTCGACGACATCCTGGCCATCCTGAGCCTCTTCGAAACCACCGGCGCCCAACCGAGCGAGTCCCCCGCGAGCCAAGCCCAATGAGCCAGCTTCCGACCCAGCAGAAGAGTGAGATCGACAAGCTCTGGACCGAGTTCTGGACCGGAGGCATCACGAACCCGCTGACCGTTATCGAGCAGATCTCGTTCCTGATGTTCGCGCGCCTCCTCGACGTCATGGAGACGACTGGCGAGCGCAAGGCCGAGCGCACCAAAAAGCAGTTCCAGGGGCGGTACTCCGGCAAGGACGATCCCCGGCGCTGGAAGAACTTCAAGCAGAAGGACGCCGGCGAGATGCTGCGCGTGGTTCGCGATGAGGTGTTCCCGCACTTCCGCAAGCTCAACGGCGGCACGACTTTCGCCGAGTACATGCAGGACGCCCAGCTCATGATCCTGAAGCCGAGCCTCCTGGTCTCGGCCGTGAACATGATCGACAAGCTGCCGATCACGGAGGGAGACGCCAAGGGCGATCTCTACGAGTACCTGCTCAGCAAGCTGACCACGGCAGGCATCAATGGCCAGTTCCGCACGCCGCGCCACATCATCCGTTTCATGGTGGAGCTGCTCGAGCCGAAGCCCAACGAGACCATCGGCGATCCGGCGTGCGGCACGGCAGGCTTCCTCGTCGGTGCCATGCAGTACCTGATCGAGACGCACACGTCGGCCAAGGGCAAGCTCAAGGGCGAGAACGGTGGGATCATCTACACGGGCGACCTGCTCGAGCCCTATCGCGACCACATCCAGAACGGGATGTTCCACGGCTTCGACTTCGACGCGACGATGCTCCGCATCGCATCGATGAACCTGATGCTCCACGGTGTGGACAATCCCGATATCCACTATCAGGACACCCTGTCCAACTCGTTCCCGGAGCGGTTTTCCAAGCAGGCCACCGGAGGCTTCGACGTCATCCTCGCGAATCCACCCTTCAAGGGCAGCCTCGACGAGGGCGACGTCCACCCAACGCTGACGCAGTCGGTGAAGACGAAGAAGACCGAGCTGCTCTTCGTGGCGCTCATCCTCCGGATGCTCAAGAAGGGCGGCCGCAGCGCCACCATCGTGCCAGACGGCGTGCTCTGTGGTTCCTCCAAGGCGCACACGGCGCTCCGCACGATGCTGATCAAGAACAATCAGCTCGAGGCGGTCATCTCCCTGCCCTCGGGCGTGTTCAAGCCGTACGCCGGCGTGTCAACCGCCATCCTGGTCTTCGCCAAGGGCGGAAGGACGGACCAAGTGTTCTTCTACGACGTCCAGGCTGACGGCTACTCGCTCGACGACAAGCGCGACCCGGTGGGCGAGAACGATCTGCCGGGTGCGCTCGAGCGCTGGCGGAAGCGGAATGCGAAGAAGGATACCGACCGCACCGCCAAGCACTTCATGGTGCCGGTGCAAGAGATCGAGGAGAAGAACTTCGACGTTTCCATCAACCGTTACAAGGAGGCGAAGCACGCAGAGGTCGAGTACGACCCACCGAGGAAGATCATCGCCAAGCTCAGAGCGCTCGAGGCAGAGATCGCCAAGGACCTAAGCGAGTTGGAGGCGGTCCTGTGACCTGGCCTCTGGTGCCCCTCGGCGAGTTAGGCGCGGATGTACCCAATGCCTGTGTTGGAGGGCCGTTCGGCTCCGAGCTTACAACTCGCGACTACGTGGACGCTGGTGTGCCTGTCATTCGCGGGACGAATCTCGGCGAAGAGGGGTTTGTCGATGACGGCTTCGTATTGGTATCCGCCGCGAAGGCGGAGGCGCTCCGTCAGAACCAGGCACACCCTGGCGATGTTGTGTTCACTCAGCGGGGCACCATTGGGCAGGTGGCGTTGATCCCGCACAGCGCTCGCTATCCCAGGTATGTCATCTCGCAGAGCCAGATGAAGCTCACTCCAGACCTTCGGCGCGTAGAGCCTCGCTACTTGGTGCATTACTTCCGGTCACCGCGTGCGCTCGCGCACTTGCAGAGCAACACGCTTGCGACGGGCGTTCCGCACATCAACCTGACCATTCTGCGGCGAATGCCGGTGCCGCTTCCCACTCTCGCCGAGCAGCGTCGAATCGCAGACGTCCTTGACAGAGCTGACGACATTCGGCGGAAGCGCAAGAAGGCCGTCACTCTCACCGAGGAGTTACTCCGTTCGGCGTTCTTCGACAGGTTCGGCGACCCCGTAGCGAATCCGAAGGGATGGCCGGTTCGGTCGATCACCGACCTCTGCGCGAGCAAGCAATACGGCACGGCGGAGAAGGCCAATACCGAGGGACGCGGCCAGCCTGTGCTGCGCATGAACAACCTTAGCTATGGCGGAGAAATCGACGTCACCGAACTGAAATGGGTGGAGCTGCCGACCCGCGAGAGGGAGAAGCTCGACCTTCGCGACGGCGACGTCTTGTTCAACCGTGTCAACAGCCGCGAGCTCGTGGGCAAGACCGCTGTCTGGCACAACGGTCCGGGCTTCACGTTTGCCGGGTATCTCATACGGCTTCGAATGCGCCAGGACATTGCGGGTGGCGACTACGTCTCATACGCACTGAACATGCCATCGATCAAGGCTAGGCTTGCGCAGATGGCGAAGCCGTCGATTAACATGGCCAATATCAGTGGCTCGGACCTCGACCGTCTTGTCATCCCCGTGCCCCCGTTGAAGGCGCAAGACGAATTCGCGGAGTTTCGTCGCTCCGTCTCTGCTTTACGTGAGCGGTATCACGCGATGTCTAGCTGCGGTGGTGAGCTGTTCTACTCCCTGGTCGCTCGTGCCTTCTCAGGAGGTCTGGCGTGTTGACCGCGCTGGAAATCGAAACGCTCATGCCCACCGACCGTCAGCGTACCTACACGTATCCCAGCCCTCTTGCGGATGTAGATCTAGTGCTCTTCTTGGAAGGCTGACGTGGCGTACCGGGAAGATGTTCTCGAGGATAAGGCGGCCACGGAGCTGCAGAAGCTTGGATTTCTTGTCGAGAGAGACGTGCGCATCCTGGTCGGCGGTGTACGAGGGCGAACCGCGCGCGCTGATTTGATTGCCTGGGCCGCCGACGACTCTGGTGAGCTGATTCGAGACGTTGTAGTCGAGATTCGGCGCCCTTCCCGAAAGGATGTCCTGCCTCAACTGTCCCAAGTTGCCACTTTGGCAGGCGCCAGGCGCGCCTTCGTCTTTGATGGCGAGTGGTTTGCAGTGAACTCAGCGTTCAGCGAATTGCGCGCATCTGAAGCGCCGCGCCCACAGCATCGCTTCGACAGAGTGTCCGTACCTGATCAGGTACTCGAGGAGGTACTCCGAAGCTTGGTCTGGAGCGAGGCTGAGCGGCAACGGAGCAGGGCCGTGTCGAAGGACATGTCTCTTGCATTAGAGGCTGTGCTCACACTGCTCCAACAGGAACCCGAGCAGACGGATCGTGCATCGCTTGCTCGCGCTCCCGGAGCCGAGCTCGCGGTTGCCAGAATCATGTCCACGTTCCTTCCTGAGTGGGGTGTGCCTCACTCGCTGGTAGCTGGGATGGCACGTCTGTTGAGTCCTTGTGGACCAATGAGCGTCCTGGACCCGGTCTGTGGGCTCGGGAGTTGCCTTTGGGCCGCTGCCGAGGTGGCACGGAGGGTGCAATCGGAGATCGTCCTGACCGGCTGGGATGTGAACCCTCGTTCCCTAGAAGTAGCGCGCCAGCTCGCGAAGTTCGCGAGAGTGGGCGCTCAGCTCGAGCTGACGCCCAGGTCGCCACACTCACACTCAAGCAGGACACCCGAGAGAGCGAACAGCGTTCTTTCGGATAGGATTCCGGCGCTGGCGCTACCACGGGGGGCGTTCGATGCAATCATCAGTATTTTTCCCTTCAACGCCAAGAGTACCGAGCCGTTCGCGCTCAAGAATGGAAGAACCACACACTCGACCGATCTCGCACTCCTCGACTCGGTACCTGATCTACTGAGGGACGGTGGTCGTGCTGTTCTGGTGGTGCCCCCCCGGCTATTGTTCGAGGAGGGAGTAGCGCACAGCGTTCGGGAGCGCTTGGCTGCCACGGTGCGCTTGGTCGCAATAGTTCAACTTCCGGCGGGGTTGTTTCTGAACTCGATGGTTCAGTGTGGACTCATCGTGCTGGAGAGGGCCGCGCAGTCCGAGACTCTTGTCGCACAACTCACGGACGACTGGCAGGAGCAGCTGACCTCTGAGGGAGCGTTCATGCGTGCATTTCGCTCGCATGCTGGTTGGTAAGCATTGAGCTCCTGGGCACTGGTGGACACTAGGGATGCAATCTGGTGGCGCTACTCCGCCCCAAGATTAGCCCCAGAAGTCTCTTGGTTCCCTGCGTCGCGGTGCCGAAGGAGCCGACTCGGCGACGTGGCCACGGTTCTGCAGTCCTATGCGGCCCTGCCGCTCGGAACTCCTGTCGTGAAGCCGTCGGATGTAGATGCACGAACGGGTTCGATCATCGCTCAAAGAGGTGATGTCCAGGAAGGGCTGCGCCTCGGGCATGGAGCAAGCGAGGGTGACATTCTCGTGCCCAAGTCTGGGGAGCGGCCGGCTGTGCTCTTCGACCAGCGCCATGCAGCTCTCGCGTTCTCGAGCGGCTTTCTCCTTGTGCGGCCGATCAATGTCGAACCCTCGCTACTCTGGGCGCTCCTCTCCTGTGAGAGTGGTATTCGCGCAAGAAGTGCAGCGATGGTATCAGCTCGCCAACCGCTGTTGACCGCCTCAGTCCTTGCGGCACTGGAGCTCCCCCTTCCTGAGCGGGAGCTAGGCGCTGCAACGTGTTCAGCAGTATGGCTGGGTGTCTCACCTCCAGCTGTGGCGATTGCTGCAGATGCTCGCAGTACCTGGGCACTGTGCGACTTGCGAGGGGCGCGGTCTTGGGGACAGACGACGGCATCAAGCGGATCTGAGGTCCGCCTCTCGTCCTTTGCGGATGTGAGAATCGGGCGCGGCAAGGCAGAGGCGGCCTTTGCTGTACAAGGAGCTGGTCGCGTTCCATTGCTGGATGCTGGACTGGTCCGAATGAAGCGCAGCCCCATCCCGAAATGGATCGGAGCAGATGATGGTGAGCTGGCATCGGAGCTTACAGTCGTGGTCACTCGGCACGAGCCGTTTCGGGTCATGCATGCGCCCCAGGGTCATGCGATAGCATCAGACCTGCTCAGGATCGACCTTCGGGACCATTCGCACAATGACGCGAGCGCTTTGGTCGAGTTCTTGTCGCTGCCAGAGGGACAGCGCCGCCTCCGTACGCATGCGAGCGGAGTCACCGTGGCTCACCTCAGCGTGGCTGCTCTCAAGACGCTGGCCTTACCGGTCGAGTGGAGAGACGCGCGCCCCGCCTCCAAGCGACTGGCTGAACAGCTGGAAGAGATCCTCTCGGCGATGCTGTGAGCGGCCCTGTGATCTCGACGCAGGTGTTGGCCACCATCATCGAGACACTCAAGCTCGAGGACAAGGCTGCATTGGGAGGAGCCTTTGGTGCGCTCGGTGCCGAGCTCGAGCAGGCGGATGTTCTCCTGCGAAGGTACGGCGCGGCTGCGGAGGTGCCGGCCTCACCCCAGGACCTCTTTCTAGCTTCGTGGATGGTCGCCACCGTGGGGCCACAGCTAAAGATGGATGGACCTGCAGCCTTCGAATTCATCCTCGCAGAGCGACTCAAACAATTGGTGTCCCCTGTGATCGTCTCGCCCAAGTGGGTCTTGGCTACTCCCATTGATGGGGCTCTGTATCGGAGGATGCCCTGCAGGCCGCTTGTGCCGAGCGTGGATCCGACGCTGACACTGGCCTACGACGGTCTGCTTGAGCATCTGTTGTACCTGGGCGAGCTAAGAGGCGTTGAGCGAGACCGCGAGCTCCTCAATTCTTCGCTTCCATGGCGCGTAGTGGCTCTGGCAGATCGACTAGAGCCAGATCCGTCACGAACATCCGCCGAGCGGGAACGAGGCATGTCCTACCGACTTGGGCTCCTTCGCAACCGTGTACAGAGCGACCTGTCCAGCGTAGAGAAACTGTGGTGGAGTCGGCTGAACGATGAGTTGGTTGATCGCCGAAACGTCCTCTCCCACCTCTGCGAACTTGATCCGTGGACGTTCGAGCGCTGTGTTTCGACCCCATGGGATCACGAGGCCGCGCTTGAGGCCGGAGCGGCAATAGCGTTGGCGATTGTGGATCAGATCGCCCGTGACCTTCGGACGGGAGAGGCTCCTGTTTCGCTTCTTGAAAGGATTCTTCAGGAGACAGTCTGGCTTGAGGAGTTCGCATGAGCCGAGACGTCTCCATGAAATGCTGCGGAAGCGCGATCAAGCGGCGTGGAGCCGGTGGAGGAGGATCCTGCCAGTTACCCCTTCAGGTGTGCCGCCCGCGCTTGGGCTTGTGCGGGCTGGGCGGGACTTCGCCCGACGCCGCGTCTCTGGGCGTCCGCTTGGTTGCGAGCGCGGCCGCCGCGGGCGGCGATCTCGCTCATCCGGGTCTGGCGAATGGGGCGCACGCTTGCCGGGCCCGTCAGAGTCTTATCGAGACTGGACTTACCGGAAGCGGGAGCATCAGAACCGGCTGATTCGGCGATGCCGTGGGCGTCGTGCCCGTGCTGGGCGAGGAACTGGTTGAGCTCGATCGGGTGGACGCCGCTGCCGCTGCGGCCCATCGCGGCGTGGGCGGCTCGGCGAACGCCGTCGGAAGCTCGCTGCTCATATGCGCGCGCGGCGGCGTAGCGGGGGTAGAGGGGGTGGGCCTTCGCCTGCTCGTGGTCGGCAAGGCCGATGGTATCGGAGCCGGTGATCTGGCGGGAGAGGTCGGCGGCCTCGGTGGCGTGGGTGCGGGCCGTAGCGGCGTGGTCGTGCATCGTCTGCTTGTGCTGGGCGATGTCGTGGTGGTTTTCCATGCGACGCAGAGCCTGGTGGGCCTCGCGCTCGAAGTGCTCTGCCCCCTCTGTGTCGCCGCGGCGGTGCTTGAGGTCGCACAGGTGGAAGAGGAGCTTGGCGGCCTGACGAAGGACCTCGGCGGATTCGTGGTGGCCGGTGGGGGACATCGCGTGGTGGGAGGCGGCGCTGGCGTCGGTGTCGAGGTGGATGGGGTGGCCCTCGGTGGTGTGGATGGACGAGGGGGCGCCTGCGGGCGCGGTCACCGAACGGGCGATGTGCTGGGCGACGCTGTCGCGGCGCGGGGAACGCCGCGGGTCGGTGATCAGTACGGGGGCGTCGGAGGCCGCGATCTGGCCGGCGAGACCGCGGGTGGGGCCGGGACGGACGGAGTAGTCGCGGGGCATGACGCGCTCACAGTGCGACGGCGCCGCTCGCGAGGGCGCGGTCGAGGAAGGTGTGGATGGCCGGCAGCGGCACGGCGAAACCGAGCTGGGGGATCGGGATGCTGTTCCAGGTGGAGACGATGACGGGGACGGCGACGAGCTCGCCGCGCGCGTTTGCGACCGTGCCACCGGAGCTGCCGAAGAAAGTGAGGCCCGTGACCTGCCAGAGGGCGGCGCCGTCGTGCTCGAGCTTGGCGCTGACCACACCGGGAGAGGCAGTGCCGGCCAGGCCCATCGGGGCGGCGACCATGTAGACGGCCTCGTAGAGGTCGGGCTCGCGGGCGGCGACGGGGAGCGCGGGGGCGGCGAGCGGGGCGTCGCTCTCGAGCAGCGCGAGGTCGCGATCGCGATCGACGTAGAGGACGCGGGCCCGGCTGGTCGGCTTGCCGAGCTCGGGCGCGGCGTAGGGGACGAGGACCTCGACGATCCGGCCCTGGGCCTCGACGACGTGCTGGGCGGTTAGGACCAGGCTCGATCGGGGGCCCCGGAGGATCACGGTGCCGGAGCCCGAGCCGGTGCGGGTCGTCACGATCACGGCGGAGGCGGAGACGCGCTGGTAGATGTCGGTCGGCGAGGCCGGCACGGCGGTGGCGCAGGCCGAAGCCTGGGCCGCGAGGGCGAGGAGCGGGAGGAGGCGCGCGAGGGTCATGACAGGAGCTCCTTCTCGAGGCGTCGCAGCCAGCGGCGCTCGAAGGCGTTGGCGCGGGCCTCGTCGGTGTACTTGTCGGACTCGACGCCGTAGCGCTGGGCCGCGTAGAGGTGGCCGACCTCGTGGAGCAGAACGCCGAGCACGGCCCGGCGGGGTTCGCGGGCGAGGGTCGTGCGGGGCAGGTGGACCGTGTTGCGGTGGGCGTCGGCCATGCCCATCACGTCGGAGGCGTCGTAGCCGCGGTGGAAGGCGTAGCGGCCCTTCTTGAGGAACCCGACCAGCGCCTCTGGCGTGTCGTGGACGACCAGCCGCGGCTTCGGGTAACGCGCGGGCATGCGGGCGAGGCAGCGCGCGAAGAGCTCGTAGACCTCGTCGATCGACATCGCCTGCCTCCTTCCGTCACAGGTTTCTCGGGATGCGCACGGGCGCCTCGTCGGCTTCCTCGTTCTCTTCGCCGTCGCTCGGAGCGCTGGAGCCCGGGCCAATGGGCGCGGTGCGATCGGCGGGTGGTCGCTGGTCCGAGGCGCCAGGGACGGGTGAGCCGCCACCACCGGCGGGCTGCTGCTGCGCCTGCTGAGCAGCTTGCAGCTGCATCTGCTTGAACTGCGCCCACACGGGGTTCAAGACGATCTGGCCGGAGCCGTCGGGGAGCGCGGGCAGGTCGGCCTCGGCGCGGACCTCGTCGAGCATCTTGTAGGTCGTGATCTCCTGCGTGCGCATCTGCATCTTCTCGGGCTCGCTGAGCTCGTCGAGGCCGACGAAGTCGAAGCAGAAGCGGTCGTCGATGGGGTCGAGGATGTGGCGGTTCATCATCCGCGCGATGAAGCGCAAGAGCGGGCGCAGGCCGTTCTCCTTGGAGTCGGAGAG
>JAHFDS010000215.1 GCA_023248855.1 Myxococcales bacterium
CGCGTGCCTGTGCGGCTGCGCCGCTGCGCCGGCCGCGCAGCAGCCGGCGGCTTCACCCACGGAGCCGCCGAGCGCCCTCCTGCAGGCCCGCGCCCTCGCCGAGGAGCTGCGGCGCGCCGAGGCGCAGCTCGGCTCGCAGGCGGCCGATCCGGCGACGCCGAGGCCAGCCGCCGTGGACTGCCCGGGCGCACGAATCCTCGTGCACCGCATCTGCGAGCTGGCCGACCACGTGTGCGCGCTCGGCGAGCGGGCCGAGAGCGCCGAAGACAAGGCCGAAATCACGCGCCTTTGTGCGGATGGCAGGGCGCGCTGCGTGCGTGCCCGCACCCGCACCGAGGAGCGCTGCGCGCCTAGCTTGTAACCTCGGAACCCGCGCACAGCGTGCGCGCAGCGTGCGCACGACCCGCACGTGCTGAAACTGCACGATCTCCAGCGCAAGCGCCGTGGCATGCACCGTGCTGAGGCAAGGGCCCGGAGGCGGCGAATGATGACCCCGATCCCTTCGTCCTACGAAGGTCCAGACTTCGACGTCGAGCCCGATCAGGGGCCCGAGTTCGCTCCCGGAACGATGGTCGGTAGCTATCGGGTGGGCGCGCCCATCGCCTACGGGGGCATGGGGACCGTCTATGCGGCCCAGGATCTCCGCCTCGGGCGAGCGGTCGCGATCAAGGTGCTCCACGCGACGCTCGGCGCGTACTCGGAGCTGGTCCAGCGTTTCCTCCAGGAAGCCCATGCCATCGCGCGGGTCGGTCACCCGGGTCTGGTGGAGCTCCACGCCGCGGGCGACCTCCCCGACGGCCGGCCGTACCTCGTGATGGAGCTCTTGCCCGGCACCACCCTGCGGGAGCAGCTCGACCAGGGTGAGCCGTCGGCCGATGTGCTGTTCGCGATCTTCGAGCAACTGACCGAGACCCTCGCGGCGGTCCACGCGGCTGGCGTGGTGCACCGGGATCTGAAGCCCGAGAACGTCGTCGTCGTCGAGCGCGCAGGGCGCATGCAGGCCAAGCTGCTCGACTTCGGCGTCTGCAAGGTCACAGACCTCGGCCCGTGGAGCCCGAAGACCCGCGTCGGAACCCAGCTCGGGACGCCGCGCTACATGGCGCCCGAGCAGCTCGACGCCGCGGAGACGGCGGTGGACCACCGCGCGGACCTCTACGCGCTCGGCCTGATGATGTACGAGGCGTTCACCGGCGAATGGCCCTGGCAAACCCAGGGCACAGGGAACTGCTGCATCGTCGCGCACCTCAATCTGCCCCCCAAGGAGCCGAAGGCGCTGGCAAGACGGGCGCCGCGGCTGGCCGCCCTCCTCATGGATTGCCTGGCCAGAAACCCGGACGACCGCCCGCCGAACGCCGCCTCGGTCGGCCGGCGGCTGGCCCAGGCGCACGCGGAGTGGCAGCAGGAGTGGGAGTGGCGCTGCACGCCGGCCGCGGCACCGGCGCTCGCAGACGGCATCTTCACCGTGCTCCGCCGGGCCGCCCGCCCCTCGTAGGTCGATCCTTCAGCGCCGCGCGCGGCCCGGGCCCTTGAGGCCGTACTGCTGGATCTTGCGTTCGAGCGTCCTTAGGGGCATGCCGATCAGGCTCGCCGCGCGGCTCTGGACGCCCCCGCTCGCGAGGAGCGCCTCCTCGATCCGCCGGCGCTCGAGCGCCTTGAGCTCGTCGTCGAGGCGTGCAAAGTGTGACGCCGGCAGCGTGGGCAGCGACATCGTGCAGGGCGCCTGGTGGAGCTCGGCCGGCAAGAGCGCCGGCTCCAGCTCGGCGCCGGTGGCCATCGTCACGGCCCGCTCGATGACGTTCCGGAGCTGACGCACATTGCCAGGCCAGTCGTAGGCGGTGAGCACCTGCGCGGTGGTCGGGGGGATGCGCAGCGGCGCGAGCCCCATCCGCCTGCCGATCTCGGCGACGAAGTGGTGCGCGAGCAGCGAGATGTCCTTTCGGCGCGTCCGCAGGGGAGGCACGAGCACCGCGACGACGTTGAGCCGATAGTAGAGGTCGGCGCGGAAGCGCCCGCAGTCCACCTCCTTCGCGAGGTCACGGTTGGTCGCGGCCAGGACGCGGACGTCGGCGGCGCGCGGCTCGTTCGAGCCGACGGGAACCACCCGCTTGTCCTCGAGCACGCGCAGGAGCTTCGCCTGGACCCCGAGCGGCAGCTCGCCGACCTCGTCGAGGAAGATCGTGCCACCCGAGGCCGCCTCGAGCCGTCCCACGCGATCCGCGGTCGCGTTCGTGAAGGCCCCGCGGACGTGGCCGAAGAGCTCGCTCTCCGCCAGCGGCTCGGGGAGCGCCGCGCAGTTGAGCTCGACCAGCGGGGCGCCGGCGCGCCGCGACCACGCGTGCACGATGCGGGCAATCACCTCCTTGCCGACGCCGGTCTCGCCGAGGATGAGCACGGGCGGATCCGCCCTGGCCACCCGTCGCACGAGCGCGAGCAGCTGCAGCATGGCCGGATCGGCGAACCGCACCGGCTCGCCGTGGACGCGCAGGTTGGCGAGCCCTTCTTGCGCCAGGACCAGGGCCCCGGTGGATGCCCCGTCGAGCGCGTGCCGCGCGGCATGGACGAGCGCGCCCTCGTCGGCGCCATCCTCCGGCCAGCTCGCGATCGCGCCCCGGGCGCTGGCGTCATGCTCGAGCGCCCGCGCGAGGATCCGCTCTGCCGGCGCCACGATCTCGCCCAGCGATGCCTCCGGCATGAAGGCCGCCAGGGTCCGCGCGTCGACGAGCCCCACCGTGTCCATCGCGCGCAGCTGGTCGGCCAGATGCGCGACGGCTGCCGGGGACCAGTCCGTCTTCGAGGCGAGCAGCAGGAGGCAAGCGGGGCGAGGGTGCCGCAGCAGGCGCTCGCACTCCGCAGCGAGCTGGCAGCGTAGCGCCGCGGCATCGAGCGGGTGCCGGCTCGCCTGCGCGACCTGCTGGCGGCGCGCGAAGACGAGCTGCGCAGACCCCACCTGCACGACGTCGCCGTTCTGGAGCGGGGTGGCCTCCGTGATGGCCTGACCGTTGACGCGCGTGCCGTTCGCGCTGCCCGCATCGGCCACGGTGACGCTCGCGTGGTGGACCACGAAGTCGGCGTGGTGCCGGGAGACCAGCGGATCGGGCAGCCAGATCTCCGACTCGGGCGCCCGCCCCACGCGATGCGGCCCCGCCGTCCTGAGGTGAACGCTGCGCGTCGCACCCTCGTGCAGGATCAGCAGATAGGCTCCCCCCTGCCCGTCGGGGGGCACCCCGGCGACCGTCTGCTCGCCGGCGAAGTCCTCCTCTTCCGGCGGCCCCACCGCTCGAGCATACCGCCAGATTGGCGGGCACCGCGGGACAACCGCCACGTTGGCGGTTTCCGTGCGGGTCGTGCGATCAAGGAAGTCAGATTGTTACGGGTGAAGTGGCGCTCGCACGATTCTCGCAGTGCCTCCTCCGAATGCCACGGTTCACGCTTCGGTACCATCAGACGGCGCTGCGGCTGCCCGAGAGCGGCGCCCTCGTGCTGGGACGAGAGCCCGGCTGCGACGTCTGCATCGACGATCCGGTCGCGTCCCGGCGACACGCGCGGTTGCTGGTCAAGGACGGCTCCGTCTGGATCGAGGATCTCGGGAGCCGCAACGGCGTCGCGGTCAATGGCGTGCGGCTCAAGGCCGAGCCGCGCCAACTGCAGCCCTGGGATTGGTTTCAGATCGGGGAAAATGAGTTCTGCCTGCGCGTCGAGGGGGTGCCCGCCAAGGGCCCGCGCCCCGACTTCAAGACGATGGTGTCGGACGAGAAGACGCGGTGCGGGAGCGAGGCCACGGACTTCGATTGCGCTCCCGCGACGCGCACGCACACCTCCCCACTCGGGCCCGTGGAGCTGCTGCGGGAGTCGGGCCGCCGATCGCTGGCAGAGCCCACGAGGCCTCCGGCGCAGCGCTTCCAGAACGCGCTCAACCTCGTGCAGCTCTTGTGCGAGGCGGAGGCGCCCACGGAGGCGCAGCAGCTCCTCGGCGAGGCGATCGAGCAGCTCCAGCACCCCTCCGTCGCAGGCACGTTGCAGCCGTCGCTGGCGAGCCGGGCGCGCATCTACATCGCGCGCTGGTTCCCCGAATCCGTGCGTCCTGCCGCGTGGAAGGCCCGCCTGGAGATCCTGCGCCAGGCCGTCCGCGCGCCGTTCCCGACCGCGCCGTAGGCCGCCAGTGCTATAAGCCGCGCATGGCCCACGATGTCGTGCCCGCGTCGTCGCTCGTCCGACCCCAGCCGAGGGACGCGACCGCGGTGCGGGCGATCTACGAGCTGCCGCTGCCGGAGCTGCTCTTCCGCGCCATGGAGGTGCACCGGCGACACCACGCGCCGGCGGAGGTGCAGCTGGCGTCGCTGCTCAGCGTCAAGACCGGCGGCTGCGCCGAGGACTGCGGCTACTGCCCGCAGTCGGCCCACCACGAAACCAGCGTGGCGCCCGAGCGCTTCCTCGAGGTCGAGGAGGTCCTGTCGGCGGCGCGCTCGGCGCAACGCGGCGGGGCGTCGCGCTTCTGCATGGGCGCCGCGTGGCGTGAGGTCAAGGACGGGCCGGCGTTCGAGCGCGTGCTCGAGATGGTGCGCGGCGTGCGCGCGCTCGGCATGGAGGCGTGCGTGACGCTCGGGATGCTCGACGAGCGCCAGGCCGCGCGGCTCGCCGAGGCGGGCCTGACCGCGTACAACCACAACCTCGACACCTCGCGCGAGTTCTACGGCCAGATCATCACGACGCGCAGCTTCGACGACCGGCTGAGGACCATCGCGGCGGTGCGCAAGGCGGGCGTCGAGGTGTGCTCAGGCGGCATCATCGGCATGGGCGAGTCGGTGGACGATCGCTGCCGCATGTTGCTCGAGCTGGCGGCGCTCGAGCCGGCGCCCGAGTCGGTGCCGATCAATGCCCTGGTCGCGGTGCCGGGCACGCCGCTCGAGGCGCTGCCTCCGGTGGACCCGCTCGAGCTCGTACGGACGATCGCGACCGCGCGCATCCTCATGCCCACCTCGCGCGTGCGACTGTCGGCCGGGCGCAAGGGCCTGTCGCGCGAGTCGCAGCTCATGTGCCTCCTGGCCGGCGCGAGCTCGATCTTCTTCGGGGACAAGCTGTTGACGACCGGAAACCCGGATGCGGACGCGGACCTGGCGATGCTGCGGGCGGCGGGGATGAAGGGCGCCCAGGCGAGGTAGCCGGCTCAGTCGGACTTGATCTGCTGGGCGAGGTAGTTGGCGTCACCGACCTGCTGGATGAGGTCGAGCTGGGCCTCGATCCAGTCGACGTGGCCCTCCTCGCTGGTGAGGATCTCCTCGAGCAGCTCGCGGGTACCGTTGTCGCCCTCGCTCCGCGCCAGCTCGATGCCCTGGTTGAGGGTCGGAACGGCCGCGTGCTCGAGCGCGAGATCGAGGTGCAGCTGCTCCCTGACCGTCTGGCCGACGTTGATCTGGCCGTAGCGCTGCAGGTTCGGCACGCCGCCCAGGAACAGGAGGCGCTTGATGACCACGTCGGCGTGCTTCATCTCGCCGATCGATTCCTCACGCAGCTTCTTCCAGAGGCGCTCGTAGCCCCAGTTCTCGCACATACGACCGTGGATGAAGTACTGGTTGATGGCGGTGAGCTCCATCGTCAGCACCTCGTTCAAAAGGTCGATGATCTTCGGATTGCCCTTCACGCGGCTTCTTCTCCCGCGGCGGTCGATACGAGCACCGTCGCATGCGACGAGGTGATCGACCGTAACGCCACGGGAGCGGGGCGGCAAGCAGAAGCGGGGACCGCGCGGCGCGGCTGCTTGCGCAGGAGCGACGCGAGCGTGATCGGCTCGGCGTCGGGCGCCGCCAGCATCGCCTCGAGCATGGGCCGGCAGCTGCCACAGCCGCGACCGGCCGCGCACGAAAGGCCCAGATCCTCGAGCGTCCGGGCACCGGCGAAAATGGCTTCACGGACCTGGTGGTCGGTGGTGCCCTTGCAGCTGCAGACGATCATCCCGGGCTGGCCTCGCTCGACGTTCCTGAAATTGAAAATGACATTCACTTGCGAGGATGTCAACCGGCGTTTTCGTGATCTGGGGTTCGGAGTGGCGAGCGCTGCGAATCGGGCGGCCTATCGCTGGCTGTCGACGATCTGAGCGTGTTTCCGGCGCGCGTAGGCGAGGCGCTGGTCGGCGGTCGGATAGCGCCGCTTGAACCAGGCGATGAGCTCGCGCAGCGACGCCATGCGATCGGCATCGGACAGCGCCGCGGCGACCTCGGCGTCGAACTCCTGTGGGGACAGCTCCCGTTCGAGCAGGGCTTTTGCCGCCGGGTGGACGCGAGCTCGCATCAGCCCTCCTCGTGGCGCAGCGCCTCGAGGAACTGGATGTCCTGGACATCGTGCACGCGCATCGACCAGCGCTTGGTCAGGATGAGGTCGGCGATCGCGGGCAACCACACGGAAAAGCGCGGCGTGGAACACCGGCGCTTGCGCGCCCAGGCGTCGTCGAACGACAGCCGGACACCGTCCTTGGTGGTCTGCGCGCGGGCCACGAGAACATCCACATGCTCGTCGTTCTCGAGAACGTAGCGTCCGCGCGCGCGCGCGTCGGCCGGGTGGTGATTGGGATGGAGCTCGAGCGGCGCGAGCGCCCCGTTGAGCGCCTCGATGTCGTCCATGTGCACCCACAGATCGTAGTCGGCCGTGAGCACTGGCATGCCGAGCGCGATCAGCGCCCGACGACCAATGAGGAGCACCCGCGCGCCGCTCTGCTCGATGGCCCCGAAGAAGCCGGCCTCGTCGAACTCGTGCGCTTGCACTCCCTGATGCTAGCACTCATGAGACCCCACACCTCCCCGGCGCCGGATATGGTGCGCGCGTGGGCAAGGACGCGCTCTCGGGCTTCCACCCGCTCGTGGGCGAGTGGTTCGGCAAGGCGCTCGGCGCGCCGGCGCCGGTGCAGCGGAAGGCCTGGCCGGTCATCCACCGGGGCGAGCACGTGCTCGTGCTCTCGCCGACCGGATCGGGCAAGACGCTGGCGGCCTTCCTGGCGTGCCTCGACCGGCTGGTGTTCGGGCCGGTGCCGGACGTGCGCGCGCGCTGCCACGTCGTGTACGTGTCCCCGCTCAAGGCGCTCGCGGTGGACGTCGAGCGGAACCTCCGGGCGCCGCTCGAGGGGCTGGTCGCGCTGGCGCGGGCGCGCGGCGTGCCACACCACGTGCCGGAGATCGCAGTCCGCACGGGCGATACCCCGGCGCGGGACCGGGCGCGCTTCGGGCGGCGACCGGCGGATCTGCTGATCACCACGCCGGAGTCGCTCTACCTCGTGCTCGGGGCTGCCGCGCGCACATCGCTCGCAGGGGTGGACACGGTCATCGTGGACGAGATCCACGCGCTCGTGCCGACCAAGCGCGGCAGCCACCTGGCGGTCTCGCTCGAGCGACTGGACCGCGTCGCCACGGGACGGGTACAGCGCATCGGCCTCTCGGCGACGCAGCGGCCGCTCGAGGAAGTGGCGCGCTTCCTCGGGGGCGCGTCGCGGCCCCTGGCTCGTGGGCTGCCGGACGGAGGCGACCCGGGCTCCGACCTGCGGAACGAATTCGCACAGGCGAATATGTCGGTCGACTGGCGGCCGGTGACGATCGTCGATTCGGGGACGCGCCGGCCGATCGAGCTGTCGCTGGAGGTGCCAGAGGTGCCGGCGGCAGCCGAGGCGGGGGCCGCGCCGGCGCCTGGGGGCGGGGGACGCGCGAGCGCGTGGACCGCGATCCATCCGCGCCTGGTGGAGCTCGTGCGAGCCCACACCTCGACGCTCATCTTCGTCAACAACCGTCGCACGGCAGAGAAGCTCGCCGCGGCCCTGAACGACGTCGCGGGCGAGCCGCTCGTCCGCGCGCACCACGGCTCGCTGGCCCGGGACCAGCGCCAGGAGATCGAGGAGGCGCTCAAGCGCGGCGCGCTGCGGGGGCTTTGCGCCACGAGCTCGCTCGAGCTCGGCATCGACATGGGCGCCATCGATCTCGTCGTGCAGATCGAGGCGCCGCCATCGGTGGCGGGTGGCCTGCAGCGCGTGGGGCGCGCCGGGCACCGCCTCGACGCGGTCTCGCGCGGCGTCATCGTGCCGAAGTACCGGGGCGATCTGCTGGCCGCCACGGCGGTCGTGCGCGCGATGCGCGCCGGCGAGGTCGAATCGGTGCACTTCCCGCGCTGCCCGCTCGACGTGCTCGCGCAGCAGCTCGTGGCGATGGTGGCGTCCGAGGCGTGGCCCGTGCAGGCCCTGTTCGACGCGGTGCGGGGCGCGGCGCCGTACGCGGCCCTGCCCTTCCGCCTCTACGAGCGCGTGCTCGACATGCTGTCGGGACGCTACGCCTCGGACGAGCTGGCGGAGCTGCGGCCGCGGCTGACCTGGGACCGGGCCCGGGACACGCTCACGGTGCGCGAGGGCGCGAGGCGCCTTGCGATCGTCTCGGGCGGGACCATCCCGGATCGGGGCCTTTACGGGGTGTTCCTCGCGGGGGCGGAGCAGCCGACGCGGGTCGGCGAGCTCGACGAGGAGATGGTGCACGAGAGCCGCGCGGGTGAGGTGTTCGTGCTCGGGGCCTCGAGCTGGCGCATCGAGCAGATCACGCACGACCGGGTGCTGGTCTCACCCGCGCCGGGCGAGCCCGGCAAGATGCCGTTCTGGCGGGGCGAGCAGCAGATGCGGCCGATCGAGCTCGGGCGCGCGATCGGCCGGCTGACCCGGGAGCTCCTGGCACAGCCGCGGACCGCGGCGATCGAGCTGCTCGTGCGCAAGGACGGCCTGTCCGCGCGCGCGGCCGAGAGCCTGGTCGGCTACCTGCGTGAGCAACGCGAGCAGGCGCACGCGGTGCCGGACGACCGGCGCCTGGTCATCGAGCGCTGCCCCGACGAGCTCGGCGATACGCGCATGTGCCTGCTGACCCCGCTCGGCGGGCAGGTGCTCGCGCCGTGGGCGCTGGCGCTGCGGGCCAAGGCGCGCGCCGAGACCGGGCTCGAGGTCGAGGTCCTGTGGTCGAACGATGGCCTGGTCGCACGCTTCCCCGAGCGCGAGCGGCCACCCGAGCCGTCGCTCCTCTTGCCGCGCGCGGACGAGGTCGAGGCCCTGGTGTCGGCCGAGCTCGGTGGCTCCTCGGTGTTCGCGGCGCGCTTCCGCGAGGCCGCAGGGCGGGCGCTGCTCCTGCCCCGCCGCGCGCCGGGATCGCGGACGCCGCTTTGGATGCAGCGCAAGCGCGCGGGCGATCTGCTGGCGGTGGCCGGCAGGCACGGCTCGTTCCCGATCGTGCTCGAGGCCTACCGCGAGTGCCTGCGCGACCTGTTCGACCTGCCGGCGCTGGTGGAGACGCTGCGGGCGATCGAGGCGGGCGAGCTCGAGGTGGTGCCAATCGACACGCGCACGCCCTCGCCCTTCGCCAAGACGCTCTTGTTCGGGTACGTCGCGAGCTACCTCTACGACGGTGACGCGCCGCTGGCGGAGCGCCGGGCGCAGGCGCTGACGGTGGACGCGGCGGAACTCGCGGAGCTGCTCGGGGAGGCGGAGCTGCGCGAGCTGCTCGATCCTGACGCGATGGCCGAGGTGGAGCGCGAGCTGCAGCGGCTGGCGCCGGGCAGGCAAGCGCGCTCGCCGGACGGGGTCGCCGACCTCTTGCTCGGCATCGGCGAGCTCGATCACGCGGAGGTGGCGGCGCGGACGGAGGGCACCGCCTTCGCCCAGGCCACGCTCGAGGCGCTGGTGTCGGCAGGACGTGCGCTCGGTGTACGCGTGGGCGCGCACGCGCGGTTCGTGGCGGTGGAGGACGCGGCACGCTATCGCGACGCGCTCGGCGTCGCCCTGCCCCCGGGCTTGCCACCGGCGCTGCTCGAGCCGGTCGCCGATCCGCTCGGCGACCTGGTGTCGCGCCACGCGCGCACGCACGCACCGTTTGGCACCGCTGAGCTCACGAAGCGCTGGGCGGTCCCTCCCGGGGCGATCGAGGCCGCGCTGCGCCGGCTGCAGGCGCAAGGGCGCGTGCTCGAGGGCGCCTTCCGCCCCGGGGGCATGCAGCGCGAGTGGTGCGCGCCCGACGTGCTGCGCACGATCCGGCGGCGGTCGCTGGCGAGGCTCCGCCACGAGGTGGAGCCGGCGCCCCCCGAGGCGTTCTCGCGCGCGCTGCTCGCATGGCAGGGCGTGTCGCGACCGCGCCCGGGGCCGGACGCCGTTCTGGACGCGATCGAGAAGCTGCAGGGCCTGCCGATCGTCGCCTCCGCGCTCGAGCGCGAGGTGCTCTCGGCGCGCGTCGAGGGCTACCTGCCCGGCGATCTCGAGGGGCTGTGTGCCGCCGGCGAGG
The DNA here is from genome assembly GCA_023248855.1 of Myxococcales bacterium. Lineage (GTDB taxonomy): Bacteria > Myxococcota_A > Polyangia > JAHFDS01 > JAHFDS01 > JAHFDS01. The sequence continues at coordinate 10,281 of JAHFDS010000215.1, forward strand.
TGGTCTGGGTCGGCCTCGAGCGGCTCGGCGAGCGCGACGGCCGCATCGCGCTCTACCTGGCTGATCACCTGCGCGAGCTCCATCGCGCGCCACCGGTGGAGGGCGCCGGCGCCCCCGCGCTCGACGAGCGCGAGCGTCGCATCGTCGCGGCCCTCGGCGCGCACGGGGCCTCGTTCTTCCCCGCGCTGCACGACGCCGCCGGCGCCGGATACCCGCAGGCGACGCTCGAGGCGCTCTGGTCCCTGGTCTGGAAGGGCCTCGTCACGGGCGACGGCCTGCGCCCGCTGCGGGCGTACGTCGGGCGCGCGGACGCGGCCCCGCGCGAGCGCCGCATCGCGAGCGGCAGGCCGTTTCGTTCCCGCCGCGTGGGTGCCCCGGAGGCCGATGGCCGCTGGTCGCTGGTCGCCGATCGCGCCGGCTCGGCGAGCGACACCGAACGCGCCACGGCCCTGGCCAGGCAGCTGCTCGCTCGCTACGGCCTCGTGACGCGCGAGGTCGCGGCCGAGGAGCAGCTCCCGGGCGGGTTCTCGGCCGTCTACGAGGTGCTGCGCAGGATGGAGGAGGCGGGTCAGGCGCGGCGGGGCTACTTCGTGGCGGACGTGGGCGCGATGCAGTTTGCGCTCCCGGCGGCGATCGAGCTCCTGCGCGCGCTGCGCGAGCCTCCGCAGGAGCCGGAGGTGCTGCTGCTCGCGGCGACCGATCCGGCGTCTGCGTACGGGGCGCTCCTGCCGTGGCCCGCGTGCGTGGGGCGCGCGCCCACCCGCAGCGCGGGCGCGTACGTGGTCCTCGTGTCAGGGCGCCTGGCGGCGTGGATCAGCAAGGGTGGCGGCGCGCTCGCCACGTTCCTGCCCGAGGACGCCGCCGAGCGCCCGGTGGTGTGTCGCGCAATCGCCGACCGCCTGGCATTTCTGGCGCGCGCGCGCCCGGGGCGTCACGGAGGCGTGCTGGTGGCCGAGATCGACGGCGCGGAGCCGGCCCGGCATCCGCTGATGCCGGCGCTGGCGGAGGCCGGATTTTCCATGTCGTCGAAAGGCCTCGTTCATCGCGAGGCGCGCTGACAGGCGCGAGGGGCGCGACTACAGGCCGACGGCGGCCGAGACGGACTTCGCGGCGGCGACGCTGGTCGCGAGGTTGGCGACCGCGGTCTCGACGGCGGCGCCGGCCGGGATCACGCACGCGCCCGCCTTGATGCTGAGCCCAGACGCCATGCCCGCGAGCTTTCCGGACACGGTGAGGAGCGCCCGCGCATTGGCCGACAGGATGTCCCCGCGCGCATTGGTGATGGTCAGGAGCAGCGGCAGGTGGAGCTTGAGCGAGGCCACGGTGGCCGGCTTGATCGCGGCATTGGCCTCGATCGTGATCGAGCCGGGCGAGCAGTCCGCCTTGACCGAGGCGCTGGCCTGGCACGAGGCCTGGCAATCGACGCTGCCCATGCAGCTCGCGCTGGGCGGCTTGAGCTCGGTGGTGCAATGCGGCGCCTTGAAGTCGACCGTGCAGCTCCCCGAGCAATCAGCCTCGCACATCACCTGGGCCGAGGCCGCGATCTGACAGGCGCCGCGGCAATGGCCCATGCACATGCCCTCGCAATGGCCGCGGCAGGTGGTGCCGTCCGCCTCCTTGTCGACGCAGGTGCCCATGCAGGTGCCCTGGCAGCTACCCGAGCAGGTGCCCTGGCACGACACCGCCACGTCCGCGGAGCCCTCGCAATAGCCCGAGCACATCGCCTCGCACTTGCCCGACAGGTGGCCGGGCTCGCAGCGCACCTTGAGGTCGCCGAGCTCGGCCATGCAGGACACGTTCGACGTGCAGCTCGCCTCGCAGCTGGCGCGAGCGCTCGCGGAGAACGAGCAGCTCGGCGCCTGCGCAACGACCTTGATCGTGCCGCCCGCGATCGCGCTCTTGATCTGGGTCACGGCGAGGCTGCACCAGGCGGTGGCGCGCTTGGCCGGATCCTTCTCCGTGACCGCGTCGGCCGCGGCACCGAGGTCCTCGGCCAACGACTGGCAGAGGCCCGCGACATCGTCCGCGACGGCGGCCGAGGCCCCCGCGAAGTCCGCGGCGGCCTGCATGAAGGCCGCGAAGGTCGCCCGCTGATCGGCGGTCGTGACATCGTAGGTCAGCGAGCGCAGGTCCGCGCCGACCTTGAACTCCGGGCAGCAGAGCTTCTCCTGCACCGCGGCGGCGTCCTTGCACGACAGTGCGCCGAGAGCCAGGAGCCCGATCACGAGGTGCGCCGCGGCGCCGCTGCCAATGCGAATTTTTTTCATGGTTCCCCCAATGGTGAAGATAGGTGGAGGACCCTAGCGCAGAGGCGGGGGGAACGCGAGGTCCGGAGTGACCCAGGTCGCCTACTGCGCGAGGCTGCGGTGCTCGCGCAGCAGCACGCGCTGATCGAGCGGCTCGAAGAAGCCGTCCTGGGCGTCGAATGTCGAGACCGGATTGATGCCGACTCCCGGATCGTACGGCCAGTGATCCGGCCACTGCCCCGGGTCGTACGGCCAGTGCTCCGCCCACTTCGCCGGGCAATGGTCCTTGATGTACGTGTCGAGCGGCGTGTCGAAGCAGCGGCGGATCCCGAACGGCGTGCACGACGTCGTCCGCGCATCGCTGTGGTAGCGGGCCCCCGCCGGGGTCCAGTCGTTCCAATGGTCGCTCGTCTCACTGGCGTACTGGATGTGGACCGCATCGGAGATGTTGATGGGCGTGCCGTCGATCGTGTTGGGGTGGCCGTCACCGCACCAGTCGGCGCGCATCATGCGCGTGCACGCCTGGTGGTGCTGGTCGAGGTAGAACGTGTGCGTGTACTTCTTGCCGTTGTCCGCAAGGACGAACGTCTCGCGCGCCTGTTTCCACGGCTTGTAGCCGCGGTTGATGCACTTGGCGACGGCGCCATTGAGGCAGGAGAACGTGAAGCGATTGGCGTCCTCATGGTGAGCGCCGGAGTCGTCCCAGTAGCCCGACGCCGG
>JAHFDS010000638.1 GCA_023248855.1 Myxococcales bacterium
GATCGGCGAAGCCCGTGAGCAGCAGGCGGATCGTGTCGGGCCAGTCGGTGGCCGCGCGCTGCAGGAGCTCGACGCCCGTCATGCCGGGCATCCGCTGATCCGACACCAGGACTGCGACGGGCTCGCTGCGGAGCGCCGCGAGCGCGCTCGCGCCGTCGGTCGCGGTGAGCACCGTGACCGGCACGTCCACGAGCATCTCGCGGGCCACGAAGAGGTTGCCCTCCTCGTCATCGACGAACAGCACGCGCGGTAGCTCGAGCGCAGGGATCCGTGGCGACGAGCCCGTGCTGCGGGTGGGGCGGCGGAAGAACGACACGCGACCTCCCATTCTACAGCGCTGGCCTCAGGCCGGGGCAAGGCGATGCTGCCCGGTGGTCGGACCGGGGGCGCTCACGGGTAGCGTGACCCGAAAGCTGGCGCCGCCACCAGGGCGATCGCCGACCTCGAGCTTGCCGCCGTGCGCCTCGACGATCTGCGCGCAGATCGACAGGCCCATCCCTGTCCCCTGGCCGACCTCCTTGGTCGTGAAGAACGGATCGAAGATGCGCGAGCGCAGCTCGAGCGGCACGCCCGGGCCGGAGTCCGCGATCTCGACCATCGCCATGTCGCCGATCCTGGCCGTGCGGACCCAGATCTCGCCGCGCTCCGGGATGGCCTGCGCGGCGTTGACCACGAGGTTCATGAACACCTGGTTCACCTCGCCCGGGTTGCAGTCGATGGCCGGGACCTCGCCGAACTCGCGGTGCACCACGATCCGATCCTTGACCAGCGGCTGCGCGAGCACGAGCGTGCTCTCGAGGCCCTCGTGGAGGTCCACCACCGCGCGGCGATCCTGGGCCCTGGCGAACGCGCGCAGGCTGGTCACGATCGAGGAGATGCGGTCGGACCCCTGCGCGATCAGGCGGGCCGACTCGCCGATCTTGTCGAGCCCGCCGCGGAGCGCGCGACCCTCCTCGGTCTGCCAGTCGCCCGCGTCGAGCTGCTCCTCGAGCAGCCCCAGCAGGCGCTCCACCTCGCGCCCGAGGGTGAAGGTCGCGCCCGCGACGAAGTTCACTGGGTTGTTGATCTCGTGCATGATGCCGGCCGTCAGCGTGCCGACCACGGCGAGCTTCTCGCTGTGCAGCACCTGGGCCTGCGCGCGCCGCAGCTCCTCGGTGCGCTCGATGACCCGGTGCTCGAGCTCGTCCGAGAAACGCTCGAGCTCCTCGAGCTGCGCGGTGATGCGCTCGAGCATGTCGTTGACGGCGCGCGAGAGCAGCTCGAACTCGTCCTTGCTCTGGACGTGGCTGCGCACGTGCAGGTCGCCGCGCTGGACCGCCAGGGCCGTCGCGGTGAGATCGCCGATGGGCCGGAGGAACCGGCGCCGCACGTAGACCAGGCCGCCCAGCACCACGAGGCCGCCCAGCACCACGGCGAGGACGAGCGCCGCGCGAATGGTCGTGTGCACGGCCGCGGTGCGGGCCTGCACCTCCTCGAGGTAGCGCCTGGCGAACTGCACGGTCTTGGCGACGTCCATCTCCACCGAGTCGGCCAGGCCCGCCCGCGTCGTCATGCCGGCCACGAGCAGGGACTCCTGCTTGAGCGGGACCAGCACCCAGTAGCGCCCCCCGTCGCTCGGATCCTCGTACGCGAAGGAGCGGCGCCAGCCGGCCAGCCCGCGCGCGTGCATCACGCTCGCGCGCTCGCGTGAGAGGCTGGCGAGAAGGTCCGTCTTGGCGATCGCGTTCTCGAGGCCCGGCACGTCTCCGAGGTGGACCGCGTCGGATTCCTTGTGCAGCAGGACTCGCTTGCTCGAGACATCGACGATGCAGACGAAGCCGGCGCGGCCGATCACCGTCGTGCGCACGAGCCTGAACAGCTCGACCTCGTCGGCGAGCTTGGTCGGATCGGCGGTGAGCTCGGGCGAGAGCGCCATGGCGAGGTCGATCGCCTCGGCGACTCCCAGGATCTGCGCCTTGGTGTTGAAGTTGACGAGCGCGGCCACCGAGCGCTGGGTCTGCTCCAGGGTCTCACCCGACTGCGCAACGAGCTGCCGGGTGGCGGCTTCGACCCCGTCGATGCTGCGCCGGGAGATCTCCCCCGAGATGACCAGCGCTGCGAGCGGGACCAGCAGCACCGCGAGCAGAGCGGCCACGAGCCGCCGGCCGATGCGCCGGCTGCCTGCGCTCACCTGCTACGCCCCAGCGCCCTTGGATGCATCCCCCGACCGCAGCGTACTACGGTTCGAGCAGCAGCGCGCCCGTGGTGCGACGGGACTCGAGGTCGGCATGCGCGCGCGCGGCCTCGGCCAGCGGGTAGCGGCCGGCGATGGCCACCGGCAGGATCCCGGCGGCGATCGCGGCGAAGAGCGCGGAGGAGGTGGCGACCAGCTCGGCGCGCGTGTGGGTGTAGACGTGGAGGGAGGGGCGCGTGAGGTAGAGGCACCCACGCTGCTGCAGCGCGGACACCTCGAGCGGCGGGATCTTGCCGCTCGACTGGCCGAACGAGACCACAAGGCCCCGCGGCCGCACGCAGTCGAGCGAGGCCGCGAACGTCGCCTGCCCGACGCTGTCGTAGGCGACGTCCACACCGCGACCGGCGGTGAGCGCGCGGACGCGCTCCGCGAGCGGCTCGGCGCCGTAGACCACCACGTCGGAAGCGCCGCGGCTGCGTGCGAGGTCGGCCTTGCCGGCGCTGCCCACCCCGGCGATCACGCGCGCGCCGAGGGCGTTGGCCCACGCGGTGAGCAGCTGGCCGACGCCGCCGGCCGCTGCCAGCACGAGCACGGTGTCGCCCGGCTGCACGCGCGTGACCTGGTGGAGCAGCATGTGCGCGGTCATGCCCTTGAGCATCAGCGCCGCCGCCGCTGGAAACGGCACGCTGTCCGGCAGGGCGACCACCCGGTCGGCGGGGACGTCGCGCACGTCGGCGTAGGCGCCGAGGGCGCCGGCATAGGCGACGCGGGCGCCGGGCGCGAGCTCCGCCACGCCCGCACCGACCGCCACGACCGTGCCCGCGGCTTCCTGGCCCGGGACGAACGGCAGCGCCTGGGCGTAAAGCCCGCTCCGGTTGTAGATGTCGATGAAGTTCACGCCCATGCAGGCGTGACGCACGCGCACCTGGCCAGGGCCGGGGGCGAAAGGGAGCTCGCGCGGCTCGAGGTGCATGACCTCGGGGCCGCCGGGGGCGTGGACGACGATGGCGCTCGGCACGCGACCATCGTATCCGCCACCTCGCGCGCAGCAAGAGCGCCTTATGCTGCGCGGCATGGCAAAGCTCGCATTCCTCGGGACCGGTCTCATCGGCGCAGGGCTGGCGGAGGCGGCCGCCAGGCGCGGCGACGCCGTCGT
>JAHFDS010000216.1 GCA_023248855.1 Myxococcales bacterium
CCCGCGCATCGTTTCCTCCTCGAGCCATTGGCTCGCAGGCATGCATCAAAGCAAGCTCCATACCGGGCAGAGACGTGGGGAAGTCGCGGGTTTACGCCGTGCGGGGATGTGTCATCGAAGCAACAGGCGCGCCTGCTTGAGGACTGGAGCCGTCACGTGCGTGCGCCATTCGAGGCGCACAAGGCTCAGGCGCTCGGCAAGTCGCGTCCGCGCCGACCGCCGGCCAGCTCGATCCGCTGCGCGACGGCGCTGTAGCCGCCGCGCTCGGCGTCGTCGAGGGGCGTGTGCCCCCAGCGGTCGCGGGGGTTGAGCTGCACCCCGCGCGCAATGAAGGCCTCGATCACCTCCTGGTGACCCTCCGAGGCGGCAATGTGCAGGGGTGTGCGGCCATCGTAGTCGCCGCTGTTGAGATCGGCGCCACGCGCGAGCAGGCCCTGGATCGCGCGGAGGTCGCCCTGGCTCGCTGCCCAGCAAAGGCTCGTCACCACGTCGACGCGCATCTCGTCAGGACGGCGACGCGGATCCTTCTTGTAGCCGAGCGAGCCCACGAGGTCGTCGTAGTTGTGGAAGTTGAACTTCGCGCCCAGCGACTTGCAGAACTCGATGCCCCGCACGCTGTTTCCGAGCGCATCGAGCCGGGGAGCCCAGCAGCAGATCCCCATGACGTTCGGCACCACGATCATGAGGGCGCCCGAGACGCCGCTCTTGGCCGGTAGCCCGATGGCAAATGCGAATTCCCCCGAGAAGTCGTACATGCCACACGAATACATGAGGGACAGGCACGCCCGCACCGTGTTCGGCTTGAGCACGCGGGTCCCCGTGGTCGGGCACACGCCGCCGTTCGCCAGGGTCGCGGCCACCACCGCCATCTTCTCGGCGTTCGATTCGATCGAGCAGCACTGGAAGTAGAACTCGAGCGTCTCGAGCAGGTTGGCGTCCTCGGGAAAGACGCGCTTCTCCTTCATGAAGTACCCGAGCGCGAAGTTGCGGTCCGCCGTCTGCCGCTCGGACAGGTAGATGGCATTGGAGAACCCCGGCTTGATGCCGCCGGCGAGGCGTGTCCATTGTTCGATCACGTAATCGAATCGATCCGCGATCGAGACCTTCTGGCGGATGAGCGAGCAGGTCGCGATCGCGCCCGAGTTGATCATCGGGTTGTGCGGCTTCTGGTCCTTGTTGAGCGACAGCTCGTTGAAGCCTCGCCCCGAGGGCTCGCGACCCACGGTGCGGTGCACGACCTCCTCGCCGTGCTCCTCGAGCGCGATGCAGTAGTTGATGGGCTTCGAGCACGATTGCACGCTGAAGTCCTCACGCACCTCGCCGATCGAGAAGCGCTGCCCATCGGCGGTGCAGAGGGAGACCCCGTAATGCTCGGGGTTCACGCGCGAGAGCTGCGGGATGTAGTCGGCCACCTTGCCGGTCTGGTTGCGCTTCGACGTCTCGTAGATCTCCCGGATGTCGTCGCAGAACGCGGGGAAGTCCGGGATGATGAGGTCGCCGCGCAGCGCCCGCTCGATGAGCGAGATGTTCGGGCGCATGATCCGGAGGAGCTCCTCCGGGGAGAACAGCGCGTCGTCGGGCTCCTGATCCAGCCGCCCCATGCATTCGGCCAGGCGAATGTCGTCGTGACGCAGCCCGCAGCGCGCGAGCGCCTCGGGCAACACCCGGCGGGGGATCTTCCCGGTCCCGGTGATGTCGAGCGCCCGGAGCAGGCGCCGGTCGCGCGCCTCCTCGGAGACCAGCTCGAGCTCGCTGCGGCGCCCCTCGACCGCTGCCCGTGGCGGTGCGACGGCTGGCGCCGCCGGCGGATCGGCGGCGGCCTCCAGGCCGGGGGTCCCTCCGTTGCCCTTGTCCCTCATACGCCGCAAAGGAGCATCTCCCGGTACTTCGGAAGAGGCCACAGATCGTCGGCGACCAGCGCCTCGAGCGCGTCTGCCTCGCGGCGCACGGTCGCCATGGCAGCGCGCAGCTTGTCGGCCATGCCGTGCGCGTCGTGACCGACGCTGGCGCGGACGCGCTGCAGATCCGCGGTCGCCTCCGCGAGCGCGCCGTAGCGGGCGAGCAGCGCCTCGAGCTCCTCGGTCAGGTTCTTCGAGTGCAGGCCCGCCTGGCGGACGCCCGCGAGGGCGGCGCCGGTGCGCTCGATCTGCGCCTGGGCGGCGGGCGCCACGTAGCCCGCCGAAAGCTCGAGAAGGCACGTCGCCTCGATCTCGATCTCCTTGACGTACTTCTCGAGGAACACCTCGTGCCGGGCGTGGATCTCGTCGCCGGTCAGGATGTTGAGCTCGGCGAGAAAGCCCATCTTCGCGCGGTCCGCCATCACCGCCAGCGCGGCCGGCGTCGTGGTGTGGTTCGAGAGCCCGCGACGCGCGGCCTCCTCGCGCCACTCGTGCGCGTAGTTGTTGCCCTCGAAGCAGACCCGGCGCGTCTCCTTGAAGACCTCGCGCACGACCTCGAGCACGGCCTTGTCCCGGCTGCCGGCCTTCTTCTCGATCCGGGCGCGCAGGGCCTTGCAGGAATCCGCCATCGCCGCGTTGAGCAGCGTCATCGGCCAGGCGCAGCTGGCGCTCGAGCCGACGGCGCGGAACTCGAACTTGTTGCCGGTGAAGGCGAACGGCGTCGTGCGGTTGCGGTCGGTGAGCTCGCGCTTGACCGCGAGCTTGGCGGTGATCTCGAGCTCGCCGAGCTGCTCCACGCTGCGCACCGTGCCCTCGGCGATGCCCTGTACGACCACGTCCAGCGCGGAGCCGAGGTAGATGGACATGATCGCCGGCGGAGCCTCGTTGGCGCCGAGCCGGTGCTCGTTGCCAGACGACGCGATCGACGACCGGATGACGTCGTTGTGGGTGTTCATCGCGTGCATCACCGCCGCGAGGATGGCGAGGAAGCGCAGGTTGTCGTGCGGCGCGGCGCCCGGATCGAGGAGGTTTTCGCCGTGATTCGTGGCCAGGCTCCAGTTGTTGTGCTTGCCGCTGCCGTTGATGCCCGCGAACGGCTTCTCGTGCAGCAGGCACGCGAGCCCGTGACGCTCGGCCACGCGCCGCAGCACGTCCATCGTCAGCGTGTTGTGGTCGCAGGCGACGTTGATCTCCTCGAACACCGGCGCGGTCTCGAACTGCGCGGGCGCGACCTCGTTGTGGCGCGTCTTGACCGGCACGCCGAGGCGGAACAGCTCCCGCTCGACGTCCGAGATGAACGCCAAGACGCGCGAGGGGATCTGCCCGAAGTAGTGATCCTCGAGCTGCTGCCCGCGGTGCGAGGGCGCCCCGAGGAGCGTCCGGCCCGTGGCGGCGATGTCGGGCCGCAGCGCGGCGAAGCCCTTGTCGATGACGAAGTACTCCTGCTCACAGCCGAGCGTGGCGGTCACGCTCGTGCACGCATTCGACGAGGTGACCGTGTTCACGAAGGCCGACACCTCGCGCGAGAGCGCGTCCAGCGCGCGCAGGAGCGGTGTCTTGAAGTCGAGGGCGTGGCCCTTCCAGCTGACGTACGCGGCCGGGATGCACAGGGTGCGGCAGCCGCCGTCGGCGCGGATGAACAGCGGGCTCGTCGGGTCCCAGGCCGTGTAGCCGCGCGCCTCGTGGGTCGAGCGAAGCCCGCCGGACGGGAACGAGCTGGCATCGGGCTCGTTCTGCAGGAGCAGGCTGCCGGGGAGCTGCTCCATGGGCACGTGGCTCGCCTGGATGCCGCGCGCGAGGAAGGCGTCGTGCTTCTCGGCGGGGATCTGCGTGAGCGGATGGAACCAGTGCGCGTAGTGCGTGGCGCCGTGCTTGAGCGCCCAGCGCATCACGCAATCGGCGATGCGATTGGCGACGTCCTTGGTCAGCTTGCGCCGGCCGTGCACGTAATCCACCAGGGCCGCGGACGTCTCGGAGTCGAGCGAGGCCGCGAGCGCCTGCCAGGGCAGGCTCAGGCTTCCGAAGGAGGCGCTCGGTGGCTCGTTGATGGTTCCCGCGTCGTCCTTGGCGACGTGCGCCGAGGCAGCAGAGAGCAGCACAGAGAAGCGAGGGTTGGTCGAAGCCGTACGGGTCATCAGTTCCTCCAAGTGGCGGAAGGGGTCTGGAGCCGGAGTCGTGTTTCTCGCGTCAGGCCGGCATGGACCCGGCGGAGTGCAGGGATTCGATCGGGGCCGAGGCCACGGACTCGAGGTCGAGGCTGGACGCCGGGCGCTGCTCGTAGATGCTCTCGTCGTGCTGGCTGAGGTCGAGCCCGAGCGCTTCCTCGTCGTGCTCCACGCGGAGCGGGATGACCGCATCCACGAACCGGTAGAGCAGGTGGGCCACCACGTAGACCGTGGGCACGACGATCACGAGGGCGAGCAGGTGCGTCCCGAGGAGCTTGCTCGACCCGGTGATGAGCCCGCCCTCGGTGGCGAACACGGCGGTGAGCACCATCCCCACCAGGCCACCGACGCCGTGGCACGGGAAGACGTCGAGCGTGTCGTCGATCTCGGACTTGGTCTTGAGGTGCACCGCGACGTTCGAGACGATGGCGCCGATGGCGCCGATGGCGATGCTCGAGCCGAGGCCCACGAAGCCGGCGGCCGGCGTGATGGCCACGAGCCCGACCACCGCGCCCACGCAGGCGCCGAGCGCGGAGGGCTTTCTGCCCCGGATGCCGTCGCACAGCAGCCACGCGACGGTGGCGGCGGCGGACGCGGTGTTGGTCGTCAGGAACGCCGAGATGGCGGTGCCGTTGGCGGCGAGCGCGCTGCCCGCGTTGAAGCCGAACCAGCCGAACCACAGCATGCCCGTCCCGAGGAGCACGAGCGGGATGTTGGCGGGGTCGTGGCTCTCGACGTCCTTGCGGCGGCCGAAGTACCGGGCGCCGGCCAGCGCCGCGATGCCGGCGGAGACGTGTACGACGGTCCCGCCGGCGAAGTCGAGGACGCCCCAGCGATGCAGGAAGCCGTCCGGATGCCAGGTCGAGTGTGCGAGCGGCGCGTAGATGACGACCGTGAACAGCACCATGAAGAGCAGGTACGCCGAGAAGCGGACCCGCTCGGCGAACGCGCCCGTGATGAGGGCGGGCGTGATGATCGCGAACTTGAGCTGGAACAGGGCGAACAGGGACAGGGGAATGGTGGGCGAGAGCGCTGCGTGGGGCTCCGAGGTCATGCCGCGCAGCAGCAGGAAGCCTCGGGGATCACCGATGACGCCGCCGACGTCGGGGCCGAACGCCAGCCCGAAGCCGACGACCACCCAGACCAGGCTGATCACGGCCAGCGCGATGAAGCTCTGGAGCATCGTGGAGATGACGTTCTTGCCCCGCACCATCCCGCCGTAGAAGAAGGACAGCCCCGGGGTCATCAGCATCACGAGGCCAGTCGCCGTGAGCATCCAGGCGACGTCGCCGAGCTCCACCTTGCCGCCGGTCTTGGTGATGCCGTTCGGCCAGCCGGCCGAGAGCAGCCCGACGGCGAGCAGCAGCAGGAGCAGGGCGATCGAGCCAAACCGCCGTTTCAGGGATGAGTTCCTTGCACCGGTCACCGTGATTCCCCCTGACCCTTGAGCGATGAGCTTGCCATCTATCATGTTGCGCAGGCAGTTTGCGAAACAAAATCGAAACCGGGTCCTCGCGGCCTGGTTTTCAGGATTTTTCCATCATCGGGAGAATGCACTCACGGGCGCGCGGCGACGGGCAACAGCATGAAGGCGATGCGGTCGGGCCTGGAGACCCCTTGCGCGGCCAGCTGGCCATCGAGCGCCGCCACCCGGGCACGGCCGTCCGCGAGCAGCTCGGCGTGGCATCGCTCGAGGGCGAACGCGTGGAGCGGCAGGTGGCTCGCCCGCAGGGCGGCCGCACCCTCGGCGAGCGCGTCCAGGCACGGGGCCCCCTGGTCGAGCAGCAGGCCTGCGCGGAGCATCTGTCCCATCGCGCGTGCGTAGGCCTGTGGCTGCCGAGCCAGCCACGACGACGCACGCTCCGCGGTCGCCCGTGCGCCCCGTCGCGCCCGCCCGCGCGCCTCGGCGAGGGCCAGGCGGCCGCGCGTCCACACGGCATTGACGCCGGTCATCTGGATGCGCATCAGGTGGGCGCGCTCGATCAGCGGCCAGTCGTGCTCCATGCGGGCGCGGGCCTGCGCGGTGTCCCCGCGGTAGAGGTCCACATGGACTCGGGTCATGAGCACCTGGAAGTGCACGTGGCGGTAGGCCTCGTCGCGGATCGGCGCCAGCGCCAGCGCGACCTGCCGGTACGCCTCGTCGGGTGCGTCCACGGCCAGCCAGCGCAGGCCCCTCGAGCCCACGCGCGCGTACACCTCGAGGTTGCGGTCGCCTCGCTCGTCCGCCTCCGCCAGCATCCGGTCGTGCAGGGCCGAGAGATCGCGGATCCTGCCGAGCGCCAGGAGGATCCAGAGGCGGACGTACTGGAGGGTAGACAGCTCCCACTCCACGCCGGTGCAGCGGTCGCGCAAGAGCGCCTCCGCGCGATCCGCGGCGCGCTCGCTCGCCTGCCAGCTCCCTGCGTGCATCTCGGCGTTGGCGGTCGCCAGCTCGACGAAGCCCGTCGCGTGTGCGTCGGAGCGGGCCAGGATCGCGGCCCGGTGGAGCAAGGTCGGCACGCGACCGCTGCTCTGGCCCCCGAAGGCGGCACGGAACGTCGCCTCGAGCGCGAGCGCGCGCGCCTGCCAGGCCGGCGGTCCCTCGGCGAGCGCGTGCCGGATGAACCGGCTCTGGTAGAAGGCTGCGCGCACCGGATCGGCGAAGGCGAGCCCGGTGGAGGCGGTCCAGAGGACCTCGAGCCGTGCGGTCGGCTGCGCGGCGGCAGGTCGGTCGGCACGCTCGAGCGCGGCGAGCCGGATCCGCGCCCGCTCGAGGAGGAACCCGAGGACCACGGCGGTGCGGGTCCTCGGCACTGGCTCCGATACAGCGGCGAGCGCCCGGTCGTGCAGCTCCGCGGCGCGTGCGAAGTGCCCCGAACGCACCAGCGCGCTGGCCGCGAGCCGCTCGAGCAGGAGCCGCGCGGTCGGGTCCGCGGCTGCGCGGGCCTCGAGGTACGCGTCGGCCGCGTCGCTGCCGCGCCCCATCGCGGACAACGCGTCGCCGAGCCGGCGCGACAGCGAGCTCGTCCTGGCCGGATCGTCGAGGAACAGCGGGCGTGCGCTCGCGAACAGGCGCGCGGCGCGCTCGAACGCCAGCGCGGTCATGCTGCCCTCGGCGGCCTCGACGAGGTAGCCGCGCGCTCGTTCCGGCTGGCCGGCGCCGAGCCAGTGCTGCGCGAGCGTCTCGCGGTCCACCAGCGCGGCTGGTTCTTGCTCGAGGGCAGCGGCCAGCCGGGCGTGATCGCGTCGGAGGTCCGGCTCGGAGCGGGCACCGAGGACCGCCGCGCGGATCCGATCGTGGTAGGTGTCCAGCGCGTCGCCGGGGGCGCCGCCCCGCGTGCAAAGGAGGCGCTCTTGCCGCAAGAGCGCGACCAGGCGCCCGAGCTCGAGCCCCTCGGTGCCCCCGAGGGCGCGGGCGATGGCGCGTTGCGAGACGGTGCCGGCGCCCGTCGCGACCAGGGCCAGGAGCTCGCGTGCGCGCGGGGGCAGGGCCTCGACGCGCGCGCCGATAGCATCCTCGAGCCGGCCGGTCGGCGAGGGGCCGCACGCGAGCGCGTGGCGGACCAGGGCGTCGAGCAGCAGGGGGTTGCCTCCGCTGTCCCGCACCGCCGTCGCGATCGCGACGCGCGCCTCGGCGCTGGCCCCGTGCAGGAGGCCCGCGACCAGCGTCGTCGCTTCGTCCTGGGGCAGGCCCTCGAGCGCGATCCGGACCGCGTCGCCGGGGAGCCTGGGCGTCCTTGCGTCCGGTCGCTGCGTGAGCAGGATCAGCGCGGGCGTGTCCTCGAGCGCCGCGACGAGCCCCTCGAGCAGCTCGAGGCTGTCGTCGTCGGACCAGTGCAGGTCGTCGATGAGCACGACGAGGGGGTTATCCCGGCCGAGCCAGCGGAACAGCGCGATCAACCCCTGGCGCAGCCGCGCGCGGAGCTCGTGCGGATCGACCAGGTCCGCCGTGGCTGCGTCCGCGAACGGTCCGCCGGTGGCGAGCACGGGGAAGGCCCGGCCGAGCAGCGCACGGGCGCTCGCCGAGAGCAGGTCGATCGCCTCCTTGGGAGCGTCGGCGAGGACCCGGGCGACCCGGTCCATGAGCTCGTCGAACGCCTTGAAGGGCACCGATTCCTGCTCGTGGCAGACCGACGAGAGGACCAGGCAGTCGCGTCGCGACAGCCGCACGCGATCGAGGAACTGGCGCAGCAGCGAGGACTTGCCGACGCCGCCCTCTCCGACGATCAGCGCCACCCGCGCCTTGCCTGCGCACGCCTCTGCGAGGCAGCGATCGAGCGCCGCCAGCTCGACCCCACGGCCTGCGAACGGCAGGCCCGCGGGTCCGGCGGCGTCGAGCGATCCCCCGAGCTCGCTCGAGAGGGCGCGCGCCGTCGGCCGCTGCGAAGGCGAGCGGGACAGGAGCGCCACGCACATCCGGTCGAGGTCCCCGGGCGTTGCAGGCTCGAGGAGGAGCGGTGGGATGAGGGAGCCGACCAGCTTGGCGTGCATCACGTCGGCGGCCTGCCCGTCGAACGGCAGGTGCCCGGTCAGGGCCTGGTAGAGCATCACGCCGAGCGCATACTGGTCCGCGGCCGAGGTGATGGGGGCGCCCGAGAGCTGCTCCGGGGCGGCATACAGCACGGTCCCCGCCGACATCGGCCGGTCGCCGGCCCCGAGGTCGGCCGCGATGCCGAAGTCGAGCAGCACGAGCCGCCCGTCCGCCGTCACGAGGATGTTCGAGGGCTTGAGATCGAGGTGCACGCGCCCGAGCTCGTGGAGCCAGGCGAGCAGAGTCACGAGCTGGCCAAGGGCGCCGCGCAGGTGCGGCTCGTCGAGGCGGCCTGACGGGCCCGATCTCTCTCCGCTGCGGGGCGGCGAGCTCCCGTCCGGCTGGGTGGGGTCGCCCGCGAGCGGCGGCGCCGGCTCGGTTCTGACCCAGGTCAGGAAGTCGACCCCGCGGACGAGCTCCATCGTGAAGAACCATTGATCGCGGTCGGAGAACAGCTCGCCGAGCTGGATCAGGTTCGGGTGGCTGAGGTCGGCGATCACCCGGAACTCGCGCTTGAAGTGGAGCAGCGCGTCGGCGCTCATCCGCGGCAGCCGCTTGACCGCCACCGGGGCGCCGAGGGTGTGATCGAAGGCCTCGAACACCTCCCCCATTCCCCCGGCGCCGAGCAGGTGGCCGAGCTCGAAGCGCTCGTTGCCCTCGAAGCGGGTCGCGCGGCCGTCCGGGATCAGGCGCTCGGTGGAGGGCAAGCGGTGCGGCACCGTGCGGGGATCTTACCGCGCCCTAGCTAGGGCCTGTCCCTGATCTCCTCGCCGTGGGCCAGCCAGCGCCCCGATGGCGCTGCAATCACAGATCGACGCCGCTCGGCTGGCAATCGCAAGGGGTGGGGGCCCGTGAGGACTTGTCCGAACGGGGAGGGGATGCTCGGCATCCCCTCTGCGGTCGCCGTCCGCGGCGACCGATCGTCAACTAGTAGGGCTCGGTGATGTCGCCGTCCCGAAGGGCCTCGGCTCCCTCGTCCCAGTATTGATCGTCCGGCGAGGGCCGCTCTCCCTGTCGCCACAGTCGCAGCGGATTGACGCCCGCGCGCTCGGAGCGCTCGAGGGTGTAGCTTCCCGGAAAGCGGCCGCCAAATCCGTTGTGCGTGACGACCTGGGTGCCGGGACGGAGCGTCATGAGGATCGTCTCGAGTCGCCGGATCTCCCGGTGGAAGCGGGCTCGGCTGATTTCCACGGTGTCGTCCAGGTGGTCGTTCGGCAGAAAGAGGTTCTCGCCGAACGGATTGTAGAGGTAGAGCGCGTCGAAGGCGTCGTGGTCGGGGAACGCCTCGAGGTCGCCCTGGATGAACTTGACCCGGTGCTGGACGCCGAACGTCGTCGCGAGGTGTCGCGCGGCCTCGACCAGGTGGGCGCGGTGCTCGAGCCCGACGAACTCGATCCGGGCCGTGATGGCGCCCACCACGCAGAGCTTGCCCGGACCCGAGCCGACGTCGAGCACGCGCCTCGCACCGCCGTCACGGAGCCACGCGCCGACGCGGGTCGCGACCCTGACGCTGGTCCAGTACTGGTACGACGCCTTTCGCAGGGGCATTGGCAGGAGTCGGTCGAACACACGATCCTCGACGCGCTGGCCGTCGCGCAGGGCCTCCAGGATCTCGTCTGCCGTGTCGATCAGATCGGTGGGCATGCTCACACGGAGGGTGCTGCTAGCGATCGCGGCGCAGGCCGTAGACGCGGATCTTCGTGTGCAATGTGCGGAGTCCGATGCCCAGCATGCGGGCCGCGTCCTTGATCGTCGGCGAGGCCTCGAGCGTGCGCCGGATGATCTCGCGCTCGGCATCCTCGAGCTTGACGCCCACCGGGAAGCGCAGCTCGCCGCCCTGTGTGTCGCGGATGTTGACCGGCAGGTCGCTGCCGTCCAGGACTGGCTTCGGGACCATCAGGGTGAGGCTCTCCATGCAGTTCTTGAGCTCGCGCACGTTGCCGGGCCACGTGTAGCGCACGAGCTGCGCCTTCGCCTCCGGGGTCAGCCGCTTGGCCGTCATGCCCGCGTGCCTGGCCACCTCGTCGAGGAACCGCTCGGCCAGGATCGGGATGGCGTCGGGCCGATCCCGCAGCGGCGGCACCACCAGCGTGACCACCTTGAGCCGGTAGTAGAGGTCCGCGCGAAAGCGCCCCGCCGCGACCAGCTCCTCGAGGTTGGCGTTGCTGGCCGCCACCACGCCGAGGTCGACGCGCACCTTCTTGGTGCCTCCGACCCTGCGGAATTCCCTGCGCTCGAGCGCGCGCAGGAGCTTGGCCTGGCAACCCGGTCCGATCTCGTTGACCTCGTCGAGGAACAGGGTGCCGTGGTCGGCCAGCTCCATCACGCCGGGCTTCGCCCGATCCGCGCTCGTGAAGGCGCCCTTTTCGTGGCCGAACAGCTCACTCTCGAGCATCTGCTCCGACAGGGTCGCGCAGTTGACGGCCACGAACGGTCCTTGCTCCCTCGTGCCGAGCGCGTGCAGCGCCCGCGCGATCAGCTCCTTGCCGGTGCCGCTCTCCCCGAGCAGGAGCACGGTCGACTGGTGGGGAGCGATCCGCTTGAGCGTCTCGAACAGCTCGCGCATCGCGCGCGAGTGGCCGATGATGCCGAGCTGCTCCATCTCCGCCGTGGCCTCCGACGGCGGGATCGGCACGACCGGCGCTGCGCGCTGGATGCTGCGCTCGAGCAGCGCGACCAGGCCCTCGACCTGGATGGGCTTGGTCAGGAACTCGGACGCGCCGCGCTTCATCGCCTCGACCGCGGTGTCGATCGATCCGTAGCCGGTCACGACGATGGCCGGCAGGCCCGGCGATTGCTGCAGCACGGCGTCGAGCACCGACAGCCCCTCCATGTCCGGCAGCTTGAGGTCGAGGATGATCCCCGACAGCTTCTCGTGACGCGCGAGCGCCACGGCGGCGCGGCCATTGCCGGCCTGGTGCACGCGGTACCCGCCCCTCTCGAGCACGTACGCGAGACCGGCCCGGCTCTCGGCGTGATCTTCGACCAGCAGGATCTCGCGCATCGCCGGTCAGCCTACTTCGGACGACGACCGCAGGGGCAACGCAAACGCTGACGCTGACGAAGACACCATCCGCGATCGGCTAACGGCGGCGTGAGCATTGATCTCATGCGGGTTTTGGGCTGAGGGCGTGGGTTCGGGCCTGCACGTCCTCGAGAAGGCCACGGTGGCGGCGGCTCGGGTTCGCGGCCTCGCTGGCGATGACCTCGTGGATCCGGCGTGCGGTGAGAAGCGCCAGTGCGATCGGCGCCGTGGCCACGGTCAGCAGATCCGCGGCGTAGGCGGCGAACACGGCGGCCCAGCGTGCTGGGGTGACATCGCGCTGGCAGCGTCGGAGCCACTCTCGAACGCATCGCCGTTCGGATAGCGCGGCCAAAGCCGCGTGAAAACTTGAGAAAGGGCCGGCGTTCCCCCCTTGTTGGGCTTGTCCAGAGTCCACGCCAAGGAGAGAACGATGGCCCGAGGTCGAGGATCGCAGCTTCGGGGTGCCGTGCGCAAGATTCTGCCGCGCGCGACGCTCAACATGATGGCGCGCCGCGAGGGCGCGGTTCGCCGGCAGGGCAAGGTCGACGCCTCGCTGCTCGGCTGGTCCTTGGTTCTCGGCTTCGCGGCTGGGCGAGCCCGGACGATTGCGGGCCTCCGACGCGCTTTCGAGAGGGCCGCGGGCGAGTCCATCGAGGAGAGCAGCTTCTATGACCGCTTCACGCCCGGCCTGGTCAACCTGTTGCGCGCGTCGATCGTCTACGTCGTCGCTCACACCGCGATCTCCGGACCGGCCCTGCGGGGGCCGCTGCAGTCGTTCGTCGACGTGATGATCACCGATTCGACCGTGATCCGGTTGCACGACCTGCTGGCGAAGGTCTTCCCCGGCTGCCGGACGAACCACACGCTCGCGGCGCTCAAGGCGCACGTGCTGATCAGCGTGCGTGGGGTCAGCGAGCAGTCGATGCGGATCACCAGTGAGCGCGTGGCCGATGGCCCCGTGCTGCGCACCGGCAAGTGGGTCAAGGGCCGACTCCTGCTGTTCGATCTCGGCTACTTCCGGTACCTGCTGTTCGCCCAGATCCACGAGAACGGCGGCTACTTCATCTCGCGCCTGAAGCAGAACGCGAACCCGCTCATCCTGAGCAGCCATCGCCGGCATCGCGGCCGCGCGCGGTCGCTGACCGGCAGACGACTGCACGACGTCCTGCCTGGGCTGCAGCGAGAGATCCTCGACGTGGAGGCCGAGGTCGAGTTCAAGCGCAGGCGCTACAATGGCAAGTCGCGCCGCACGTCGATGACCCTGCGCGTCGTCGGTGTGTTCGACGAGCGCACGAAGCAGCACCACCTCTACATCACCAACATCCCGCCCGAGCGCCTCGGCGCCGAGGACATCGCCGCCGTCTACGCCGCCAGGTGGCAGATCGAGTTGTTCTTCAAGGAGCTGAACACGAACTACCGGATCGACAACCTGCGAGCCGAAAGCGCGTCGTCGTGGAGGCCCTGTTCTACGCGGCGATCCTCACCATGCTCGTCAGCAGGCGCGTGCTCGCTCTCGTTCGGGAGTGGCTCCGACGCTGCCAGCGCGATGTCACCCCAGCACGCTGGGCCGCCGTGTTCGCCGCCTACGCCGCGGATCT
>JAHFDS010000010.1 GCA_023248855.1 Myxococcales bacterium
GCGGGTGCGGGCGGAGCCGGTCGCGGCGGAGCGGGCGCGGGCGGCATGGGCGGAAACGGAGGATCGAGCGGTGCCAGGCCTGCCGCGCCTTCGATGCTGACGGCGACGCCGCTGGCGGGCGGCGTACACCTCACCTGGCGCGACAATTCCAGTGACGAGGACATGTTCATGATCATGAAGAAGGAAGGGAGCGGCGCCTTCACGACGCTCCCCTCCCTGCCTGCAAACACGACCCAGTATCACGACACGGCGACTCGATCGGGCAGGACCTACACGTACATGGTTCACGCGATGAGAGGATCAGACATCTCGGACCCGTCCAACGAGGTCATGATCACGATCCCCTGATCCCCAGATCAGCTTCACCGGTTGCCCGAGCCCGCGGCATCCGGTCATCCCATTGCCGACACGCCCCGCAGCGCGCTCCTGCAGTCGCGCTGCCGCCGCAATTACCGGAGGACCGCCACGATGCCTCGCCTCGCGCATTGCCTCGCGTTGCTCCTCGCTGCGTCGTGCGCCGGAGAGCTCAAGCCGCGGCCGGTGAGCCTGGACGCCTCGAATCCCGACGCGTCGGAATCCCCCCCCAGGCCAGCGTCGACCACGCTGGCGCCCGAGCCGCCGGCCGCCGAGGAGCCGGAGACCCCCACTCCCCACGAGCATCCTCACCACGGTGAGCCAGCGAAGGGGTCCGCGATCTATGCCTGCCCGATGCACTCGGAGACAACGTCTCCTGCGCCGGGAGAGTGCCCCCAATGCGGCATGAAGCTCGTCGAGCGCAAGCCGGCGGTGGAGCCTCCGCGGAAACCCCAGCGCGGTCACGAGGGCCACCGATGAGTCGCTTCGTTGCGAGGGCGCTGGTGGTCGCCTGGACGGGCTGCGCGTCGGTGCCGCCGGACGCCGGGCATCGCGAGGTCGCGGAGGCGATCGCGGCGCGTACCGGGGCCGCCACCGGCTGGGCCAAGGGAGCGCCCGAGGACGAGCGCGTCTCGCGCCGGATCGACGACCTCCTCCGCGGAGGCCTCCGGCGCGACCGAGCCGTCGAGATCGCGCTCATGAACAACCCGCGGCTGCAGGCGACCTACGAGGAGCTCGGCGTCTCGCAGGCCGACCTCGTCCAGGCTGGCCTGCTCGCGAATCCGACGCTCGCAGGGAGCGTGGGCTTCCCCAGTAACGGCGCACGTCTCGAGTACGAGTCTTCGCTCGTCCTTGGCTTCCTCGACGTCTTGGTCCTGCCGCTCCGCAAGCGGGTCGCCAAGGAGCAGCTCATCGCCGATACGCTGCGCGTTTCGCACGAGGCGCTCGGGGTCGCGGCCGACGTGCGAAAGGCCTTCGCCGAGGTTCAGGCCGCCACCAAGGTGCTCGAGCTCCGCCGGATGGTGGTCGAGGGCGCGCAGGCCACGGCCGACCTCGCTCGCCGCCAGCACCGGGCCGGCAACATCAACGACCTCGTCCTCGCGACCGAGGAGGCGACCTACCAGCAGGCGAAGCTCGAGCTCGCGCAGGCCGAGACGGGGCTCGTCGAGCACCTCGAGGAGATGAACCGCCTGCTCGGGCTCTGGGGGCGACGCACGGACTGGACGCTCGCCGAGCCCCTCGGCGAGTTGCCGGCGGAAGAGGTGCCGCTCGATCGGCTGGAGGCCACCGCGGTCAAGCAGCGCCTCGACATCGACGCCGCTCGGAAGCAGGCCCTGCTCATGTGGAACGCCGTCGAGCTGGCGCGCTCGTCGAGGTTCTTCGGGCTCGTGCAGGTCGGCGTGCACGTGCACCAGGATCCAGATGGCCCTCGCCTGCTGGGCCCCACCCTGTCACTCGAGCTGCCGATCTTCGACCGGCGGCAGGCGCTCGTCGCCCGGCTCGAGGCCCAGCGGCGCTCTGCGGAGCGCCGGCTCCAGGCGGTCTCGATCGAGGCGCGCTCGCAGGTCCGCGTGGCTCGTGTCAAGCTGATGACCGCCCGCCAGGTCGCCGAGCACTACCGCAAGATCCTGCTGCCGCTTCGCGAGCGCATCGTCGCGCAGACCCAGCTCCAGTACAACGCGATGCAGCTCGGACTTTTCGAGCTCGTCGCCGCGAAGAGCGCCCAGATCGAGGCCTTTCGGGCGTACATCGAGTCGCTCCGCGATTACTGGATTTCTCGCGCCGAGCTCGAGCGCGCAATGGGAGGAAGGATTGGAGCCCATGCACAAGCCAGGTGATCTGCCCGCAAAGGAGACAGACGTGGACGAGCGCCGTCGCAGCTTGCTGGCGACCACGGGCGCCGTGCTTGCCGGAGGTGCGCTGCTCCTCGGCGGAGCGGAGCGCGCCGACGCTGCCCCGCGGACGGCCCGATCGCCCGGCGGCACCGCCGGGCGAGCTGCGCGGCTCATCCCCGGCCAGCCAGGGCGCGACTATCAGCCGGTCGTGGTGCCGAACGGCTCGAAGCTGCCGTGGAAGGTCGTGGACGGCGCGAAGGTCTTTCACCTCGTCGCCGAGGAGGTGGAGCACGAGCTGGCGCCGGGTCTCAAGGCGCTGTGCTGGGGCTACAATGGCCGCGTCCACGGCCCGCTCCTCGAGGCGGTCGAGGGCGATCACGTGCGCATCTATGTGACCAATCGATTGCCGGCGCCGACCACGCTGCATTGCCACGGCGTGCTCCTGCCCAATGGCATGGATGGCGTCGGTGGGCTCACCCAGAAGGCCATCGCACCGGGCGAGACCTTCAAGTACGAGCTCACGCTCCGGCAACACGGGACGCTCATGTATCACTCGCACCACGACGAGATGACGCAGATGGCGCTCGGCATGACCGGCCTCATCGTCGTGCACCCGCGCGCCTCCAGGCGACCCAAGGCTGACCGCGACTTCGCGCTGATGCTCCACGAGTGGAAGATCAACCCCGGGGCAAGGCGTCCCGACCCGAACGAGATGAGCGAGTTCAACGTGCTCACCATCAACGGCAAGGCCTTCCCGGGCACGGAGCCGCTCGTGGTCGAAAAGGGCCAGCGCGTCCGCATCCGTATCGGCAACCTGAGCGCGATGGACCATCACCCCATCCACCTGCACGGCTACAGGTTCTGGATCACCGAGACGGACGGCGGTGTGATCCCCGAGTCGGCACAGTGGCCAGAGACGAGCGTGCTCGTGCCCGTGGGCAGCACCCGCACCATCGAATTCCTCGCTGACGTCTCCGGGGACTGGGCAATGCACTGCCACATGACGCATCACGTGATGAACCAGATGGGCCACGGGTTCCCCAACCTGGTGGGCGTCAAGCCCGGCGCCCTCGACGCCAAGGTGCGCAGGCTCCTGCCCGGCTACATGACGATGGGTCAGACAGGGATGGGCGAAATGGGCGAGATGGGCATGCCCGTGCCCTCGAACAGCATCCCGATGGTCGGCGCTCGCGGCAAGCACGACTACATCACGATGGGCGGCATGTTCACGGTCCTCAAGGTCCGCGACGAGCTCACGAGCTACCAGGATCCCGGTTGGTACGATAACCCCCGCGGCACGCTCGCGAGCGCCGCCACGCCCGCCGACCTCCACCGCGACGGCATCGATCCCGGCGCAGCCCCGCGCGGCGACAGCAGCCCCGTGGTGCGTTTCGGCTGAGCGGGTCGTCCCTAACCGTCAACGGACTGCGAACAGCTCGCTGAGCTCCCGTGTGCTCGCGAGGTCGGCGAAGGCGCCGAAGTCTCCGTCTGTGGCAATCATTCGGGCGGCGCGCATGAAGGCCGTCCAGGCCACGCGCGCAAGCGCGGAGCCCACGCTGATGCGACGCGCACCCAAGGCAGCCACGTCGCTCACACGCAGCCCCACGTCAGCGCCGATCAAGATGTTGACGGGCCTCGGCGCGACCGCGTCGATGACGGCGCTCATCGGGTCGCGCCCACGCAGGCCGGGCGCATACAGGACGTGCGCGCCGGCCTGCGCATAGGCCTTCAGGCGGCGGATCGACTCTGCAAGCGCGTCCGGGTGACCGATCAGGTTCTGCTCCGCCCGCGCGGTGAGGAGGACATCGCAGCCGGTCGAGTCGATTGCCGTGCGGGCGGCGCGCACGCGCGCCACTGCGATGTCGAGCGGATAGAAGGGCTGCCCCGGGTCCCCGGTCGCATCCTCGATCGAGATGCCAGCCGCACCGGCCTCGACGCACAGCCGCACAGATTCCTTGAGTGCGTCGATGTCCCGCGCGTAGCCGTCCTGGAAATCCGCATTCACCGGAACATCCGCCGCGCAGGCGATCTCGCGGACGTGCGCGAGCACCTGATCGCGCGGGAGCGCCGTCGGCTCGTCGGGCAGCGCCTGGGAGAAGGCGTAGCCGGCACTGGAAGTCGCCAGCGCTGGAAAACCCAGGTGCGCCAGGTAGCGGGCGCTGCCGCGATCCCAGGGGTTCGGGATCACGAAACACCCCTGCTCGTGTAGCTTGCGGAAGGTCGCACGCTTCGTCTCGACGCTCGTCATGGGGTGCAGCATGCCAGCCCGGCGGGCTCTCCACCACGTGCTCAGCAGCGCTCCGAGGTCGAACAGCGCTGTCGGGCCACGTCGTCGGCCTGGCCAGGGCCTTTCTGGTGTGGGACGTCCTGCGCCCGCCTGGCGAGCCGGGTGGCGCGGCCCAGCCGACCAGCCGGTCTTGAGCGAACACGAGCGATCAGGCAGCGCTTGCGCTCCGTGCGCAACCCTTGCTCTGCTGCCGGCGAGCGGTCGCGCAAGCCGTCGTTCGGCTTTCGACACGACGATCGTTCATTTCGCCCACGAATGGATCTAGTGTCGGCTCCGCAACCAAGGAATCAGACGACATGAAGCCCTCGGACCTCAGGGTCATCATCACGGGATCCACGCGCATTCCATCGGCTCACGCCCTTGCCCATGTGTGGCCCGGTTACTGCTTCCTG
Organism: Myxococcales bacterium; assembly: GCA_023248855.1. Classification (GTDB taxonomy): domain Bacteria; phylum Myxococcota_A; class Polyangia; order JAHFDS01; family JAHFDS01; genus JAHFDS01. Next base: position 4,869 of record JAHFDS010000010.1, read on the forward strand.
CTGCGCCGGTGATTCTGCCAGTGCGTCACCATGCCCAGCGAGTGGCGGAGGACGACGATCGAACGCGCATCGCCCCGGTGCGCCTTCCGTACGAGGTCCGCGCCGATCACACCAAGGTCCATGACGAGCGAATGCTCGCCGTCATCGCTGCGGCCAAGGCGCACCTCGGCACTGAGGTCGACTACTTCTCGCGGCTGCGAGGCGAGCCCGTTGCGCCGGCACAGTTCGCCCGCCTCCATGCGTTCGCGACGACCGTCGCCGCGAGCTACCGGGGGCCCATGCTCGCCTATTCGCTCGAGCTCGCCAGAGACGCCATGTCCTCGCTGGCGGCGCTCCGAGCACAAGGAGGCGTCGAGGTCTTGATGGCGGCGAAGGCGATGACGCCGGGTCCGGTGTTCGATCTCGCGGCGAGGTATCTCTCGGGATTCGACGTCTCCAACGAGGGCGAGTACGAGAAGCTCCCGCGTGTGCTCGCCGGCAAGACCGTGTTCGTCACGGCGCCCGTGTTTCCCCGGGCACTCTCCGCGTTCACGAGCCGCGACAACGATCTCGTCGTCACCCTGGACTCACTAGCACAATACGAGGCGTTGGCCGCCGTCGAAGGTCCGGTCGATTACTGCATTCGCCTGAGCACGTCCAAGCTCCTCGAGCAGGACTCTCACTTCGGCGTCCCGCCGGAGGCACACGATCTCCTCCAGCGGATGATCACCTGCGGGCGCCACCGTTTTCGGGGATTCCATTGCCACTCGGGGTGGAGCACGAGCAACACGCGCGAAGCGTACGTCGCGATGGCGCGGAACGCGGCAGCGGCCGCCCGCCGGCTCGGCGTCGAGCTCGCGTACCTGAACCTCGGCGGCGGCATCTGTTTTCTGTCCATGCGCGAGCTCGAGGCGATGGTCGGCGAAATAAAGCGGGTCCTGCCCGAGCGAACGGTCCTCTTCTTCGAGCCAGGACGCCCGCTCACGGAGCGGGCGGGCTTCGCCCTCGGCCGTATCGAAGCCATCGTCCTGCGCGGCGACCTCTTCGACCTCGTCGTCGACCTGTCGTCCGAGGCCCACCTCCGCTGGACCGACCCGATGCTCATCGTGCCGACCGCGCCGCCCGGTAGCCCGACGATCCGCGTCCGGATCGTCGGCCCCACGTGTGCCGAGAGCGACGTCCTGGGCGTGTTCGAGGTGCCCGCGGCCACTGGCGAGATGCCGTACCGGCAAGGCGACCTCTTGATGTTCGGCGACGTCGTGGGGTATTCGGCCTGCTGGAACGTCGGCTTCAACGGCAGGCCGCCGGCGCAGGTCGTGCACTTCGACGGCCCGGGGTCCCCCTGACCCAAGAGGGCGAACGGAGCGGCTGCCCTCACGGCCACCAGTACGACAGCTTGAGCAGGGCGACGTCGGAGGCGCGGGCCTGGAGCAGGCCCGTGGCGTCCAGGTCCGCGATGACGCCCGGCCCGAGCGGAACCCGCGGAACCTGCGCGTGCGTGTAGACGAGGTACATCGTCGAGCCCCGCGCGTACTCCCATCGCAGCACCACGTTGACGTTGAGCGACGCCTCCTCGAAGTCTGGATTCTCTGCGGGCGCTCCGGACCGCGTGAGCGCGGCGAGATCGATCACGGGCCGGCGGCCCTCTGGCGCGGGGGTCACCGAGGCAAATTCGGAGTAATGCGCAGAGGCGAGAAACACCTGCGCATAGGTCTGCAGCGAAAGCGTCGGGGCGAACGTGTACGTCATGCGCAGCGTCGCCCCCACGCTCTTGGCGAACAGCTTGCCGAACACCAATTCCCGATCGGCCGTGCCCGGCCCTGCGTAGCGGGGCTCACCGTACGCGTAGAGCGCCGTGGGCAAGAGCTGGATCTCGACCTGGGAGAGCGGCTTCCACCCGAGCTCCGCCTCCAGCGTGAGGCTCATCCCTTCCGCAAGGAACTGCTCCGACAGGATCAGCTTCGCCGTCGCGGCTCGCCTGGGATCCGTCGAGATGATCTCCTGCCCGCCGAGCGTCTCCATGTGCTCGAGCGCAGTGCCGTCGCCCACCTCTCGGTCGTCATGACGCGCCGGGCGATACTCGACGTCGGCCTGCAGAAACCAATAGCTTGCGAGCTTGACCCCAACGCCGAGCTCGACCAGACGCCCGAGGTTCAGGTTGTCGAGGTTGTTCTTGGCGTCCGTGATGAGGAAGACATCCCACTGCAGCGCATGGGGCCCTGGCTCGAGGTCCCGATACTCGAGGTATCCACTCAGCTCATGGCTGTTCTGACGCTGCAGGTAGCCCAGATCGTTGTAGTCGAGCGTGCGGCCGTAGCCCTCGTAGAAGATGTCAGCCAGCCAGTGCTTGCCCCCCTCCTTGGACAGAAAGAGGCGGCCGCCTGGCGCGATGTCGCCGCCGAAGATCACCGTGCCGTCCGGCATGGTTCGCGCGGGGCCCTCGCTGATGGCCGACGCGACGCCCTGGCCGCTGATGACGTAGTCACCCGATTCGGAGCGCCACGCCGCGTCGATGCCGGCCACGAAGGCGTCGTGGTGGCAGCGGGCTCCCGAGCGCACGGTCTGGCCGCTCGGACAGAGCTGCTGCGCCCTGACGCCGGTCGACGGATACGCGCGCGAGGACGCGAGCCAATCGGCCGCAACGCCGGGTTCGGCGCGAATCACCGCCGTACCCAGGAAGCCCACATGGGCGTTGCCGCCGATGTCGCGCTTGAGGCGAAGGACGTTGTAGGAGGTCAGAGGGTCGACGAGGCGCTCGTCGCGGGTCCCATCGGCGAGCACGGCGTCGACGTGATTGTTGCCCGTGAGCGCGCTCATCGCCCCCACCGTGAAGCGGTCGCCGAGGGAGCCCACGAGCTTGGCCGCTCCGTAGATGGTGGAAGGGTCAGGACGGTCGAAGAGGCGCTCCTGAAACGGGGCGGCGGTGCGCAGCGCCGGCAGGTCCGGAGCGCGCCCGATCCGTCTTGGATAAAAGAGGTTGAGCCGCGTCGTGAACGTGTCCGCACCCTCGATGAAGAAGGCCCGCTTCTCCGGAAAGAACACCTCGTACGTGGTCAGGTTGAGCACCACCTGGTCGGCCTCGACCTGGCCGAAATCAGGGTTGATCGCGAGGTCGAGCGTCAGCGCCTGGGAGGCCCGCCATTTCAGATCGAGGCCTGCGGAGGCACTGGCGTCGAGGCCGCTCGCGACCAGGTCGGGATCCGGATCGCGCTGGCGAACGCGACCGAGGACGAAGGGACGTAGCTCGAGGCCACCCTTCGGCCGCAGCGCAGCCAGCTGCTCGAGCTTGCCGTAGCGCGACACCTCTCCGCCGTTGTCGCGGGCGATGAAGGCCCACTCGTCTGTCTCCTGCAGAGCCGAGATGTACCTTCGCGCCTGCAATCCCCAACTCTGGACCGGGCTCGAGTCGAAACGCAGGACGCGCAGGGGGATCTCCACCTCGGCGGACCATCCCCCGGGGGTCACCTGGACCTGCGCGGCCCAGGTCTCGTCCCAATCGGTGGAGAACCCCACGTCATCCGAACGCGTTCCATCGATTTGCACCCCTGCCGCATTGACCGAGAACTCGAACGCGCTCTTGCCATCGGCTCGACTGTCGATGGTGACTGTGACTGAATCGGATTCGACGGGGCGGTCGCGGCGCGTGAGCCGTGCCACCACGGGCAGGCCGGCCTGCTGGCAATCGAACAAGAAGTAGATGGCGGCGTCATCGTACAGGACCCGCATGGCCGTCCGCGCGGTGGGCCGCTTGGCCTCGTAGGGCATCTTCTGCGTGAACTGGTCGGTCACCAGGGCGTCGCGCCAGACGTCGTCGTCGAGCCTTCCGTCAATGATGGGCGGTGTCCGTGCGCGAACGGCGCGAAGCGTGGGCCGGCTCGTGGCACGAAACGGTGGCACGAGGACCGGTACGGGCGCAGGTGGCGGTGGTGGCGGTGGTGGCGGTGGTGGCGGTGGTGGCGGTGGTGCGACCGGCTCCGGGCTCGCGGGCGGGGTCGGCTCGGGTGGGGACGGCCGTGGGGGCCGCCGTCTGCGCCTACGCGGCGCGCCACAGCTGTCGGGCCGGGGATCCCGGGGGCGACTCGCGCGGACAGCCGGCGAAGCGAGCGAGGCCGAGGCCCGGCCGAGCTCGGCGCCCAGCGCGGGCGAGAGAGCGGGGAGGAGGGCGAGCGCGAGCGCGGGGCCGATCAGGAACCGCATACGGGCGCGACGCGTCGCCGGCTCACCGTCGGAGCTCGCAGAAAAAGTCGTCGACGTGGAGCGCCTCGCCGGCCGCAGAAGCCGCGTCGTAGACCCACTTGCCGACCGCGAGATCGAGGACGCCGAGGCCGAAGGGTGACACGATGGTCGGCCGCCTCGGATCGACGGCGAAGCGTCCCTCGATCGCGCCTGCGATGGTGCCATTGACGAAGCCGCGCCCGCCGCTCAGCTTCTCCGCGAGGTGCGGCGACGTGTCGGCGTTCATCACGTGGTCCACATCGTCCACGACGTTGTTCGACGCCAGCAGGAGCTCCGGCGCGAGATCGCGCAATGAGACGTGGAGGATCAATGGATTGTGGGACAGGAGCGCGAGATCGGTGATGTGCGGCCGCGGCGCGCTCGTCGCGAAAAGGATGGTGTCGCTCGCTCGAACAAGACTCTCGACGTCGGCGTGCACTGTGACCCGGCCCTGATGTCGCGCGGCGCACACCTCTGCCGCAAATCGGGTCGACTCGCCGGGGGTGTGGTCGTAGAGCGCGACCGAGCCGACCTCCCAGCCGGTGCCCACGAAGAAGTCGTAGACGTAGCGGGCAATGAGGCCGTTGCCCACGATCCCGAGCGTGCGTATCCGGCGGTCTTGGCGGAGCGCCTCGGTGGCGACGAGGGCGGACGCCGCGGTCCGCGCGGCGGAGATGATGGAGCTCTCGAGACACGCGAAGGGGTAGCCCGTCTCGCAGTCATTGAGCAGGAGCACGGCGGAAGCCCGCGGGAACCCCTTGGCGACGTTCGCGGGGAAGCTCGCGATCCACTTGATGCCGGAGACACGGGTGTCTCCGCCGAGGTGCGCGGGCAACGCGATGATGCGGGCGCTCGGATTGTCGGGGTAGCGCAGGAAGTAGCTGTTCGGGTTGATCGATCGACCCGCGTCGTGGGTGAGGTACGCGTCCTTCACCACGCGCACGCACCTGCGCAGGTCGCCGTGGACGATGCGGTGGACGGTCTTGCCGGTGATGACCGAGAAGCTGAACATCAGGCCACCTGACGATGGCTCGCGACCGACTCGCGCTCCGCCCCCTCGATGTGCCCGGCGACCCAGGCGTCGTCGAACACGGTGTCGAGGTACGCGGACCCACGATCGCAGCACAAGAAGAGCACGTTGGGCTTGCGGGCGCCGCGGAGGGCCTTCCTGCGCATTTGGATGGCGCTGTAGGCCGAGCCTGAGGAGCCGCCCACGAAGAGCCCGTGCTCGTCGAGCAACGCGCGACAGGCGCGGATGGTCTCGACCTCGGGCACGATGACGACGTCGTCGATGGACGCCTCGCGCAGGAGGGCGGGGGCCACCGTGGCCCCGATGCCCGGGATGCAGCGCTTCTTCGGGGCGCCGCCGAAGATGAGCGAGCCCTCCGCGTCCACCGCGATGATCTTGGCGTGGGGGAACTTCTCCTTCACGCGCCGTGAGACACCCGAGATGGTGCCGCACGTGCTGACGCCGACGAAGACGTAATCGAGCGAGGAGAATGCGTTGCAGATCTCGGTGCCGGTGAACCGGTAGTGGGCCTCGATCGCGTCGCGGTTCGCGTATTGATTGGGCCAGTACACGTCTGGAAGGGTCGCCTGCAGCTCGCGAATTCGGGCCAGGCGCGTCTTGAGGTAGCCTTGGCGGTCGTCGAGATCGTGCACCTTGACGATGGAGTCGCAGGTCGTGCGAAGGCATGCCTCGTTGGTCGGCGAGATGTTCGGGTCAATGACCGGCATGAACCGCAGACCGAGGGCGCGGCTGAAGAGTGCCAGGGCATTGGCGAAGTTCCCCGACGACGACTCGATGATCGTGGTCGTCGGCGTGATGTCGCCCCGGTCGATGGCGGCCCTGAGGATGCAGAACGCAGGCTTGTCCTTGACGCTGCCCGCCGCGTTGCAGAATTCGAGCTTCGCGAACAGGTTCACGTCCGGATGCTCGAGCCGCATGATCGGGGCCGGCGCGAGCGCGCCTTCGAGGCGCGCGACTTGCTGAAGGAGTCTCTCTCGGGATGTCATGCGCAAGCTCCGCTCGTGGCGTCTTCGTGGTGGGGGCGCGAGTGATCGACGCGCAGGGCGCCGTGCTCGCACCGGAGCAGGGTGGAGCCCTCTTGATTGCGAACGTGGATGCCGAACGCGGCCTCTGCGAAATCGACGGGCGTATGGCCAAAGAGCGCCGAGAGGTCGGATCCCGTCAGCGCGTGGCGGGCTCTCGGTCGGCCGAGCGCCTCGTGAACGCGCGCCTGCAGCGGCGTGAGGATGCGCAGGGCTTCGCTCTCGCGGCCAAGATGCCCGGTGAGCTCCCCGAGCAGCACCGCCAGACACTCCGGCGGCAGCGATTGGGCCGCCACCCGGCTCTGGCACCACGCGTGGACCGAGCCGGCCTCGGGCAGGCCGCGGGTGGAGAGCAGCGCGGAGACGTCGGTGCGCAGGAGCGGCGCGATCGCCTCGGCCAGCGCATCGCCCCGCTCGGTGTCGATCGGCATGCCTGGCGTGTAGCGCTGGAAGAACGCACGGGCGCGCAGGTCTCGGAGCCGGTCCGCGAGCGTCTCGAGGCCTGGGCGCTCGAGCGCCCGCGCGATGCGCGCCATGCCAGCGCCGATCTGCAGGGAACACACGAACAGGACGAGCGTGAGCTCTGCGGCCGCCTCTGCGTAGTCGAGGAACGCCTCCGGATCGGGCAAGAGGGCGCCGATCGCGGCACGGTCGACCTCGCGCTCTGCTGCCGCGCCGTGCGAGATCACCCGGAGGATGGTCTCGAGCATCATGGGCGTGCCGGCACAGACCTCGGTCGCGCCGATGAGGGACCCCGTCGCCTCGGCCGCCTCGAGGATGAGCCCCGGCGTGACGACCGAGTCGGCCGCCGTACGGCCCGCGCTCAGCTCGGCGAGCGTCAGCTTCGAGCAGACGGACATGATTCCGCCGAGCATCTTGTTGATCGAGCCAGCGAACGGGGGAATGTGGCCATCGGCAATGGGGCCGTCGTGCCGGAACATGAAGTACGCGGGCAGGAGCGACATCGCCGTCGCGAGGCGCCAGTACTCGGCCAGGCTCGGAGGCGTGGCCGGGTGGCGCCGCCGATAGGCGGTCCCCACGAAGTCCAGCGCCCCGATGATCTGGGGCCAATCGCGCGTGGACTGGCGGAGGGACGAGACGTTCATGGGGCGTTCGTGGTCGTGGCGGCTCCCGGAATAGGGGCAACGCTTGTATTCGGTCGCGACCCCGGCTCGCGCCTCGGGGCTGGCACGGACCTCGCCGATGGGGCGCCCGTCTGCGTCCTTGTAGTCCTCGACGTCGCCCGTGAGGAGCGCCGCGTAGTCCTGGAACGAGAGGCCGTCGAAGCCGGCCGGCGATCCCGCGGAGCGCATCAGCCGGGCTCCCCGGGAGCGCCGAGGGCGGCGATCCCCTGCATGAGCAGGGTCGCGGCGAGCAAGCTCGTGAGGTCGGCGTGGTCGAGCGCCGGCAGGACCTCGACGACATCCATGCCGACGATGCGCAGGCCGCCGAGGGAACGGACGAGCGCGATGGCCTCGCGTGAGGTCAGGCCGCCCGGCGCTGGCGTCCCGGTGCCGGGTGCGAACGCCGGGTCGACCGCGTCGATGTCGAACGTGACGTAGGTCGGACGCTGGCCGATGGCCGCGCGCACCCGCTCCATCAGGGGGCGCACGCCCTGCGCCACCTCGTCGATGTCGTAGATGTTGACGGCGTGCTCGCGGGTCAACGCCGCGTCGAACCCCATGCGAATGCCGATCTGGTGGAGCTGGCCGCGCTCGATGAGCCCCTCCTCGAGCGCGTACCGCAGCGGGGCGCCGTGGTGGTAGGGATCGCCGCCCAGGAACTCCGAGGGCGTGGCGGTGTCCGTGTGCGCGTCGATGTGGACCACCGCCACCGGGCCGAGTCGCTTCGCGACCGCGCGCAGGATCGGCAGCACCACCGAATGGTCGCCGCCCACCACGAATGGCGCCGCACCCGCCGAGAGGACCCCGGTGATGGCGTGCTCGACGAGCTCGCGCATGGCGGACGGCGATCGGGGCGGGGCCGGCACATTGCCGCCATCGACGGCGCCACGCCCCGAGAGCCTCCCGATCGCGTCGGCGTTGACCGCGAAGATGCTCGCTTGCCGTACGCTGTAGGGCGCGAACCGGGCGCCAGGGTTCTGGCTGGTCCCACCGTCGTACGGGATCCCGAGGAGCACCACGCGCGCGCCGAGGTACGCCGAGGCAGGGTCGGAAGAGTCGACGCTCGGCACACCGAAGAACGGCGTCATTCCGTGGCGTACGTACTCGTAGAGGAACTGATCGGTGTCATCCCGGTATTTCATGGCTGTCTCCAGGCTATTTCGCGCCCAGTACCTTTCGCATCTTCAGACCGGTGACGCGGTAGCCGAGGCGCTCGTAGAGCGCGATCGCGCCAGGGTTGTCCCGGTACACGTGGAGGTCGAGGCGACCCAGGCCGAGCTCCCTGGCGATGGCCTCGAGCAATTCCAGCGCACCCTTGCCGTGACCCCTGCGCCGAAATGGCTCGAGGATGGTGATGTCGTCGAGGAAGCCTCGGCGCTCCTCGTCGACCGAGAACCAGAGCGTTCCCACCCGCTCGTCATCGAACAAGATGGCGTACAGGTAATGCCCCGGGGTCGCTACGCCCGCGGTAAGCCCGGCGTCCGTGCGTCGGGTCGCGGAAGCGATCGCCTCCTCGGGCGGCAGCCCTTCCACGCGCGCTAGATCGAGCGCCCAGTCCCGGATGAAGCTCTCCCGATATTCGGGGAACTCCTCCGCAGACAGGGGTCTCATCCGCAGTCGAGGCTGGCCGGTCATCGGGACGCTCTCTCCATTGCGCAGCAAGAGCTGGACCACATCCGGGGGAAGTGCCTCACGCCAGGGCCCGGATCTCGCGCAGGACGATATCGACCTCCGCGGGCGTGTTGAGGATCGCGGGCGCGACGCGCGCATAGCTCGTGCGGTACGGCGACACCTTCGCATGGATCTTCTTGGCCGCCAGGCGTGCGACCACCTCGGGGGGCGCGAGGCCGGCCACCTCGAAGGCGATCAATCCGGCTGACAGCGCGGCGGCCTTGGGCGTATGGACCGTCACGTGGCGCATGGAGAGCAACCCCTCCTTGCACTGCCGGTTGAGCTCGAGGATGCGGCTCTCCACCCTGGCCTTCCCGATCTGGCGATGGAAATCGAACGCTTCGGCCAGGGCCCATCGGTGCTCGAAGGAGTGATATCCGCCGGGCGTCATCATGTCCGCATTGGTTGGCGGTGGCTCGACGCCCTTGTACCAGGCGTTCCAGGCCTCCTCGCCGAAGTGCGGGATGGTCGGTCGCAGCGCGGGCCACGCGTCGGCCTTGCCCCAGAGCACGCCGGTCCCGCGCGGCCCCAGGATCCATTTGTGGCATCCGGCGACGAAGAAGTCGCAGCCGAGGTCGGCCATCTCGACGTTCTTGACCCCGAAGCCGTGGACGCCATCGACACAGAGGAGGACGCGATTGTCCGCGGCGCGGCCCGCGTTCGCCCGGGCCACGGCGTGGGCGATGGCGCGCACGGGGGTGACGACCCCGGTGCAGGAGTGGACCCAGGTGACGCCCACGACGCGAGTGTGCGGGGTGATCGCGCTTGCGATGCGCTGCGCCATGCTCTCGGCCGAGGCGTCCGCGCCGCGCTCGTAGAGCGCGATCTTCCGGACGGTGGCACCGGCGCGCCGCGCCGCCAGACGGATCGATTCGTGGTGGGCGTAGTGGTCGTGCGTGGTGGTGAGGATCTCGTCGCCCGCGCGGAGCGGGAGACCACCGTAGAGGGTCCCGAGGCCCATCGTGGTGCTATCGGTCAGGGCGATCTCGGAGGGCCTGGCGCCCATGTACCGCGAGGCGGCCTCGAGCACCGGGGCCTCGTCGTCATGCGACTTGAGGTAGAGGATCGGGTCCTCGTCCAGGCCTCGGCGGTGTCGCTCCAGCGCCTCACGCACGACCCGTGGGTGCGAGGCGATGAGGAAGCTGCTCATGTGAATCCAGTCGCGGGACAGGTTGAACTGGGCTCGCACCCACTCCCAGTCGACCCTCGCAGGCGCGACCGACGTGGCGGAGGTGACCGCGGGGCTGGCTGCATCGGCGGTCGTCGCGTACCCGAGCGCGCCCGTGACGGCGATGCCTGTGAGGAATTCTCGTCGCTTCATGGCTGTGTCTCCGGCTCTTCGATCGGCAGCGCCGTGTCCACGTCGCGGATGGGCGACAGCAGGCCCAGGAGCGCCAGCGCGCTGGCCGCGATGCCCATGCCGAGCAGCACCGCCGTCGCTCCCGTGAGCTTCGCGATGATCATGGCGAGCGCGACCCCGACCGGCGCGAGCGCCGAGGTGACGGTCCAGTACGCCGCCGTGACGCGCCCCTGGAGCCGCGCCGGCGTGGTCTCCTGGCGGCGCGCGTTGGCGTTGATGGCGGCGATGGTCTGGCCGAACGAGAAACCCACGGCGAGCGCCGAGATGGCGATCACCGTCGGCGCGATTCCGATCGCCGCGAGCGAGGTCCCCTTGAGCAGGCACGCTCCGAGGAAGCTCAGCGCGAAGCCCCAGCGCCGGCGGACCGCGGAGGCCGCGAGCGCGCCCGCGACCGATCCCACGCTGGCGATGGCGAACACCACGCCGACGGCGCCGTCGGGAAGGCCGAGGTCGTGTTTCATGCGGAAGATCAAGAGGTCGAGCGCCGCGGTCGCCGCGACGTTGGAGCCGCAGGAGATGAGCGCCACCCATCGCAGGACCGGGTCGCGGACCAGGAACCGGAGCCCGACCAGCAGCTCCGCAAGACCGCTCGTCGCGGCCGCCTCGGTGGGGGCTCCACGGTAGGAGCCTCTCGGCGTCAAGAGCAGGATCATCGCCGACGCGAAGAGCAGGCCCCCGTTGACACCGACGCCGATTGCAGGCCCGAAGCGTGCGGAGACGATGCCGGCGATCAGAAAGCCGATCACGAACGTAAGCGCAATGGTGCCTTGCTGCCGCCCATTGGCGGCCGTGAGCTGGTCGCGCCCGACGACGCGGGTAGTGGCCGCGACATTGGCGAGCTGGAAGACGTGATTGACGAACGTGCCAATGGCGCAGGCGACGTAGATCAGCCAGACGTGGGGGCCGCCCAGCGCCCAGACGATCGGGACCGAACCATAGATCGTGGCACTGATCGCGTGGCAGGCTAGCATGAGCCGACGGCCATCCAGGCGATCCACGATGGGGCCACCGAGGAGCCCGGAGGCGAGCCCGGAGGCGCCGATGATCCCGGTCACGACCCCCATCTGGATCAGCGAGCCCGTAGCCTCGAGGACGAGGAGGGGAAGCGCGATGTTCGAGAACGCATCGCCGAGCGAGGACAACCCGTAGCTCGACCACAGGAGGTTGAACGAGCGATTCCTCCAGAGTGGAGCGCTGGTCGTCACTGGCTGGCCAGACGCGCAGGCAAGGCCGCAGGGAGCACGGACCGCAGGAGGGTGCCAAGGCCGCTCGCGAGATCGTCGTGCTGAAGGATGGAGTAGTGGTCGCCGGGGATCGGATGCACCTTCACGCCGCCCGCGGCGAGGCGCTCCCATCCCGTGTCGGGCCCGCCGTCGGCGAGCGACTCGGTGGCCGCGAAGTGGACGATCGACCCATCGAAGGCACCGGGGCGGTAGCGGGCGCTCGCCCTGCGGTTGTTCACGAACATCTGCGCGAGCCGCCTCATGTGCTCGGCGTCGAGGTCACGCGGCAGGACCCCCTGCGCCCTGGCCTGCTCGATCACGGCATCGAGCTGCTCTGCGGCCGTGCGCCCCTCGAGCGTGCTGGCGGGGACCTCGATCTCCCTGCCGAAGGTGCGCCCGAGGTCCCGGGCGAGCAGGTGGGCCGCGGCCGGCCCGTCGGCCTCGGCCTCGAACGCCTCCGGTGGGTACGAGTCGATCATCGCCAGGAGGGCGACCGGCTCGCCGATCGCGCGCAGGCGCCTTGCGATCTCGAAGGCCACGACTCCGCCCATCGACCAGCCGAGGAGGGAATACGGTCCTTGGGGCTGCACGCGCCGGATGGCCTCGAGGTACACCGCGGCCATGGCCTCCACCGTCGTCAGCGGCTGCTGGCCGGGCTCGAGGCCCGGCGACTGCAGCGCATGGAAGGGGCGGTCCTTGCCCAGGCGCCGCGCGAGCTGCAGGTAGCAGACGACATTGCCACCCACGGGGTGCACCGCGAAGATCGCAGGCGCGTCGCCACCGCGCTGCACGGTCACGAGCGGTGACCGATGGTCGGTGCCTTGGGTGCCGCGCAGGTGGGCCGCCATGACCTCGATGGTGGGTCCGTCCACGAGCGCCGCGAGGCGGAGCTTCTTGCCGAAGCGCTCCTCGATGCGCGCCATCAAGCGGACCGCCAGCAGCGAGTGGCCTCCGATCTCGAAGAAGTCGTCGTTCACGCCGACTGCGTCCAGCCCGAGCACGTCCTGCCAGATCTTGACGAGCTCGAGCTCCACGTCGTCCCTGGGTGGCATCAATTCTCGCACCCGGCCGATGCTCGATGCATCGGGCGCCGGCAGGGCGCGACGATCGATCTTGCCATTCGAGGTCAGCGGGAGCGCCGACAGCATCACGTAGGCCGCCGGCACCATGTAATCGGGAAGCCGCTCGCCGAGGAACGCCCGCAGGGTCTGGGCCGATGGGGCCTGCCCGCTCGGAACCACGTAGGCTACGAGGCGGTCCTGCCCAGGTACGTCGGCTCGCACCGTCACCACGGCGCTCGCGACACCCGCGTGCGCGCGCAGCGCGGCATCGATCTCCCCGAGCTCGATGCGGAATCCGCGCAGCTTGACCTGATGATCGACCCTGCCGACGAATTCGACATTGCCGTCGGGCCGATAGCGGGCGAGGTCGCCGGTACGGTACAGGCGCGCGCCCGGCTCGGCCGAAAACGGGTCCGGCACGAACACCTCGGCCGTCTGCACCTGGTTGCCGAGGTAGCCTCGACCTACCCCCACGCCGCCGACGCAGAGCTCGCCGGTGCAACCGAGGGGCACCGGGACCAACGCGGAGTCGAGCACGTAGATGCGGGTGTTCGCGATGGGCCTGCCCACGGAGACGCGGCGCTCGATCTCGTCGGGAGGCACCCTCATCGCGAAGTGCGTGACGTCGTCGGAGCACTCCGTGGGCCCGTAGGCATTGACGAGCGGGATCGCGGGGTATTGGCGCAGCCACCGGCGGCACAGCTCCGCGGGCAGCTCCTCGCCGGTCGGGATCATCCAGCGCAGCCTCGACAGGGGAACATGAGCAGGACCGTGCGCTGCCACCTCGTCGAGCAGCGCGCGCAGGAACGAGGGCACGGTCTCGAGCACGGTCACGCCGCGCGTCTCGACGTGCGCGAGCAGGCGCGACGCGTCATGGGCGATCTCGTCCCTGCAGACGACGACGCGGCCGCCGACGAGCAGCGGCGCGAGGAGTTGCCACACCGAGATGTCGAAGCATTGCGAGGCGGTTTGCGCCACCACGTCGTCGGCCCCGAGCGCGAGATCCGAGATCTTCGCGAACAGGTGATTGAGCATGCCGCGGTGCTCGATCATGGCCCCCTTCGGCTGGCCCGTGGACCCGGACGTGTAGATCACGTACGCGAGGTTTTCGGGGCGAGCGCGGGGAGCCGGATTCGCGTCCGACGCCGGCGCCGCGAGGAGCTCAGCCAGCGAGCACAGCGCGGGCGGCGCGGCCTCGGCCGCCAGGCCGCGGCCGATCTCGATGGCCCCGGAGAGCGCGGGCAACAGGTCGTCGCCCGCGAGCACGAGCCGGCAGCCACTGCGCGCGATGACCCCGGCGAGGCGCTCGCTCGGGTGATGCGGATCGAGCGGCAGGTAGGCGCCCCCGGCCTTGAGGATGCCCAGGACCGCCACGGCGAGATCGATCCCGCGTTCCATCCCCACGGCGACCAGGACCTCCGGCCCGACGCCGCGATCGGTGAGCGCATGCGCGAGCCGGTTCGCGCGCAGGTTCAGCTCGTCATACCGGAGCGCCTCCCCGTCGCATTCGATCGCGATGGCCGAGGGCGCCTTGGCGGCCTCTTCGGCAAAGAGCACCGGGAACGGTCGCTCGAGCGACGTCTCCACGCGAGTGTCGTTCCAGGTGTTCAGGATCCGGGCGCGCTCCTCGGGCGGCAGCAGCGACTCTGCCTCGTGGCTCGAGGAGGGATCGGCCGCGATGAGCCGGAGCGCGCTCAGGTAGCAGGCGCCGATGGCGGTGACCTGCGCCTCGGTGAGCTCGTGGACGTCGAAGTGCAGGGACAGCGCGAGGTCGTCGGTCAGGACGTTGCGGTCGAACTCCGCGCGGAGGGGGTATTGCGTCTCGAGCACGCCGCCCGACTCGATGACCTCGAAGCCCGTGAGCGCGGACGCCTCCCGGCTGACGTGGAAGTGCGTGTAGTTGAAGACCGCCTCGAAGAGGTCTCCGCGCGCGAGCTCCTGCTGGAGCGCAGACATGGGGTAACGACGGAACGGCAGGAGCTCGATCTCGGCTTCGTAGGCGGCTCGGATCAGCTCCGTCCAGGTACCGTGCCCGAGGCCCATCCGGAAAGGGACGGTGTTCAGGAAGAGGCCGAGCGTCTGCTCGGCGCCGATGGATTCGGGGCGGCCATTGTGCTCGAGGCCCGTGGCCACGTCGTTCGAGCCACTCAGCGTGCCGAGCACCTTCATGTGCGCCGCGAGCAGGACGCTCTTGATCGGGATCGCCAGCGCCTTGGCGGTACGCTTGAGGGCGTCCGACACCTCCTTGGGCACCGCGACCTCGTGGAAGCGGATGGCGACGCCGTCCGCCGCGCTCGCCGGCTCGGTCCAGCGTGGGATCTCGGTGCGGACGCCGCCCTCCAGGCGATCGAGCCAGTAGCGTCTCGCGTCCGGCGAGGCCAGGGCCTCGAGCTCCAGCGCGACGAACTCGCGATACGGCACGGGCGGCTCGCCGGCGCTCGGGGTCTTCCCGGCGAGGAGCTCGTGGTAGGTGCGGAAGAGCTCGGTGTCCATCGCGCTCGCGCTCCAGCCGTCGAGCGTCGAGTCGTGGAAGCTCAGCGAGTACCAGAACGTCGAATCGTCGAGGATGTGCACGAAGAAGCGCACGAGCGCGGGCTCCGCCCAGTCGAAATGCCAGCGCTTCTCGCGCTCGACGAAGGCCTCGAACGCGCGCGTCTGTGCCTCGGGCTCGAGGTCGCGCAGGTCCTCGAAGGTGATCCGCGCCGCGACGCGCTCGTACACGAGCTGCAGCGGCTGACCGAAGCCAACCAGACGGAAGGCGGTCCGCAGGATCGGATGTCGGTCGACCACGTGCTGCACCGCGGCCCGGAAGAGGTCCGGCACCATCCGGCCGCGCACCTTCACGGTGTTGATGTCGTGGTAGATGGCGGTCCCGGGGCGGAGCTCCGAATGGAACACGAGGCCCGTCTGGAGCGCAGTCATCGGATAGGCGTCGGCGATGCCCGCCGGCAGCCTCGCCCGGTCCGCCGCCTCGAGGAGGCCAAAGGGCCGGCTCGCCGGGGTGGCCGAAAGCGCCGGCGCCGGGGAGCGCTCGGCCACGAGCGCTGCGATGGTGGGCCATCGAAACAAATCTTGGAGCGAGAACGACAGACCCTGCGCGCGCGCCCGGGCGGCCACCGAGAGGCTACGGATCGAATCGCCACCGAGCGAGAAGAAGTTGTCGTGCACGCCGACCTGCTCGATCTGAAGGACCGTGGCCCAGATGCGCGCGAGCGCCTCCTCCGCGGGCGTACGCGGCGCGACGTAGGCCTGTTCCAGCTGTGGGCGCGCGTCGCTCGGCGCGGGGAGCGCCTGGCGATCGACCTTGCCGTTCGGGGTCAGCGGGATCGCCTCGAGCACGACGAAGGCGGCCGGGACCATGTACTCGGGGAGCGTCGTCGCCGCGTGGCGACGCAGGGCCTGTCCGTCGACCCCGCCGCCGGGCTCTGCTGGCGTGACGTAGGCGACGAGCTGCTTTTCGCCGCCGGCGAGCGCCCGCGCGAGGACGACCACGGCGCCAACGTCGTCGTGCCTGCCGAGCACGGCCTCGATCTCGCCGAGCTCGATCCGGAAACCGCGGATCTTGACCTGGTTGTCGAGTCGGCCGAGGTACTCGATCGCGCCGTCGGGTAGGTAGCGGGCCAGATCGCCGGTCTTGTAGAGGCGCGCGCCAGGATCGGCCGACAGCGGGCTCTGGATGAACCGCTCGCGGGTCAGCTCCGGACGATTGAGGTACCCGCGGGCGAGGCCGACGCCACCGATGTGGAGCTCGCCCGGCGTGCCGATCGGGACCGGCCGCAGCGCAGCGTCGAGCACGAACATCTGCGTGTTCGCGATGGGGCGACCGATCGGGACGATCCCAAGCGTGCTTCCGCGCTCACAGGGCCAGTACGTGACATCGATGGCGGCCTCGGTGGGACCATAGAGGTTGTGGAGCTCGGCGTCGAGCCGCGCGAAACAACGCTGGGTGAGATCGAAGGGGAGCGCCTCTCCGCTGCAGATCACGCGGCGCAGGGACCCGCATCCGGCCAGCGATGGTTCCTCGAGGAACATCTGCAGCATCGGCGGAACGAAATGGATCGTCGTCACGCGCTCGCGCGCGATCACGTCCGCCAGATAGGCGCTGTCCTTGTGTCCGTCGGGCCGCGCCATCACCAGACACGCACCCGACAGCAGCGGCCAGAACAGCTCCCACACCGAGACGTCGAAGCTGAACGACGTCTTCTGGAGCACGACGTCCTCGGACGTGAGCCGATAGGTGGCTTGCATCCATTGCAGGCGGTTGCAGATGCCCGCGTGGGTGTTCATGACCCCCTTGGGCCTGCCGGTCGATCCCGATGTGTAGATCACGTAGGCGAGATCCTCGGGCGCGACCGCGACCGCAGGGTCGTCGGCGCTCTCGCGCTCCCAGGGCGCGGGGCTGGCGTCCAGGCAGAGCACCCGGGCGGACGAGCAGGAAACGAGCGGCTCGAGGTGCGCCTGGGTGAGGACGATCGGCGCGCCGCTATCCGACAGCATGAGCGCGAGGCGCGCGGCCGGATACCCGGGGTCGAGCGGCACGTACGCACCGCCGGCCTTGAGCACAGCGAGCAGCGCCACGATCATCTCGAGCGATCGATCCGCGCAGACGGCCACCAATGATCCGGGGGCCACGCCCGAGGCGATGAGATGCCGGGCGAGCCGGTTGGCGCGCGCGTCGAGCTCGCGATACGTCAGCGCGGGGTGGAGCCCCGCGGCGTCGTCGAACAGCACGGCTCTGGCCTCCGGCGTGGCCCGGACCTGTGCCTCGATGAGGGCGTGCAGCGAGGCCGCCCGCGGGTAGACGACCTCGGTGGCGTTCCACTCCACGACCTGCCGTGTCCACTCCGCTTGCGGCACCGGTGAGAACGCGTCGTACCGAGCGGTGGGCGCCGCCGCCATCTCCGAGAGCGTGCGCGCGTAGTAGCTGGCAATGGCGCGGACCTGCTCCTCCGAAAGGGCGTCGGCATCGTAGTTGAGATGCATCCTCGGACGCGAGGACACCGCGTCGAGGTTGACGTCCGTGACCAGGGTGAAGTTGTTGCGCTCGAAGGCCTGATCGCCGAGCACGGCGGTGTCCTTGGCGAGCTCCTGGTAGACGTGGAAATGGGTGAAGTTGAACTCGGTCTCGAACAGCGCCGCGCCCTGCCCGAAGAGGCGCTGGAGCTCCGCGAGAGGGTATCGGCGGTGCGGCAGCGACGCCTGCTCGCTCTCGAAGGTCGCCTGGACGAGCTCGACCCAGGTGCCCCCGGTGAGCTGCTGCCGGAACGGCAGGGTGTTCAGGAACAGGCCGAGCAAGCGCTCTCCGCCCGCGTCCGGGCGCCCGTTCGACACGAGCCCCGTCAGCACGTCGGTGCGGTTCTCGATCGCCGCGAGCACGCGCAGGTGGGCGGCGAGGTAGACGCTCTTTAGCGGGACGCGCGCCACGGTCGCGAGTTGCTTGAGCCCGAGCGCGACCTCGTCGGAGACGGCCACGTCGAGGATGCCGGGCCGGGTCGCTGGCGCCTGTGCGCGGCGAGGCAGCCGAGGCAGCGCGGAGGCGGCGACTCCCTCGAGGCGCCCTTGCCAGTACTGGCGGTGCTCGGGCGACGTGACCGCGGCGCGCTCGAGGGCGACGAAGTCGGAGAAGGTGCTCTCCGGCACCGCCTCCTTTGCGTGCGATCTCCCTTCGAGCAGCGCCTTGTAGTGCGAGAAGAGCTCGGTCAGGAGATGCGCGGCGCTCCAGCCGTCGAGGATCATGTGGAGCTCGGTCATGGTCAGCTGGAACGTGTCCGCCCCGCGGACGTGGATCTGGTAACGGAGCAACGGCGGCCGGCTCCAGTCGATCCGGCGTCTGCGCTGGTCCTCGAAGGCGGTCTCCACGACGCGCTCTTGCTCCGCCGGCGACAGGTGCCGGAGATCCTCGACCTCGACCGGGATCTCGGCCGAGGCTGCCACGAGCTGCAGGGGCTCGCTGAAGGTCGTGAGATCGAAGCAGGTGCGCAGGACAGGATGACGCCCGACGAGCGCCCCGAGCGCGGCGCGAAACAGGGGCTCATCGAAGCGCAGGCCGAGGTGGCTCGTGGTCACCTCGTGATAGACGCCGGACTCCGGATCGAGCTCGCTGTGGAACAGCATCCCCTTCTGCAGGGCCGTGAGCGGATAGGCATCCTCGATGCCCGGGCCGATCTTCGCGCGGTCCTCGTCGCCGATGAGGCGGAAGGCCGCTCGGGCAGGGACCGCCGGCGCCGAGGCGGGGCGCTCGGCGCACGCCGCGCTGGCGAGCTCGCGGATGGTCTGGTGCTCGAAGAGCTGCTCGAGCGAGTAACCGAGGCCGAGCTGCTGCGCCCGGCCCAGCACCTGGATGCAGCGCATGGAGTCGCCACCGAGCTCGAAGAAGTTGGCGTCGATCCCGACCTCGGGCAGGCCGAGCACGTCGGCCCACAGGGACGCCAGGAGCTCCTCGCGCGCCGTGCGTGGCGCCGTGTAGCCGGTGCGGGTCTCCCCCAGGGCCGCGCCATCGCCGGCCTGGCCGACGATCGAGATGGTGCCATCGCCGAGGTACCGGCCGCGCTCGCCGGTGCGGAACAGGCGTTCTCCAGGGCCGCCGAAGGGATCAGGCACGAAGCGCGCCGCATCGAGCTCGGCGCGGTTCCGGTAGCCGCGCGCGAGGCCGAGGCCACCCAGATAGAGCTCGCCGAGGGCGCCCACCGAGACGGGCGCGAGCGCGTCATCGAGCAGGTAGGCGCGGGCATTCGGCGCGGGCTGGCCGATGCAGCCCTCCGCTTCGGTGCTCGAGGCGCCCGGGCGCGAGAGCAGGGCCAGCGATGAAGCCTCGACGGGGCCGTAGGTCAGCACGAGCATCGGCCGCCCGCTCCTCCGCCAGGCGGCGACGCGATCGGCGCGAACCGGTCCCACCACCGTGACGAGCCGCAGGGGCGTCCCGAGCGCGAGGTCGCCGCGATCGAGCTCGAGGGCGAGCTGCTCGAAGAACGCAGCCGGCAGTGCCAGCACGGTGATCGCGCGGGCGCTGCACCACGCCGCGAAGTCCGGCACCGAAGTCCGGGGGCACGCGTCGACGACGACGCTGGCGCCGCTCACCAGGCAGGCCAGCATCGTCCCCGAGGCCGCCGCCGCGGCCGGCGAGCCGACCAGCGCGACGCGATCGCCCGGCGCGAGCCCGAACGCGAGCCCGCGACGCTCGACGGCGACGGTCACCGCGTCGTGCGTCAGGATCACCCCGGCGGCGTCCGTCGCTCCGGGCCCGTAGGCGATGCAGGCCACACCCGTCGGGGCGACCTCCACGGCCGGCCGCGCCGTGGGCGCAGCAGCCTGCTCGACCACGTCGTCCACCAGGATGACCTGGGCCCAGCTCGGGGGCAGCTCGTCGGCGAGCCGCGCCTCGGTGAGGATCATCGCGGGCTGCGCGTCCTCGAGGACAAAGCACGCACGCTCGAAGGGCCAAGCAGGATCCAGGGCGACACACGTGCCACCTGCCTCGAGGACCGCGAGCTGGGCCACGATGGCTCCCGCGGCGCCGTCGAAGAAGATGGCCACGGGCGTCTCCGGCAGAACGCCGAGCTGGCACAACCGGCTGGCGAGCCCGCTGGCGCGCCGCGCGACGTCCGCGTAGCTGAGCTCGAGGCCATCTCCGGTGATGGCCAGGGCATCCGGCGAGCGCAGGGCCTGCGCCTGGAAGAGCCCGTGCGCCGGCGCGACCGAGTGCGGCGCGGCCGTCTGGTTCCACTCCTCGAGCAGGTACTGCGACTCCGGCGAGAGCAGCGAGAGGAGCGTGCCGACCGAACGATCCCCTGCGGAGACCATGGCGCCGAGCACGAGCTCCACGTGCGAGAGGATGCGCGCCACCCGGCTCGCCGGAAAGCGTGCCGGGTCGTGGTCCACGACGAGCGCGGGCGCCGGGCCGCCGCACACCGTCAGCGCGAACGCCGCGCGGACCGGCCCGCGAGCCTCCGCCCGTACCACGCGCAGCCCAGCGAATTCTCCGCTCGGTAGGGGCGCCGGCTCGCCCTCGACCAGCGTGCTCGCGCGCTCGCCAGCCGGGCCCGCGGCGGAGGCGTGGGCGCGGTGTCCGACCGCCTCGCGCGCCGAGCCCACCGCTCCGAGCCAGCCGTCCACGAGCGCGTCGGGGTCCACCGAGACGCACACCGGCAGCGTTCTCGTGAAGCAACCGGCCATGGCCTCAGCGCCCGAGAGCTCCCGCGGACGCCCGCGAAGGGTCGCCCCGAAGGCCACCTCGCGCCGGCCCGTGTACCGGCTCACCACGACCGCAAGAGCCGCGTGGACGAGCGTCTCGAGGGACAACGCGCGCGACTTGGCGAAGCCGAGGACATCTGCCGGCACCGGCCGACCGATGAGCGCGTGGGGCCCGGGCGCCGATTCGCCGAGCGCCACCAGCGTCCCCGGACCCGGGTCTGGGGTCGCAAGAACGGGCGCGTCCGGGCTCGCGAGCTCGCGCGCCCGCGCCCACAGGACGTATTCGCGATAGGCGGGAGCGGGATCGGACGTCGGCTTCTGCCCACGCGCGAAGAGGGCATACGCGGCGAAGAGGTCGCGTGCCACGAGGGCGACGCCGGCCTCGTCAAGGGCCGCGCGGTGGTAGCTGATGACGAGCTCATGGCTGCCGTCCGGGAAGCGACAGAGGAGAGGCCGGACGAGCAGCTGCTCGAAGGTCCCGAGGAGCTGCTCCACCTGCTCGCGCAGGAACGCGGCGAGCGCGGCGTCCCGACTGGCGGTGAGGGTGGCGAAGACGATCGGGACGGAAGCCTCAGCGTGCCGGTAGACCACCTGGACGGGCGCCTTGAGGCCCTTTCGCACGAGCACGGTCCGCAGCGTCGCATGGCGCGCCACGACGCTCTTCCAGGCCTGCTCGAAGGCTGCCACGTCGAGGTCGCCATGCAGCTGGCAACGTAGCTGTCCACAGTCTGAGGCCGAGCTCCGCTCGCCGTCGGGCAGAGCGTCGTGTTGCGCCGGCGACAGCGGCGAGACGGCCTCGAAGTTCTTCTTGTCCATGATGGTTCGGTTCCTACGAAAGGAGCAGCTCGCGCTGGCCGAACAGGCGTTCGGCCGTGCGGCCGCTCTGCCTGCAGGCCTCGACGAACTTCTTCGCTTCCACGATCGGGCGCGATTCGTCGGTGTAGTTGGTGGCCAGGATGTGCGCGAGCCAGGGCTCGGCGGCCATCGCGTAGACGTAGACGGCGCTGGCGCCGAGCGCCTCGACCATCCTGAGGGCCTTCTGGCAGTCGGATCCGTCGAAGCGCCTCGACTGATCCATCTTGCGCGGCATCGGATTGGTCAGGAGCGAACCGTGCCCCCAGGAGAGCGGCGCGCCGTCGCACTCCATGCCGACGAACTGCAGGTCGACTGGACCCACGGCGTCGCGGACGTGCGCGTACATCTTCGGCGCGAGGTTGTTCGAATCGGCACCCAGGTAGGTGGTCTTGCCCGCGAGCCGGACCGCGTAGGCCATCTTCGAGCGGATATCGAGGTCCGCGTGCTCACCGAGGAAGGGCGCGCCCATGACGAATCCGTCGGCGAGCTCGACACGCTCGAGCTCGTCCAGCCCGACCACCTTCCGAAAGCCGACGCTCTCGAGGAGCAGCTTCATCGAGGGGTCCGCGAGCGCGCCACCGTTCGAGCGTGGGACGATGACGGTGTCGACCTTGTGCCGGATCTGCAGGAGCGTCTCGAGCACTAGGTGGTCCGAGTGATTGTGCGTGATGACGACGCAATCGATCTTCTCGGGCAGGTCCGCGAATGTGTAGCGCGGGATCGGCGAGTCGTACTGGTAGCTGATCAGGGGATCCGAGAGCACGGTCGCGCCGGCCCCCTCGATGCACACGCAGGCATGGCCGAAGTACCGGACGCGAAGCCCGCCCGCGTGCGGGGCTGGTCGCGCCGGAGGCGTCTCGGTGAAGAACGACGCGAACGTCGCCGCATCCTCCGGCCGAACGCCGAGGATGTCCCGGATCCACTCATACGGCTGGGCGACCGCCCGCATGGCGAAGAGCGCGTCGAGCTTGTTCGAGCGAAACGGGATCGCCAGGTGCACGGCGCCCGGCTCCATCAGCCGAGGCGTGCTGAGCAGACAGGTCCGGGCGTCTCCGTGGACCAGGGACAAGGCGACCGTCTGCAGCGATTCATCGTGCAGCGGGCTGCGATAGAGCAACCCCTCGATGAGGCGAATCGACGGGTGATTGTTGAGGTCGTAGACGAGCTCCACGAAGCCCTGGAGGATCTCGGGGACCTTCTCGTAGAGCGGCTCGAGGGTGTATCCGGTGGCCTCGGCGGCGAGGATCCGGTCGAGCGCCGTGATGGCCCTGGCGAGCTCGAGGACGTGCGCCTGGCGCTCGAGCGTTTGCTCGAGCAGGATCTTGATCTCGCCCGCGCGGTCCGCGCCGTAGTTGATGAAGGGTCCTCCCAGCATCTTCGGATCCTTGAGCGCGGCGACGTGCACCTGTGGCGCGCTCAGAAAGGAGCGCATCAGCCGGATGTGCGCATTGCCGACGTGCATGGCCGCGACGGCCGGCGGCACGAGCTCCGAGTAAGCCGGCCATTGGTGCCGGAGCGGCTCGGCGGACACGTTGGGCTTGAGGAATACCTTGCTTGCCATTGCCTACTCCGGTCCTTGCAGGCGCGAAAGCGCCATCTCGAGGTGATCGAGGTCCATCGCCGACAGCTCCCCCTCGCCGAAATCACCGAGTGGGAGGTCCGCCGCCGCCACGCTGTGTGCCAGCCGGAGCGCCGCGACCGGCCGCGACGGATCGGCGGTGACATCCTCCAGCAGCGCCTCGAGGTTCGCCGCAAGCTGGACGATCGTGCTGCGGTCGAAAAGGTCCGTCAGGTATTCGAGCTCGACGTCGAGGCCCCCGCTCTGCTCCACCACGGTCAGAGTCAGGTCGAAGTTCGCGAGCTGTCGATCCGAGGGCAGCGCGCTGATCGTGAGATCAGCCAGGTCGATGCGCGCGGCCGGCGTGTTCTGCAGGACCAGCTTCGCGGAGAACAGGGGCGGCCGGCTGCGATCACGGTTCGCGGAGAGCCGCGCGACCAGCGTCTGGAAGGGGACGTCCTGGTGGGCGTAGGCCGCGAGCGTCGTGCACCGCACGCGAGCGAGCACGTCCGCGAAGGAGTCGCTTGCCGAGACCCTGGAGCGAAGGACGAGCTGGTTGACGAAGAAGCCGATGAGGTCCTCGGTCTCGGCGTGATTGCGGTTCGCGACGTCGGTGCCGACGACGAGGTCCTCCTGCCCGGAGTAGCGAAAGAGCAGTGTCTTGAACGCCGCCAGGAGGGTCATAAAGAGGGTCGTGCCCTGCGCCTTGGCCAGCGCCTCGAGCTTGCGGGCCAGCTCGGGGGCGAGGAAGAGGCGACAGGTGGCCCCGCGCCATGAGGGCGTGGCAGGGTGCGGACGGTCGGTGGGCAGGGCGAGATCGGGCGCACCCGCGAGCGTGGTCTTCCAGTACGCGAGCTGCTCCTCGAGGGCGGCGAGCTGCGCCGGCGCGTGCTCCCACGCCGCGAAGTCGGCGTACTGCACGCGCAGTGGGGGCAGCGGGGAGGGCTCGCCGCGGGATAGCGCGTTGTAGAGCTCTCCCAGCTCGCGCCCGAAGATCGCGACCGACCAACCGTCGGAGGCGATGTGGTGCATGGTCAGAAGCAGCACGTGCTCCCGGGCGTCACAGCGCAGGAGCGTCACGCGCAGGAGCGGTCCCTTTTCGAGGTCGAACGGGCGCGCCTCCTCGAGCCTGGCCAGACGAAGCACCTCGGCGCCCCGGAGGTCGAGCGCGAGGCCCTCGAGATCGAGGACCGGCAGCGGCAGCGAGGTGGCCGGCTGGATGGTCTGGAGCGGCTGCTCCCCGACCAGCGCGAAGGTGGTTCGCAGCACCTCGTGACGCCGGACGATCTCGGAGAGACTGCGCTCGAGCGCCGCGACGTCGAGCGCCCCCGAGAGGCGCAGCGCAGCGGCCATGTTGTAGTAGGTGGTCTCGTGACCCGCGAGCCGGTCCAGGAACCAGAGGCGTTCCTGCGCGAACGACAGCGGCAGGCCGCCCTCATCGGCCCGGGCCAGCGGCTGGATTCGATCGGCGCTCTGGGCGAGCGGGGCAGCGGCATCGACCCGCGCCGCGAAGCCGGCGAGCGTCGGCGCCTCGAAGAGCGCGCTGAGCGGCAGCTCCACCCGGAGCGTGTCGCGCACGCGCGACAGCACCTGCGTCGCGAGCAGCGAGTGCCCCCCGAGCGCGAAGAAGTCATCCTCCACCCCGACCGCGGCGACGCCCAGGACCTCGCACCACAGGGCCGCGACGGCTCGCTCCGCCTTGGTGCGCGGCGCGAGGGCGGGTGCGGCCGGTTGCTCGGAGGCGAGCGCGAGCAGGAGCGTTTGGCGATCCACGCTGCCGTCGCGCAGGAGCGGGAGCGCACCGAGGGTCACGCACGAGGACGGGACCATGTAGGCGGGGAGCTTCGAGCCGACGAACTTGCACGCCTCGGCGCCGGTCAGCGTCGCGTCCTCTTCGAGGACCACGTAGGCCACGAGCCGGCGGTCACCACCTGGCGCTTCCGCGGCGGTCACCGCGGCCTCGCGGATCGCCGGGTGCGTGCGGAGCGCCGACTCGATCTCTCCCAGCTCGATGCGGAACCCTCGCACTTTTACCTGGTGATCGATGCGGCCCAGGTAGTCGATGGTGCCGTCCGGGAGCCACCTGGCGAGGTCGCCGGTGCGGTAGAGCCGCGCTGTGGGCACGACGCTGAAGGGATCGCGCACGAACTTCTCGCTCGTGAGCTGCGGTTGGTTGAGGTACCCGAGGGCGATGCCCGCCCCGCCGAGGTGGACCTCGCCAGGGACTCCCACGGGGACGAGGTTCCCCTGGCGATCGAGGATGTGGACCTTGCGACCAGGGAGCGGGCGGCCGATGGGGACGCGCCGCTCGGCCGCGGCGGCAGACGGATCGACCTCGAAGAGCGTCGCAGTGATGGTCGCCTCCGTGGGGCCGTAGGCGTTGACGAGGCGCACGCGCCGCATCTCGCTCTGCCGCCACGCGGCGAGGCCCTCCGCGGACATCACGTCACCGCCCACGGTGATCAAGCGAAGCGGATTTCCGGCGGCGAGCTCCGGCTGATCGCGCCACTCGCGCGCCAGCTCCTTCCAGTACGCTGGCGTGAGATCGGCGACGGTGATGCCGTGCGCGCGGACTTGCCTGTGCAGCTCGGAGGTCGACCAGGCGTCCTGGCCACGCATCACGAGCGTCGCGCCCGAGATCAGGGTGGGCAGGATCTGTTCGAGCGAGACATCGAAGGTCAGGGAAGCGAACTGCAGCACCCGGTCGGCGGGGCCAATCTGGTACTCGCGCGCGATCTGGAGCGAGTGGCGCCCGATCGCCTCGTGCGGGACGAGGACACCCTTGGGCTTTCCCGTCGAGCCCGACGTGTAGATGACGTACGCGAGATCGTCGGGAGAGCCGGCGGGCGGGTTCTCGGCCGAGGCGCGCAAGATCGCCTCACGATCCGAATCCATCGCAACCACCTGGAGGAACTGCGTCGGCAGCTGATCGGTGAGGTCCTCCGCCGTCAGGACCACCGCGGCGCCCGCGTCCTCGAGCACGAACGCGAGGCGCTCGAAGGGGTAGGCGGGATCGAGCGGGACGTACGCCCCGCCCGACTTGAATACGCCGAGCATCGCGACGATGAGCTCCGATGAGCGCTCGAGGCAGACCGCCACCGGGACGCCCGGCCCGACCCCCATCGCACGAAGGTGGTGCGCGATCCGATTCGCCGAGGCATTCAGCTCCCGATAGGAGATCCGCCGCTCCCCCAGCACGAGCGCGACCGCTTCCGGGGTGCGCTCCACCTGCGCCTCGAACAGGGCCGGCAGCCAGCTCGCCGGGCTCACCTCGTCCGCGCCGTTCCACTCGACGAGGAGCGCGGTGCGCTCCGGGTCGGTCAAGAGCGGCAGCTGGGACAGGTGCGCGTGCTTTTCGGCGACGATGCCCTCGAGGAGCTGCCGGAAGTGCCCGCCCAGACGTTCGATGGTGGCGCCGTCGAAGAGGGCGGTCGCGTACTCGATCTCGCCGCGGACCTCGCCGTCGGCCTCCCGCAGGTCGAACGAGAGATCGTACTTGGCGACGTGCGTCTCGACGTCGATCGGCGCGAGCGTGAGGCCGGCCAGGCTCACCTCGGGAACCGGAGCGCTCTGGAAGGAGAACATCACCTGGAAGAGCGGCGTCCGGCTGGTGTCGCGGTGCACCTCGAGGTGCTCGACCAGCCCGTCGATGGGGAGGTCCTGATGGGCGTATGCGCCGAGGGTCATCGCGCGAACGCGAGCGAGCACCTCGACGAAGGAGGGGTCGCCCGAGAGGTCGGAGCGCAGGGCGAGGGAGTTGACGAACATGCCGATGAGGGGCTCGATCTCGGGGCGCGTGCGGCAGGCGACGGCGGTGCCGACGCAGAGGTCGGTCTGGCCGGAGTAGCGGCAGACGAGGACGTCGAAGGCGGCGAGGAGGGTCATAAAGAGGGTGGCGTTCTCCTCGCGGGAGAGGCGCAGGAGCGCGCGGGTGAGCTCGCTCGGCAGGACC
This sequence comes from Myxococcales bacterium, assembly GCA_023248855.1. Taxonomy (GTDB): domain Bacteria; phylum Myxococcota_A; class Polyangia; order JAHFDS01; family JAHFDS01; genus JAHFDS01. The sequence continues at coordinate 32,109 of JAHFDS010000010.1, forward strand.
AAGGGAACGCGCGCGCCTGCGTAGCTCTGCACGGGCGGACGCGGGCGATCGGTGGGGAGCTCGAGGACGGGCACGCCGGCGAGCTGCGCTTTCCAGTAGGCGAGCGAGGTGCCGAGGGCATCAGCCGAGAGCGCGTGGCGCTGCCAGGAGGCGAAGTCGGCGTACTGAATGGCGAGCTCGGGCAGCGGGGAGGGCTGGTCACGGGAGAAAGCGGCGAAGAGCGCGGCGATCTCGCGGACGAGCACCTCGATCGACCAGGCGTCGGCGACGACATGGTGCAGGGTCACGAGCAGGACGTGGTGCGCTGGCGCGAGGCGGAGCAGGGTGGTGCGCAAGAGGGGACCCGCCGCGAGATCGAAGGGGCGCCGTGCCTCCTCGGCCGCGAGGCGCAGGGTCTCGGCCTCGGCTTGCGCCGCACCGAGGTGCGCCAGCTCGACGACCGGCAGGGGCCAGTCGGAGGGTGCATCGACCACCTGGTGAGGCTGCCCCGCGTCGGCCACGAGGCGCGTGCGGAGCACCTCGTGACGGCGCACGACCTCGGCGAACACGCGGCGGAGCGTGGCGACCTCGAGCGTGCCGCGAAGGCGCAGCGCGGCGGGCATGTTGTAAGCGGGGCTGCCGGGCTCGAGCTGATCGAGGAACCACAGCCGCTGCTGCGAGAAGGACAGCGGGAGCTTGCTGTCCCGCGGGGCGCGCTCGAGCGGCAGCGCGGTCGAGGCCGCGGCCCCGGCGAGGCACCCTCTGAAGGCCGCCAGCGTGGGGGCCTCGAAGAGCGCGCGCACGGGCACCTCGACGCCGAACGCGTGACGCACACGCGACACGAGCTGGGTCGCCAGGAGCGAGTGGCCGCCGAGCGCGAAGAAGTCGTCGTGCACGCCGACGCGCTCGACCCCGAGCACCTCGCTCCAGATGCCGGCCAGGAGCTCCTCGGTCGCGTCACGCGGCGCCACGTGGTCGAGCGCCGGGTCCGCCTCGACGTCCGGCAGCGCCTTGCGATCGATCTTGCCCGTGGGCCCGAGCGGCATGGCCGCGAGCACCACCAGCTGTGCGGGCACCATGTACCCGGGCAGCTCCTGCTCGAGGTGAGCGCGCAGCGCGCTCGTGCACAGCCCCGGCTCGCCCACCACGTACCCCACCAGGCGCGCCGCCCCGGCCGTCTCGCGCGCCACCACCACCGCCTGGGTCACCGATGCGTGCCCGCACAGCGCCGCCTCGATCTCGCCGAGCTCGATCCGAAAGCCCCGGATCTTGACCTGGTGATCGAGTCGCCCCAGGCACTCGAGGCTCCCGTCCTGGCGCTGCCGCACGAGGTCGCCGGTGCGGTACATGCGTGCGCCCGGCTCGGGCGAGAACGGATCCACCACGAACTGGCTGGCCGTCAGCTCGGGCCGGCCGAGGTAGCCCCGGGCGAGCCCGGCGCCGCCTAGGCACAGCTCCCCGGGCACGCCCACCGGGACCGGCTGGCCCTGCGCATCCACCACGTAGGTCCGCGTGTTCGCCACGGGGTGGCCCACGCCGATCGGCGCGGTCGCCGATTCGATGCGGCAAAGCGTCGACCACACGGTCGTCTCCGTCGGCCCGTACAGGTTCCACAGCTGGTCGGTCCGCGCGAGCAGCTCGGCCGCGAGGCTCGGCGGCAGCGCCTCCCCCGTCGACAGCACCCGGATCTTGCCGGGGTTGGTCCACGACGCGCCGAGCAGGATGCGCCAGGTCGCCGGCGTCGCCTGCATCAGCGTCGCGCCGCTGTCCGAAAGCAGCTGCGCCAACGCGAACCCGTCGCACGCCACGGACCGGCTCGCGATCACGATCCGTGCGCCCACCGACAGCGGCCAGTACAGGTCCGCCACCGCCGTGTCGAACGACAGCGACGTCACCGCCACCACCGTGTCGCTCGCGCCGAGCCCCGGCTCCTCGGCGATCGACCGCAAGAGGTTCACGACGCTTGCGTGCTGGACCTCGACCCCCTTGGGCCGCCCCGTCGAGCCCGACGTGTAGATCACGTAGGCCAGGTCGCCACCCGTGGCGCCGCCGTCCACGCGCGCGGTCGGCCGGGCCGCGATCGCCGCGGCGTCCCGGTCGAAGCAGAGCCGTGGCGCGTGCCCCACCTGCGGCAGCTGCGCCTGCGTCAACACCACCGCCGCCCCTGCGTCTGCCACCATGTACGCGAGGCGATCCGCGGGGAAGCCCGGGTCCAAGGGCACGTACGCCGCCCCTGCCTTGAGCACGCCGAGGACGCCCACCACCATCTCCAGCGAGCGCTCGACGTGGATCCCGACCAGGCTCCCTCGCATGACGCCCATCGCCACCAGCTGACCCGCGACCTGATTGGCCCGCGCCTCGAGCTCCCGGTACGACAGCGCCTGCCCCTCGAACACCACCGCCGGCGCGTCCGGCGTCCGCTCCGCCTGCGCCTCGAACAGCCCGTGCACGCGCCCCAAGGCGCGCACCTGCCGCAGGTGGGCCACGAGCTCGTCCTTGCGCGCGGCGAGCTCGGCACGCAGCGCTGGCGACAGAGCGCCCGCGGGCGCTCTGTACCGGAGTCGCTCCTCTTCGAGCCACAAGGTGACCTCGAGGGCCGAAAGACTGGAGATGAGGGCGGCGGTCGACATGGCGTGTCCTGGATCGCTTGAGGGGGAGGAAGCTGCCGGCGTCACAGCTCTCCCTCCTCGAAGTCGGCACACCTCGCGCGAGGGGCCGGGTCGATGCGCCGCCCGGCGTCGGGCGCCAGGGCCAGCTCGGAGATACGCGCCTCGCGCGTCTTGACCGCGCTCGCGAGCAGGTGCAGGAAGTGGCCGGACATTCGCTCGATCGTCGACCGGTCGAACAGGTCACTCGAGTACTCGAAGGCGCCACGCAGCTCTGCGCCATCCCGGGTCATGGCCAGCGTCAGATCGAGCTTCGACGTGCACGCCTCGAGCTCGATCGGCCGCAGTGTCACGCCGTCGAGCACGACGTCGCCCAGGACCTCGTCGTGGAGCGAGAACATGACCTGAAAGAGCGGGGACCGACTGCTGTCGCGCGCGATGCCGAGCTGCTCGACCAGCCGGTCGAGCGGGAGATCCTGGTGCGCGTAGGCCTCGAGCGAGGTGTGTCGCACGCGACGCAACACCTCCGTGAACGGAGGATCCTGCGAGAGGTCGGAGCGCAGGGCGAGGGAGTTGACGAACATGCCGATGAGGGGCTCGATCTCGGGGCGCGTGCGGCAGGCGACGGCGGTGCCGACGCAGAGGTCGGTCTGGCCGGAGTAGCGGCAGACGAGGACGTCGAAGGCGGCGAGGAGGGTCATAAAGAGGGTGGCGTTCTCCTCGCGGGAGAGGCGCAGGAGCGCGCGGGTGAGCTCGCTCGGCAGGACCAAGGGAACGCGCGCGCCTGCGTAGCTCTGCACGGGCGGACGCGGGCGATCGGTGGGGAGCTCGAGGACGGGCACGCCGGCGAGCTGCGCTTTCCAGTAGGCGAGCGAGGTGCCGAGGGCATCAGCCGAGAGCGCGTGGCGCTGCCAGGAGGCGAAGTCGGCGTACTGAATGGCGAGCTCGGGCAGCGGGGAGGGCTGGTCACGGGAGAAAGCGGCGAAGAGCGCGGCGATCTCGCGGACGAGCACCTCGATCGACCAGGCGTCGGCGACGACATGGTGCAGGGTCACGAGCAGGACGTGGTGCGCTGGCGCGAGGCGGAGCAGGGTGGTGCGCAAGAGGGGACCCGCCGCGAGATCGAAGGGGCGCCGTGCCTCCTCGGCCGCGAGGCGCAGGGTCTCGGCCTCGGCTTGCGCCGCACCGAGGTGCGCCAGCTCGACGACCGGCAGGGGCCAGTCGGAGGGTGCATCGACCACCTGGTGAGGCTGCCCCGCGTCGGCCACGAGGCGCGTGCGGAGCACCTCGTGACGGCGCACGACCTCGGCGAACACGCGGCGGAGCGTGGCGACCTCGAGCGTGCCGCGAAGGCGCAGCGCGGCGGGCATGTTGTAAGCGGGGCTGCCGGGCTCGAGCTGATCGAGGAACCACAGCCGCTGCTGCGAGAAGGACAGCGGGAGCTTGCTGTCCCGCGGGGCGCGCTCGAGCGGCAGCGCGGTCGAGGCCGCGGCCCCGGCGAGGCACCCTCTGAAGGCCGCCAGCGTGGGGGCCTCGAAGAGCGCGCGCACGGGCACCTCGACGCCGAACGCGTGACGCACACGCGACACGAGCTGGGTCGCCAGGAGCGAGTGGCCGCCGAGCGCGAAGAAGTCGTCGTGCACGCCGACGCGCTCGACCCCGAGCACCTCGCTCCAGATGCCGGCCAGGAGCTCCTCGGTCGCGTCACGCGGCGCCACGTGGTCGAGCGCCGGGTCCGCCTCGACGTCCGGCAGCGCCTTGCGATCGATCTTGCCCGTGGGCCCGAGCGGCATGGCCGCGAGCACCACCAGCTGTGCGGGCACCATGTACCCGGGCAGCTCCTGCTCGAGGTGAGCGCGCAGCGCGCTCGTGCACAGCCCCGGCTCGCCCACCACGTACCCCACCAGGCGCGCCGCCCCGGCCGTCTCGCGCGCCACCACCACCGCCTGGGTCACCGATGCGTGCCCGCACAGCGCCGCCTCGATCTCGCCGAGCTCGATCCGAAAGCCCCGGATCTTGACCTGGTGATCGAGTCGCCCCAGGCACTCGAGGCTCCCGTCCTGGCGCTGCCGCACGAGGTCGCCGGTGCGGTACATGCGTGCGCCCGGCTCGGGCGAGAACGGATCCACCACGAACTGGCTGGCCGTCAGCTCGGGCCGGCCGAGGTAGCCCCGGGCGAGCCCGGCGCCGCCTAGGCACAGCTCCCCGGGCACGCCCACCGGGACCGGCTGGCCCTGCGCATCCACCACGTAGGTCCGCGTGTTCGCCACGGGGTGGCCCACGCCGATCGGCGCGGTCGCCGATTCGATGCGGCAAAGCGTCGACCACACGGTCGTCTCCGTCGGCCCGTACAGGTTCCACAGCTGGTCGGTCCGCGCGAGCAGCTCGGCCGCGAGGCTCGGCGGCAGCGCCTCCCCCGTCGACAGCACCCGGATCTTGCCGGGGTTGGTCCACGACGCGCCGAGCAGGATGCGCCAGGTCGCCGGCGTCGCCTGCATCAGCGTCGCGCCGCTGTCCGAAAGCAGCTGCGCCAACGCGAACCCGTCGCACGCCACGGACCGGCTCGCGATCACGATCCGTGCGCCCACCGACAGCGGCCAGTACAGGTCCGCCACCGCCGTGTCGAACGACAGCGACGTCACCGCCACCACCGTGTCGCTCGCGCCGAGCCCCGGCTCCTCGGCGATCGACCGCAAGAGGTTCACGACGCTTGCGTGCTGGACCTCGACCCCCTTGGGCCGCCCCGTCGAGCCCGACGTGTAGATCACGTAGGCCAGGTCGCCACCCGTGGCGCCGCCGTCCACGCGCGCGGTCGGCCGGGCCGCGATCGCCGCGGCGTCCCGGTCGAAGCAGAGCCGTGGCGCGTGCCCCACCTGCGGCAGCTGCGCCTGCGTCAACACCACCGCCGCCCCTGCGTCTGCCACCATGTACGCGAGGCGATCCGCGGGGAAGCCCGGGTCCAAGGGCACGTACGCCGCCCCTGCCTTGAGCACGCCGAGGACGCCCACCACCATCTCCAGCGAGCGCTCGACGTGGATCCCGACCAGGCTCCCTCGCATGACGCCCATCGCCACCAGCTGACCCGCGACCTGATTGGCCCGCGCCTCGAGCTCCCGGTACGACAGCGCCTGCCCCTCGAACACCACCGCCGGCGCGTCCGGCGTCCGCTCCGCCTGCGCCTCGAACAGCCCGTGCACGCGCCCACCCTCGAACCGCCGGGTCGTCGCGGCGTTCCACGAGCCAACGAGCGCGCGCTCCTCCGCGGTGCTGACCGGGAGCTCCGAGAGACGGAGCTGCGGGCTCTGCACGATCGCGGCGAGAAGCCCCTCGAAGCGCTGGGCGAGGCGCTGGACGGTGATCAGGTCGAAGAGGTCCGTGCTGGCCTCGAGCGCCGCGAACAGACCGTCCGGCGTCTCCGCGATGGCCAGGCAGAGATCGAACTTCGCGGTCCCGGGCACTGCCCCGTCGGGGCTCTCGAGGAGCGGCTCCCAGGTCATCTGGTCGACCGTGAGGGCGGGCATCGGAGCGCTCTCGAACACGAGGGCCGCCTGGAACAGCGAGTCTCCGCCCCGAGCCACCGACTGCACCACGTGATCGAACGGGATCTCCGCGTGGGCGAAGGCTTCGCGCGCACACTCGTGCAGGCGACCAAGCAGCGCCGGGAACGACGGGTCGCCCGACAGGTCGCACCGCAGCGCGAGTGTGTTGACGAAAAAGCCCAACAGATCGCGCGTTCGCCGGTCGCCGCGCGCCGCGACCATCGTCCCGATCGCGAAGTCGGTCTGACGGCCATGGCGCTGCAGGAGCGCCGCAAAGGCGGCGAGCAGCGTCACATACAGGGTGCTGCCTTGCGCCTGGCCGAGCGCCTTGATCCCGGCCGACAAGGCAGGGGGCACGCGGAAACGCACCGCACAGCCACGGTGGCTCGGGGTCCTCGGCCGCGGGTGATCGCACGGGAGCTGGAGCGCGGGCACGCCCGCGAGCCGCTCCTGCCAGTAGCGGCGCTGCTCGGCGAGCTCCGGGTGACCAAGGCGCGCCTGTGCACGGCGCGCGTACTCCGCGTAGGTCGTGGCGGGCTCCGGAAGCGGCGGTGTGAGCCCGCGACAGTACGCCGGATACAGCGCGGCGAGCTCGCGCGCCAAAAGCCCGAGCGACCAGCCGTCCGTGACCAGGTGATGCAGGCACAAGTGGAGGACGTGGTCGTCGTCCCCGAGCGTGACGACCGAGGCTCGAAGGAGCGGGCCGATGGCGAGGTCGAAGGGGTCGGCGGCCTCTCCAGCGAGCTGCGCGAGCGCGACCTCTCGATCCGGCGCGCCGCGGAGATCCCGGACCGGCAGGGGCACCGTCACGGCGGCAGCCACGATCGGCCGCGGCTGTCCGTGGTCGTCCACGAAGGTGGTCCGCAGCGCATCGTGGCGCCGCACGATCTCTCCGAGGCTGCGCTCGAGGGCTCGGATCGAGAGGGCGCCGCGCATGCGGATGCCGACGCAGACGTTGTAGAGCCCGCTCGCGGGCGCCAGACGGTCCGCGAACCAGATCCGCTGCTGCAGCGGCGAGAGGCAAGCGGGCATCGACGGGCTCGGCGGCTCGACGTCCTCGCTCCGCTGCCGCAGGAGCGAAAGGAGCCCCTCCTTGTGCGCCGCGATCTCGCAGCGGAGCTCCGCCGAGACCGCTCCCGCGGCCCCGCGGACCCGCAACCTGCCGCCCTCTTCCCGGAGCGTCAGCTCGAGCCGGGCAAGGCGCTCGACCAGCGCCGTCAGGGTCATATGTCGAACTCTTCTTCGTCGGCACGCGCGGGGGCCGCGTGGGGCGACGCGCTCGCGGCGACGAGCCACGCTGCGAGGAGATGCTCGGACAGCGCCGACACCGTCGGGTGCTTCCACAAGAGCGACGCCGGCAGCTCGACCCCAAGAGACCGCTCCAGGCGATCGGAGGCGTCGAGGGCCATCATCGAGTCGAGGCCGAGGGACGCGAGCGGCGCCGAGCGATCGATCTCCGACCTCGGCACCCCGAGCACGTGCGCGATCTCGCTCGAGACGAGCTCCTCCACCCAGCGCCTGCGATCCGTGTCGGGTCCGAGGAGGATCGCTCGTCGCTCCTCGCGCTCGATGCTGCGCGGGGTGATCTCCAGGACGAGGCTCGCGAAGCGCCCGACCTCGGCGAGGCCGCCTCCGAGAAACTCCTGCCGGCAGGCGTGGCGCTGGATCTTCCCGCTCGACGTCTTCGGGATGCAGCGCGGGGCCAGCAGCGTGACGGTGTGGACGTGCAGCTCGTGCTCCTCGGCGATGGCGCGTCGAACCGCGGCGGCGACATCCCGGGCGGTGCTCTCGTCGCGCGCAGCGACCTCGAGGGCGATCACGAGGCGCTCCTCGCCGTCGAGCTCGACCGAGAAGGCCGCGCAGCAGCCGCGGCGGGCTTCGGCGTGGCTGCCCTCCGCTGTGAGCTCGAGGTCCTGGGGATAGTAGTTGCGGCCGCGGACGATGATGAGGTCCTTGAGCCGTCCGGTCACGAACAGCTGGCCGTCACGCAGAAAGCCGAGGTCGCCGGTGCGAAGGAAGGGACCGCGCGCCGGATCTTCCGCGAGGAGCGCCCCGAAGGTGTGCGCGGTCTCCTCCGGCCTCTGCCAGTAGCCCTTCGCGACGCTCGGGCTCCGCGTCCAGATCTCGCCGATCTCGGCCGGCGCACAGAGCCTCCTGGTCTCGGGGTGAACGATCGCGATCTCCTGATCGAGCCGCACCGTGCCGCACGACACCAGCGTGCGCGCGTCGGCACCGTCCGCGGGCGCCACGAGGCCGCGCTCCAGCATGGACGTGCGTGCGGCCAGGGTCGGAGCCGGCCTGTCCTGATCGCCCCCGGACACGAAGAGCGTCGCCTCCGCGAGCCCGTAGCACGGGTAGAACGCCTCGCGCCGGAAGCCGCAGGGCGCGAAGACCTCCGCAAAGCGATCCATCGTCTCCGCGCGCACCGGCTCGGCTCCGTTGAAAGCGATTTTCCAGCTCGAGAGATCCAGGCTGGCGAGCTCCGCCGGCGTCACCTTGCGCGCGCAGAGGTCGTAGGCGAAGTTCGGCCCGCCGCTCGTGTGCGCTCGGTGGCGGGAGATCGCCCGGAGCCACCGCAAGGGTCGCTCGAGGAAGGAGAGAGGGGACATGAGCACGCAGCTCGAGCCCACGTGGAGCGGGTGCAGCACGTTTCCGATGAGCCCCATGTCGTGGTAGAGCGGGAGCCACCCGACGAACGTCGAGCGCGCGTCGGTGCCCGTGCCGAGGCGGATCAGCTCCTCGTTGTGCAGCAGGTTCGCGTGCGTCACCATGACCCCCTTGGGGGTGCCGGTCGATCCCGACGTGTACTGCAGGAAGGCGAGCGAATCGCCCGTCACGGGCGGCTCCTGCCAGCCATCCGCGCGCCCGCGATCGATCTCGTCCGTGACGATCCACTGCAGCCCCGCCGCGTCCTGGAACATCGGCCGAACAGCCTGCTCGACGGCTGACGACGCGAGCACCGCGTGAGCCGTCGAGTCGCCGAGGATGGACCGCAATCGACCGAGGTGTCGCGGTTGCATTGGGGGATAGGCCGGCACCGCCACGACGCCGGCGTAGAGGCAGCCGAAGAAGGCGGTCACGAAGTCGAGGCCAGGAGGGTAGAGCAGCAGCGCACGCTCACCCTCGAGCCCGCGCTCACGCAGCGTCACCGCGATGGCGCGGGCAGCGCGATCGACCTCGGCGAAGGTGAGCGCGAGCTCCGTACTGTCGCCATCCACCAGGTAGGTGTAGGCGCGCTGGTGCGGCTGCTCGGCTGCTCGCCGGCGCAACAGGTCGACCATCGTGGTCGTGCACTCTTCCCTCGCCGTTGCCAGCACTCTCGTCTCCTCATGGACAAGGCTGTGCCCCCCACCGCGCGTGGACGAACGCCGAGCCCGTCTGCTTGGATTCCTACGTGTCTTTCCGGAGACTGGCCGGACGCATGTCCGTCCAGACTTCCTTGATCTGCGTCAGACACTCCTGCTTGGTCCCGGCTCGCCCCACCGCGCTCCAGCCCGCGGGGATGCTGCGATGTGAGAGCCAGATCGAGTACTGGTCCTCGTGGTTCTTCACGACGACGTACTGGCGGAGATCTTCCTCGTGGGGCTGCATGGACACAGCTCTCTATCTGCAAGAAACACACCCCGCAACTGATGGGCGACAAGTCTCTGGAATATCGAGCAGCTGATTGATTGGTGGCTGATGCAACAGCTGGCTTGTGCGACAGCCAGTTGTGCCATTCTTGCGCGCAAGGGTTGCCCCTGGCTCAGGTGGATACACGTCCATGTGTATGGCAACGAACTGATATTGCTGGTTGGATTCGCCGCGGAGCGGGTGTTCAGCGAGGAACGAGCCTTGCTTTCCCGGCGCAGGATGCCCGCGAACAAGGACCCGAGCTGGCGGCAGAAGGTGTCGATCATCCGGCACCAGGTGCAGATGCGCGGCGTGGCTCGCACCGCCGCCGACGTGATGGTGTTCTATCTGCGGTACATTCCCGAGTGGGATCGGTCGTTCGATCGGCGCCACGGCACCGACACCGCCGGGACGGTCGCTCCGCCCTCGCTCGGGATCGAGGACCTGGGTACGCGCGAGGCCGCTGTGCCTTACCTGCCTTCCCCGGAGGACGTCACGCGCTGGATGCTTCAGCAGCTCCCTCGGCTCGGTGTCGATCCAGCGCGCACCACGTTCGTCGATTTCGGGTGCGGCAAGGGGCGCGTGATCCTGCTCGCGTCCGAGCTCGGCTTCGCGGAGGTGGTTGGAGTCGAGATCTCCGAGTCGCTGGTCACGATCGCGAGGCGCAACCTCTGCGCCGCGAGCCGGCTTGCTCGACGCTGCCGCTCGGTGCGCGTCGAGCAGGCGGACGCGGGGCGGTTCGTGCTCCCTGCAGGCAACCTCATGGTCCACTTCTATCATCCGTTCAACGAGAGCATCCTGCGGCAGGTCGTGCGGAACCTGGCGACCCACGGCGAGACGCACGGCGCGCGAATCGACGTCGCCTACCTGCTACCCACCGGGGTGGACGAGGCCGTGGAATCCGTGTTCGCCTCGGTCGGTCACTTCCGGCAGCTGTCGTATGCTCAGTCGGCCAGCACCGAATACGACTGGACGTTCTTCACCAACCAACGCGCTTGAGATGCCGCCGCTCGAACCCCCGGATCTGCCCGCCCACCGCCTGTCTCTCGCTCGCATCGCCGAGGCAGCCGCCTGCATCGATCCCGTGTTCCTGGGCTCGCCGCAGTTCGTGTGCGAGCCGCTGTCCGATCTGCTCGGCTGCCGCCTGACCGTGAAGGTGGAGGTGGTGAACCCGATCCGCTCCTTCAAGGGGCGCGGTGCCGACTACTACGTCAAGCAGGCCTTCGCGCGCGGCGAAGGCGGGCCGCTGGTCTGCGCGAGCGCGGGCAACTTCGGACAAGCCATGGCCTACGCCTGTCGTGACCGGGGCCGCGCCCTCATCGTGTACGCAGCCGAGGGTGCCAACGTCCTCAAGCTGGCTCGCATCAGGGCGCTCGGCGCCGAGGTTCGCCTCGCGGGGCAGGACTTCGATGCGGCGAAGGCGGAGGCGCGAGCCTTCTCGGCCAGCTCGGGCGTGCGGTTCGTCGAGGACGGCCAGGAGGCCGCGTTCTCCGAGGGCGCTGGTACCATCGCGATCGAGCTGCTCGCACGCCACGACGCCTTCGACGTCGTGGCGATCCCGCTCGGCAACGGTGCGCTGCTCACTGGCATGGCGCGCTTCATCAAGGCCGCTGCGCCGCGGACGGGCGTGGTCGGCGTGTCGAGCCGCGGGGCGCCCGCGATGGCCGAGTCATGGCGCCTCGGCCGGGGTGCCGAGGTGGTCGTGCATCCGTCGATCGACACGGTGGCGGATGGGATCGGCGTGCGCACCCCCATCGCCGCCGCGGTGGACGACATGCACGGTCTGGTGGATGACGTGCTCTTGGTGGACGACGCGCACATCCTCGAGGCCATGCGCCTGCTGCACCGGCACGTCGGCGTGTTGATCGAGCCCGCGGGGGCTGCCGGACTGGCGGGCATCCTCGCCGAGCCCGAGCGCTTCCGCACCCTCCACGTCGCCACGGTCCTGTGCGGCGGCAATGTCACGCCCGAGCAGGTCCAGGGATGGCGGATCACCTGACGCTGCTACGCACCTGGGCGCGGGCGCTTCGGATCAGAGGTCGAAGCGTCTCGTGACCAGGGTGGCGTCCGTGAGCCCGAAGCCGTACGGCGCAGGCATGTGGTGGGGGGGCCGCCGTGTGGTGATCTCGGCTGGCAGGTCGAACGAGGTGGAGGTCACGCGGACGCTCAGCGGGGCTCCGCTGGCGACGCGCACGTCGATCTCGACGCCGTCCTGCCCTCCGCCCCAGCACTCGAGCACGACACCGCCCTCTCGGCGTAGGGCCGCGAGCTCCGCGCCCTCGAGGCGCGTGCCGCCCATCGCCACCGCCACGAGCTGGGCTCCCCTGAGCTGCAGCGTGATCAGCGAGGCGTCGCGGCCGGGACGGGCGCGCAGGCCGAGCACCCGGACGGCACCGTCTCGGCGATCGCGCACCACCTCGAGCGTCGGCGCCGGCAAGGGCCTGAGCGGCGCGGCCGCGGCGCGCACGGGCCCGTGCAGGGACGCAAAGGACTCGCTGAGCTCGAAAAGGGGCGTGCTCGTCGGGATGTGGCGCGAGGTCCATGCGTCGAGCGCGGGATCGCTCGTGACCCAGCGCGCGCGCGGCGCGTCGGCGTCGAGCAAGTAGACGAGGCTGTCCGGCCGGGGACGCGAGGTGTCGAAGCCTGCGCTCGCCGCACCGGCGCCGGCGAATCCGAGTGCGACCAGGAGGGCAGCCAGAGGCGGGCGCAGCGAGCGACCGCCGCCGAGCGCGCTCTCCTGGGGCACGAGGAGGCCGAGCAGCAACGCCAGCACGCCCGCGGAGACACTCGCGAGCCCGAGGGGCAAGGCGACGGCAATCGAATACGCGCACGGCAAGAGCAGCAGCAAGGGCGGCGCCGCGCATGCGGCGAGCACGAGCGCGGCCTGGACACCAAGGCCTGCGCCTGCTGGACGCGCGAGCACCAGCGCCAGGCTGGCCGCGCCTCCGAGGAGAGGCCAGGTCAGAAGGGGGCTGCCACCCGGCAGCCAAAGGGCGCTCCCCCACAGGAGCACGGTGACGACCAGGAGCGCCCCGCCGGCCAGCTCCTCGGGGCTGACCCGCGCGCGCGTGATCGCGCCGAGCGTCGAGCTGACGGCGACCACGATCCCTCCGAAGCATCCGAGATAGACCGCGCTGTTGTAGGTGGTCTGCTGGGGCAGGACCCCGTAGTCAGGGTGCAACGTCCGTATGGCCAGCCAGGCCGCGGTGACGACGACGGCAGCGATGGCCACGCGGAGCAGCGCCAAGCCGGCACCGAGCCCGAGCCCGCTCCATCGCAGCCGCCGCCTCCGCACGCCATGCGAGAGGACCCACAGGACCGCCGTCGTGACCGCTCCGGCGAGCGGCAGCACCAGCCAGGCCGGATACCAGACGAGCACCCTGCCGAGGAGGTCGAAGTAGACGGCGTCGGCCTCTCGCTGGGGTGGGCGCGCGTCTGCCAGCTGGGCGGCGAGGGCCAGCGCGTAGCTGCCCTGGTGCTGCAGGCTGCCGAGATCGAGCGAGGCGAGGTCGTCCTTGCGCGTGTGGTAGCGCGCGAATCCGTCGAGGTATGCGAAGTTGAGCCCTGGGATGCCGGCCTTGCTGAGGACGGTGAAGTCGCTGTCGTTCGGCATGCGCCGGTAGATCTCGGACGACAGCGAGCTGGCGAAGAGGCGTGTGCCCCTGGCGGCCGAGAGCGCCCGGATCAAGCCTGCGTTGCCCGGGCTGGTCTCGAACATCAGCGATGGGCCGCTGGTGCCCCGGGCCTCGAAGTTGAGCGCGACCATCGCTCGACCGGCCCCAGGGTGCGTGGCCGCGAAGGCACGCGCGCCCAGAAGCCCGATCTCCTCACCGTCGGTGAAGAGAAGGGCCACGTCGTGCTCCAACCGTGGACGGGAACGCAGCGCACGCGCGCATTCGAGCAAGGCGGCCACCGCCGCGCCGTCATCACTCGCGCCGGGGCCGCTCGGCACGGAGTCGTAATGCGCGACCAGCAGCACGGCGGGGCCATCACGACGCTTGCCAGGGACGGTGACGAGCACATTTTGCACCTGCGCCACGACGAAGGGGCTGCCCCAGTCCGGGTTCAGGGCCACGCCCGCCTGGACATCGGCCTCGAGACCGAGTTGACGCGCGGTGGCGACCAGGTACTGGCGCACGCGTGCGTGATGCGCCATGCCGATCGAATGGGGCTCTGCTGCGATGACCCGGAGGTGCTCCAGCGCGCGCGTGGCCGAGAACTCGCTGGCCGGAGCGCTCGCCGGCGCCGGCGCCGGTGCCCGGTAGCACACGAGCGCCAGGGCGGCCGCCACCGTGACGGCACACCCGAGCACCCACCGGCCTGGCCCGGCGACCGGAGGGGCGTCGCGGCGAGCCACGAACGAGCTTCTATCACCGGACGGTGGAGATCCGCCAGCGCGACAAGCACCAACCGGTGGAGCGCAACGAGCGCGCCGAGGCGGCGTTCTTCGCGGCCCACGCGCCCGCGGTCGACGACCTCGTCGGCCTCAGCCTGCGCCCTGACTCCTCCACATTCCGCCTGGTTGGGCAGTGCTGTCGTTTTTCGTGCGACTTCGCCGCACCTCCGTCTCTTACCGGGGAAAGGAAGGTCCCGATGTCCACGAACCGTTTTTTCGCTCTGTTCGCCTCCATCCTCGCCGCCGGCTGCGGCGGCGAGTCGACCCCCGACGGCAGCACCACCAAGGACGAGGCGCGCGCGCAGGCGTCGCTCGAAGGCAAGGCCGACGGCACGCGCCACCTGTTCGACTTCTGCGGCACCTACGGCTGGTACGGCGACGGCGTGTGCGACGACTTCTGCCTCGATCGCGACCCCGACTGCGCGACCGACGACCGCACGCCGGAGCTCGGCGGCCACCCCGGCGTGGCGCGCGACGCGCGCACCACGATGTCGGCCGGGATCACCCTTTCCGAGGCGCATTACGGCCCGACCATCGAGGCCAAGTACGAGCTCGGTGACGATGGCAAGCTGAGCCTGTCGATCTATCCGGCAGGCAAGGGCGTCGCGCTCGACGCGGAGCGGAATCTGCTCCAGGAGCTCGCGGGCGATCCGACGGCCGCGACCTTCGCGGGTGCGCTCGAGGTGTTCCACGACCAGGAGCACCTCACGCGCTCGGCCCGCGACCTGACGCTGGTGCAGCTCTCGCGCGCGACCCTGCTGCAGACGGTGCGACGGCTCGAGCGTTACGGCCGCGTCTACTGGGCCATCCCGACCATCCAGGAGGGGCGCGCGGGCTACGGCGTGTACGTGCTCGCGGACAACGACCGCGACGGCCACGCGGACCAGAGCGTCTACCTGTTCGTCGACGGTGGCGGGAGCGCGAAGCGGCAGCTCGCGGACCTCGGCACCGGCCCGGGCGCGGCCGCGAGCGATGCGCGCACGCCGGAGCTCGGCGACGACCTCCGCGTCCTGCGCCAGTCGCGCATCACGATGAGCCAGGCGCTGCGGCAGCTCGAGGCGCAGCACGGTCCCGCGATCGAGGCCAAGTTCGAGCTCGGCGACGACGGCAAGCTGAGCCTCTCGATCTACCCGGTCAGCGAGCCGATCGGCATCGACGCGCAGCGCCAGCGCTTCTTCGAGCTGGCCGGCGACCCGACGGCGGCGACGTTCGCCCCGGAGCAGGCGGAGCTCAAGGTGCCCGACGAGGAGCACCTCACGCGCGCCGCGCGCGACCTCACGCTCGTGCAGACGGCGCGGATGACCCTGCGCGCCGCGGTCGAGGCGGCCGAGCGCAAGGTCACCGGCGGCTTCGTCTACTGGGCCATCCCGACGCTGCGCGACACCCGCGCCGGCTACGGCGTCTACGTCTACGGCGCCGACGGCGCCGTCCATTACCTCTTCATCAGCTGATCGCGAGTCGTCGCCTCGAACACCCAGAAGGTTGAACCAATGCGAATGAACGGTCTACTCGATTGCGGCGTGCGAATCGGCCGGCTGCTCCTCTTCGGGGTCGTGCTCGGCTGCGGCCCCGCGGAATCGACGAGCAATGACGACGCTGGTCGCATCACGGCGATCGGCGGCAAAGCGGACGACCCGCGCAGCGCGCTTGCCACGGGGCGAGTGCCGCGCCTGCCCTCTGCCGGCGGCACGGGCGCGCTCTCGCCCTGGGGCGGGTCGGACCCGGCGCGGTGGCGACCCGAGGCCATCCTCGCCAACGCGACCTCGGGAGCGCTCAACGAGGCGTGGGCGCTGGCCGACGTGCGCGACGCGGTGGTCGCCGTGCCGGCCAAGATGTACTCGTCGAGCTACAGCGAGTTCGGCGACGGCCAGCTCAATGCGGTCCCGTCGCTCGAGTGGTGGCGCGCGCCGCGGCCCCCGGTGGTGGCGACGCTCGTGACGTTCACCAATGCGCCCGCGCGGGTGCTCCTGCGCTTCGACCGAGCGCACAACCTGCCGAGCGGCGCACTCGAGGTCTCCTACCGCGCGGGCGGCGCCAGCCGGCGCGTCGCGATCACCGCGACCAAGCAGCCCGACGGGGACTACACGGCCGAATGGCCGGTCCCGGGCGGCCTCGACCTGTCGCTGCTGTCGAAGCAGGTGCTGCTCGTCCACCCCGCGGGCTGGGCGGACTGGTTCCCGATCTGGTTCCGCTTTCCCGTGCGGACCATCGCCTCGCTCAAGGCCACCGTGCCGGCAGCGATGCAGCGCTTCGCGGACGGCGGCGACATCGTCGACCACGAGCGCGTGTCGGCGCAGACGATGACGACCGACGGCGCAACGCCCTACGAGCGGCTCAGCTCGCGCCGCCTGAGCTTCGGCTACAACCAGGATCCTTACAATCCGCAGGACATCCACGCGCGCTACCCGACCGGGGGCGCAAGCCTCGTGACTGGCGTCGGCCAGGGCTGGACCTGGGTCAATGACCGCCCGAACGCGCCGTTCAAGATCATGTACACGTGCTTCGAGGCGCGCCGGCCGGACCTCGAGGCCAGCGCGGCCAATGGCGGCGTCGCGTCCGGTGGCGGCTGGCACAAGATCGGCGATCCCGCCGAGACCATCCTCAATGACCTGGAAGCCGGTCCGCTCGTCGTGGGCTCGGCGATGAACAACCCGACCACGCTCGAGTCAGGAGGCTTCTCGTACAACCTGTCGGACGTCGTCACCGTCCGCTTCCTGCATCCCGGCGAGGCGTTCGCGACGCCCGCGGGCGCGGCCGGTCAGGCCATGTACCACTGGTACTACTTCCACCAGGCGAAGAACGTCTGCACCGAGGAGTGGGTCCACCTGACCACGCCCAGCATCGACACGCTCGACTTTGCGGGCCCGCAGACGCGCGTCGGCTTCCGCATCGACAACGCGAGCACCTCGTGGGGCCAGAACGTCTACGTCATCGGCGACGTCGCGGCGCTCGGCGCCTGGGATCCGCAGCACGCGGTCAAGCTCGTGCCCGCGAGCTACCCGAGCTGGAGCGGCGGCGTGGACGTTCCGGCGGGGCCCATCCAGTTCAAGTTCATCAAGATGGATGGCGCTGGCCACGTCACCTGGGAGGGAGGTGCGAACCACTCGCTCGATGCCTCGGTGCAGAACATGTTCTGGGGCCCCTGGCAGTGAGGTCCACAGTGACCCCTTGAGCAGTTGATTCAGTTGATGCACCATTCGTCACTGTCTGCATGAGGTGTAGCGTTCCATGATCGCGTGGCTGCTCCTGCTCGGCGCGCTCGAGCCGGCCGTCCCGCCACGGCCGTCGCTGCCGGCGGTGCGCGTCGTCGAGGCGCCACACCTCGACGGGAAGCTCGACGACGCGGCCTGGGCGAACGCGCCCGCCTTCGAGGCGTTCGTCCAGAAGTTCCCGGACGAGGGCAAGCCGCCGAGCGAACGCACCCGCGTCCGTGCCGTCTACGACGACCACGCTCTGTACTTCGCGCTCGAGTGCGAGCAGCGCGTCTCGCCCATCGTGGCGCGGCTGACGCGGCGGGACCGGCCGATCGAGGCCGACCACGTGTCCGTGGACCTCGACACGCGGCGCGACGGCAAGAGCGCCTTTTCCTTCACGGTCAACGCGGCGGGCGTCCTGAGCGACGGCATCCGGTTCAACGACACCGACATCTCGATGGACTGGGACGAGAACTGGGACGCGCGGACCGTGATCACGGAGCGCGGCTGGACCGCGGAGCTGCGCATCCCCCTGCGGATCCTGCGCTTCGACGCGCTGCCGGTGCAGGATTGGGGCATCCAGGTGTCACGGTTCGTGTCGGCCCGGCAGGAGCGCGACGAGCTCGCGTACATCCCGCGCGAGGGCGCGGGAGAGGTGTCCCGCTACGGGCGGCTCACGGGCCTGCAAGCGCTGCAGCCAGGCGGCGCGCTGGAGCTCAGGCCCTTCGTGCTCGGGCGCGTCAGGCGGCGCGACGCCGCGGACGCGATGCTCGCGAGCGGCACGGATGCCACCGGCTCCGCGGGGCTCGACCTCAAGGCCCACCTCTCGCAGGCGCTGACGCTCGATGCCGCGATCAACCCGGACTTCGCGCAGGTCGAAGCCGATCAGGTGGTCCTGAACCTCACCACGTTCGAGACCTTCTACCCGGAGAAGCGGCCGTTCTTCCTCGAAGGGACCGACGTGTTCTCGACGCCGATCCAGCTCCTCTACACGCGGCGCATCGGCCGAGCGCCCACCGCGCCGGCCTTGCGCGACGGAGAGCAGCTGGTCGACGTGCCCGATCCGGCCACGATCTACGGTGCCACGAAGCTGGTGGGCGCGGTGGGTGGTGGGTTGCACGTGGGCCTCTTGTCAGCGGTGACGGGTCGCAATGACGTCACGGTGCAGACCGCCGACGGCAGCCGCGGCGAGCGGCTCGTCGATCCGCTGACGAGCTGGAACGCGCTGCGGCTACGCGAGGATGTGGGCGACAACGGCCACGTCGGCTTGCTCCTGACGGCAGCGACCCGCATCGATCCCAAGCGCTACCCGGACCTTCCGCCCGCGCCCGGCGAGCCCGCGCAGGCTCTGTGCCCGAGCGGTGACGTCGTCATCGCCGGCCGACGCTGCTTCCACGACGCCTACGTGGCGGCCGCCGACGGCCGATGGCGCTCGCCTTCAGGGGATTACGCGGCGGCGGGCCAGCTCGTCGGGACGTTGATGCGGCACGGTCCGCCGCGCCTGCTCCCGGACGGCACCGTGATCTCGTCGGGCGACGCGTCGCTCGGCGGGCGGATCTACGTCGCCAAGGAGGGCGGCCAGCACTGGGTCTGGGAGCTCGAGTACGACGCGGCTGGCAAGCAGCTCGATTACAACGACGTCGGCTACATGCAGCGGCAGAACCTGCACCACGCCTCGGCCGACCTCGAGTACCGGACGCTCACGCCCTGGTGGCACACGCTCGAGACGCACTCGCGCCTCGAGCTCTACGACCGGCGCAACTTCGACGGCCTGCAGATCGCGCGCGGCTACCAGATCAACACGTCGGCGAAGATGGACTCGTTCTGGCACTACTTCGTCGAGCTGCACTACCGCGAGGCGCACTTCGACGACCGCGAGATCGGAAACGGCGTGGCGCTCGAGCGTGCGGGCCTCGGCGGGCTCGAGGTCGGGATCGACACGGACCCGCGCGGCGCCGTCTCCGCCGGGTTCTTCACGACCACGCAGCTCCTTGGCAATGGCCTTCTCCTGGAGGCGGGCGGGCACGTGGCGTTTCGCCTGCACCCGCAGCTCGATCTCGAGCTCCTGCCCGAAGCGAGCTACACGGCCGGCGAGCCGCGGTTCGTGGGCACGGGCGCCGGGCCTGGCCAGTACCTGTTCGGAAAGCTCGACGCGAGGAGCCTCGGCGCCACACTGCGCGCGACGTTCACGTTCACGCCACGATTGACCCTGCAATCGTACGCGCAGCTGTTCCTGGCGAGCGGGCATTACTCGGCGTTCTCGTCCTTCACCGCCGCGAGCGCCGAGGCGCGACCGGCGATCCACCTCGCGGACCTGCAGCCCGGGCCTGGCCCCGGTGCGAACCCGGACTTCCAGGACGGCGCGCTCAACGTCAACGTCGTCTTGCGCTGGGAGTACACGCTCGGATCGACGCTCTACGTCGTGTACACGCGCTCGCAGGTGCCGCGCACGGGCCTGCTGGACGGCCAGATCGCGCGGCTCGACCTCGGAGCGCTGCACCGCGGGCCGGCGGCCGACGTCTTCCTCGTCAAGCTCTCGTACTGGTGGGGGTGATCGAATCGAGGCGCGCGCGCAGATCACCGCGGCGCAGACGCGCACGCGCGAGCCTCGGCGTCGGTGGCCCGCGAGGAGGAGCTCCGCCAGCTGGTCCGATCCGGCCTCGACGCCGCGGCGCGACGCACGGACGTTGCCGACGCCCCGACGTCAGGCTTCCACCGTCGATGAACGCGGTCAGGGTGGAAGCTGGAACACGAACGCCTCGATCGACCCTCGGCCGGTGAGCACGCGATCCTCCACCGCGAGCCGGTCACGGAACGTCCCGGCCAGCGTCAGGACGCCGTCCGGATCACGGGTCATGACGCGAGGTTTCTCCGGGAACCGGGTGCCGAAGGATCGCACCCGCTGAACCCGACCGCCGGTCTCGACATCGAGGACGAAGCCGTCCTCGGCCTCGACCGCCTTGATCGAGGGCACGGCATCGCCCGGCGCAAAGCGCAGCTCGCCTGCGAACCGACCCATCGCGACGATGTCGCCCGACGGTGTCAGCTCGACCTGTCGGATCTGCTGGTAGAGCGGTCCGGCGATGCCGCGGGCCCACATCACGTCGCCCGTGGCGGGCGAGAGCTCGACGACGAGGGCGTCACCGCGTCCCCCGGCCGGCAGGGGGATGGCACCGAAGGTCGGCGTGCCGTCGTAGGTCCCCCCCGCGATCAGGCGTCGGCCGCGGACGGAGAGCGCGACGAGCTCCTCGCCGTGCGCGCGGCTGCCATAGTCGCGCAGCCAGACCAGGTTCCCGGTCGCGAGCTCGTAGCGCGCGGCGATCGCCTGGATCTCGTCGCCGGTATCGATCCCGTGGGTGGCATCGAAGCGCGTCTTCCGGTTGGTGAAGCCGACCGCGAACACGGAGTCGTCCGCGATCGCGACCTGCCAGAAGCGGCCATTGTTCGCGCCGCTGGCGCCACGCACCCACGAGGGCACGCCGTCCCTGCGCAGGCGACCGAGAAAGGGGGCGCGACCGTCCGTTGACCCGCTGTCGAGCCGGATGCCCCCGAGCTCGGTGCTGCCGGCGTAGTCGCCTGCGACCACGAGCGAGCCGTCGGGCGCGAACGCGACGTGCCTGAGCTGGCCGCGGCCGCTGGCACCGAGCTGCCACGCCCAGAGCAGATGGCCGCGGTCTCGATCGAGCATGAGCACCACCCCGTCGTTGTGGAGCGCGGGTCGCACGATGCGGTCGCCGAGCTCGGTGGGCCCGTGGATTCGCCCCCCGATGGCCACCCGGCCGTCGGGGCTCAGCGCCAGCGAGTTCACCTGCATGTCGTCGTCGCCGCCGAACGTGCGCACCCAGCGTACGGAGCCATCTGGGGCCATCGAGATGACGAAGCTCATCCGGCTCGACCGTCCAAAAGCTGGCACCGAGTGTCCGCGGAACTCGAAGCCCGCTGACGCGTGGCCTGCAAGATACAGGTTGCGCGCGTCGTCGAAGGCAAGACCCTCGATCATCTCCACGCCCGGTCCTCCGACGCTGAACGCGAGGCGCCCGGAGGCGGTCCGGAACGGCTCCACTGGGGCCCGGCGGCTCACGCGAGAGGCCGCGCCGACACCGAGGCCGACCGCGAGCGCCGCGACCACTGCGAGGGCGCGCCCGCGCCGCCTCCGCACGATCGGAGCGTCGGCATCGAGGGCGGCCTTGAACGCGAGCGGGGAGGCGAACCGGCGCTCTGGATCTCGCTCCAGGCACCGCGCAATGGCAGCGTCCCAGCGCCGGTCGAGGTCCGGCACGGTCGATCGCGCAGGGGGCGCGGGCTCCTGGCATTTCTTCACGGTGACCGAGAGCGGATTCACCCCCTCGAACGGGCAGTGACCGGCAACCATCTCGAATACCGTCACCCCAAGGGCGTAGACATCGGCGGCGGTGCTGATCGGCCCGCCGGTGATCTGCTCGGGCGCCATGTAGGCCGGCGTGCCTGCGAAGTCGGTGGTCACGGAGGCTTCGCCGTCGTCGCTTGGTCGCGCGAGGCCGAAGTCGGTGACGATGACGCGCGGCGGGTCGCCAACGAGCAGGACGTTCGCGCTCTTGACGTCGCGATGGATCACGCCCGCGGCGTGCGCGGCCTCGAGCGCCTCGGCGAGCTGCGCGACGATCGGTCGGGCCTCGACCACGGACATCGGTCCGAGGCGGGCGAGGCGCCGATCGAGCGACTCGCCGTCGATCAGCTCCATCGTCAGGAACGCGATCTCGACGTCGTCGTGGACGTGGTGCCCGACGTCGAACACCCGGCAGACGTTGGGGTGGGTGATCTTCCGCGCCAGCAGGATCTCGCGCTTGAGCCGGTCGATGTGGCGCCGGTCGTGCGCCCGCTCGAGGCGGATCGTCTTGAGAGCGATCACGACGTGCAGCTCGAGGTCCTCGACCTCGTAGACCTCGCCCATCCCGCCCCGCGCGATGAAGCGAACCACCCGATAGCGCAGGCCGAGGAGATGTCCGGGTTCGAACACGGTCGAGCGTGCGCGACTTGAGCCGGCGCGCTCATCGCGAGATCCGTTGGTCGTGGAGACCCCGATGGTGGGCTTATCACCTCCCATCGCCTTCGGATAGCATGGCTGGGTGCGGCGCGGCCAACCTACCCTCGACGCGCCGCCGTCGAGCGATCGCGCGCCGGACGCGGCGCCGGCGGCGATCGGCGTCTTCGTGGGCTCGCGGCCTGCGTTCCGACCGGTCCCGATCCGCGCTGGCGGCACGATCCTGGGCCGGCTGCCCGATCCTGACCTGCCCGAGGACGAGCAGTCGTCGCGCGTGCACGCCGAGGTCACGCTCACCGGCGGGAAGCTGCGGGTCCGCGACCTCGGCAGCCGGAACGGGACCTATGTCAACGGCCATCGGGTCGCCGACACCGTCGTCGAGCTGCCGTGCGTGGTGCGCGTAGGCTGCACGGTGTTCGCGGTCGTCGGCGACACCCGCGGCCTCGCCGGTGGCGTCACGATGGATGGGCACGGCGTCGTTGGGCCGACGCTCCGCGCCGCGCTCGCGCGCGTCGAGCGTGCCGCCCAGACACAGGATACGGTGCTCATCACCGGCGAGACCGGCACCGGCAAGGAGCGCGCAGCGCGGGCGTTTCACGACGCCGGCCCGGCGCGACGGGGCGAGCTGCTCGCCGTGAACTGCGCGACGATCCCGCACGGTGTCGCCGAGCGGCTGCTGTTCGGGGCCGTCAAGGGGGCGTACTCGGGCGCCGACGCGCCGGCCGATGGTTACCTGGTGGCTGCCGATCGCGGCACCCTTTTCCTCGACGAGATCGGCGAGCTCGATCCTCTCGTCCAGCCGAAGCTGCTGCGCGTGCTCGAGACCCGGGAGGTGCTGCCGCTCGGTGCGGCGCGCCCCATCAAGGTCTCGACGCGCTTCTGCTTCGCCACGATGCGAAAGCTGCGGGCTACGGTCCAGGATGGGGGGTTCCGCGCCGACCTCTTCTATCGGATCGCGCGCGAAGAGATCGAGATGCCGGCCTTGCGCGATCGCCGTGAGGACATTCCCTGGCTGCTGTCATTCGCGATCGCGCGGGTCGCCCCGGCGCTCACGCCGCACGCGAAGCTGGTCGAGGCGTGCTTGCTTCGGGCCTGGCCGGGCAACGTGCGCGAGCTGCTCGCGGCCGCCGAGCGTGCGGCGACGCTCGCCCGTGAGCAGGGCAAGGACGCCGTCCGGGACAACCACCTGGATCCCGGTGCGGGCTTCTCGCAGGCGCCGGCGAAGCCGGGTCGGCAGCTGACGCGCGAGGTGATCCAGCAAGCGATCGCCGACCACGAGGGGAACCTGTCGGCGGCCGCCCGTCAGCTCGGCCTTCATCGATCGCAGTTCTATCGACTCTTGACCCAGCTCGGGATCGATCGACGCGGGCAGGAATGAGGCGGGCGGGGCAGGACGCGCCCCAACCACGGCGGATCCTTCGGGTGCCAGCTGACCGCAGCACTCGCGCACGCGGAGTGTGCTCAAGACAAACACCTGCTGCGCTCTTCGAACCAGCTGATTTCTCACCTTCCAGGTGAGACTGTTTAGGTGTCTCGTTTGCTCGCGCTCCGCGCTCGCGAGTGCCGCACGCATCGCCTTCGACGATTTCTCGCCAAGGTTCAAAGGTGGTCGAGCTTCTGACGAGCGGCAGTAGTCGATCTGTCTCGAGGACGTCCTGGGTCGTCCCAGTAGCCCGGATCCGAGCCTGCATCCGGTTGAAATCCTGTGGTCGACGCATGGCCTGGAGGTTGCTCAGAGCGCGGTCATGCGAATCACCGCCTTGCCCCTGCTCCTGCTTGCCTCCCTCCCGGCCACCTCGCTCGTGAGCTGCGTCCACGCCCCCGACGAGCCCGAACCGAACGAGATCTCGACATCGTCGTCCGAGCTGGCGTCGCTCGAGCAGTTCGGCTATGGCCGGTTCGAGGTGCTCGGTGCGATCCCGACGATCGCCGTGTACGGCGTCTACGGTCCCGGCGTCAACTCGAACAACACCCAGATCGTGGCGCCGCTGACCGAGCAACAGCTCCGCGACATGGTGTTCGATCGAAGCCGCACTCCCAACCTGTACGGCTACGTCTGGGAGAACTCGTCCGGTCGCGCGTGGCTCGTCGACGAGGGAACGTACCGCACCGACCGTCCCGACGCGGAGCGCGCGCTTCCGCTCGAGGAGCGCATGCGCGTGCTTCGCAACGCGGCCCTCACGCAGTGGCTCGCACGCAATCCAGCGCGCAGCCTCGACCAGTTCGACAAGAACGGAGATGGACAGATCGGCGCCGGCGAGTTGCTCGTCGTCGTCCACGACAACGCGGACACCGGACCCACTGGTCCGTGGGGCGCTTCGCGCGGGGCTCGCTGCGATACCTTCGAGCGATCGACCAAGCCCGTGTGCGCGCCGGTCGGCATCTTCGGTGGTGTCGGCAATCCCGGCTTCACGTACCTGGCTCACGAGGCGATGCACACGCTCGGGACGCCGACCGACCTCTACGGCGTGACCACGGGGATGGACGACAGCGTCTCGTTGATGGGGCCATCGAAGACGAGCTCGACCACGACGTTTCACCTCGATCCGTGGAACAAGATGGCGCTGGGCTGGCTCCGTCCGCGCATCGTCGACGTCCGCTGGAGCAACTGGGACTGGCTGCCGCCGGCCGTCGCGGTGCCGCAGTTCGCCTACGAGGAGGTCATCCTGCTCTACGACGAGTCGCGTGGCACGAACGAGTTCTTCCTCGCCGAGTACCGCACGCGGACGACCGGGCGCTACGGCAATCACCACGACAAGGACACGACCGGCAGCGGGCTCGCAGTCTGGCGCGTGAACCTCGGCCCCGACCGCGTCCCGGTCGAGCGCGACACGATGATCCGCAACAGCCGCGTCCGGCAGGGTGAGTGGCATCACTTCTCGTCGCTCAACGTGCAGGCCGGCCAGCGGCTGGTCGTCACGCTCTCGGGTGCCGGCGACGCGGACCTGTACGTGCGCTGGAACGGCCAGCCAGACACCAACACGTGGGACTGCGCGTCGACCTCCTGGACGTCGACCGAGCGCTGCGAGCTCTCCACGTCGGTCGCGGCGAACGTCGTGATCTCGGTCCGGGGCTACGGCGCCGGGCGCAACGACTACCACCTCGAGGCCCGCGGGCTCGGCCGCGGCGAGACACCCCTCCTGTTGCTGTCGGCGCCCGACGGCGTCGAGGGCGGCAACGCGTTCTACACGAGCGGCCAGGTGACTCCGCCGCTGCGCTGGACCGACGGCTCGAGCACGCGGACGCGCCTGCTGGTGAACCCGTTCCCCTTCGACGCGGATGGGATCGGCGTGAACTGGTCGAACGACGAGAACTACCTGCTCGACGCGGGCTTCGAGTGGCAACGCAGCCGCGCGATTGGCTGGCCGTGGAACGCGGAGGGCGCGATCACCGGCATCGATCTCAACCTCGGCTTCCAGCTCGCGGGCGCGAACAACGGGTTCGCCTGGACGCGCGACACAGGCTGGCAAGCGATCACGCAGTACGTGCCGGTGCCGACCGAAGACTGCTACTTCCGGTTCAGCGGGTGGGTGAGGAGCTCGCCGAACGTGACCGCGGGTTACTTCGGCGTGCGTGACGCGGCGACCAACCAGGTCCTGAGCGAGGTCCCGTTCCAGCGACTCGGCGCGTACACGTACCTGGACGTGCCCGTCTTCACGCGCTGCGCGGCGGCA
Organism: Myxococcales bacterium; assembly: GCA_023248855.1. Classification (GTDB taxonomy): domain Bacteria; phylum Myxococcota_A; class Polyangia; order JAHFDS01; family JAHFDS01; genus JAHFDS01. The sequence continues at coordinate 58,129 of JAHFDS010000010.1, forward strand.
GTGCGGCCGTTCGTCGGCTACTGGGGCCCAGGGGGCGACTCGTGGATCCAGGTCGACGACCTGCGCCTGTCGCGCATGTGACAGCCCGTCGCCGAAGCCCGCGTCCTGACCCTTCATCACCCCCCCGGAGGTATCACCATGCGACGTTCCCGTGCGCTCCCTTTCCTGCTTTCGTTCGCAATCGGCTGCGGGGGGTCGGCCGAGGAGGCAGCCCCCAAACCGGCGGCAGCCGTGCAGACGCGTAGCGACGCGCTCTCTGGAGCCGCCAACGACGTCGGCACGCCCCAAGCCAACGTCGTCGTACGGCTCCTCGGCAACACGGCGATGTGTACCGGCACGTTGATCACACCGACGGCGGTGTTGACCGCACGCCACTGCGTATGCAACGACGAAGACAACACCGGGCAGATGACCTTCCCGATCAAGGTGCAGATCGGAAACGACATCACGGGGTTCTCGGACGCTTCGACCTTCCGGATCACGAGCGCAGCCCAGATGTTTCCGACTTTCAACTGCGATCCGCTGGAGACACCCGACGAGATGGGCGCGGACCTAGGGATCCTCTTCCTCGACGCACAAGTGCTCGACCACAACCTCGTCGTCCCGTCACGACCCTCGT